>NZ_CP121694.1:3470000-3720236 GCF_035573695.1 Metallumcola ferriviriculae | reverse complement strand
TTTCTATCAGGTCTAGGCCATTCAATGCCATCAGCTATCCAAGCTTGAAAAAAAGCTGGCAAAAATTGACCTACTGATAATTGACGATCTTAGCTATCTTACTTTTAACCGATACCAATCCGAGATGCTGTTCCAGGTAGTAGCGGAACGATATGAAAGGGCAAGTATCATTGTTACCACCAATCTTGAGTTCTCAAGCTGGACAGATTTGTTCGAAAATGAAATGATGGTTGCTGCTTTAATTGACAGGCTAACGTTTCGGTCTCATATATTAAACATGAATGTTGATGAATCTTACCGTCTTCAGCAAACATTATTAAGAAAGGCCGGGACTAATAACAACCCGGACGGTATAGCAGAGCTATACTTTTATGGAAAAGAAAGCCGATGTTTCTTATTTAGGATTTGCGATACGAATGTTGACCTGCTTGAACGGGAGCCGACAGTATTGCAATAACTAGTAGCGTTTGCATACTTAGGTTGATAGGTAGCAGAGGGGGTGGGGTTAGATGAATGAGGTTGGGGCAATTAAGGATAAAAATCAGATAGAGAAAGTGAAAAAATTTTCTCTGGAAGAATAATCTTAGGGATTATTTACTGTTTGTAATGGGGATTATTGTTGGCCTACGGATCAGTGACTTGCTTAAATTGAAGTTTAAAGATTTGGTTGATGATAGGGGTAATGTCTTGGATGTAATTAGAATTAAGGAAGCTAAGACCGGGAAGACGAAGACGTTTTCTATTAATAAGAGTGTGAAGAGAGCAGTAAATGAGTATATGAAAGAAATTGATCACTGGCCGGAAAAGTTTTTTTTCAGCAGCCGGAAGGGTGATAATAAGGCTATTTCCAGGGTGCAAGCCTATAGAGTTATTAATGAAGCATGCAGGATTGCAAAAATTAAAGGATCCATTGGTACGCATACGCTCAGGAAAACCTTTGGGTACTGGGCGTATAAGCAGGGTATTGATATCACGCTGCTGATGCGGATATTTAATCATAGTTCACCAGCGATTACGCTTCGGTATATAGGAATAACTCAGGAAGAGATTAATGAGGTTTATATAAATTTGAATTTGTAACTCGCCACTAATGACCTTTCTGTGGTTAACATTCTTAACTGTTGTTTTGCTGTTCATATCAATATGCCTAAGTGTTACTGCATATTGGTTGCCTCCATAAAAAGCTATCCCCAAATTACTCTTGATTAATGAAATGACAGCTGATCAAAATGCATACTTTATAAGAATTAATCCCCCTATAAAAACAGGGGATTTTAATTATATTTATGGCAAACTTATGGTTCTAAGGCTGGTAAAGTTATGGGTTTATACGTTTAAGCTACAATATCGACCTTTTGTAAGAACAAGGGGAGGAATTTTTTTGGCAAAAGGGAATATATGAGTATATAAATATTTGGCATTAAAGGAATTGTACGTATGGGCTTATTTCCTTGTTTGAACATAATGCTTAGAAATTGCTATAATATAACTCTTATATCTTTGTTTTGGGTTACAAGGCATTTTAAGGAGGCATGGCTAAAATGAGTACTCTAAACATAAAACGGGACGAAAAAAAAGGCAAGATATGGAGTCATGTGCGTAGTAAATGGCTGATAGAAACGCCTGAAGAGAGGGTCCGTCAAGAGTATCTACTTGTACTTGTAAATGATTATGGTTTTTCACTTGATCAAATTGCTGAAGAAATTGACCTTACCGGTCGAGGTAGTGCTAGCGCCCGCGCTGATTTTGCAATCTGGCGTACAGCCAGAGACAAGAGTCAAGACAATTCTCTCTTCATTATCGTAGAATGCAAATCGGATAATGTCACTATCAAGCAACAAGATTATCACCAGGGTGAAAACTATGCGCGTATTTGTGATGCCCCATTTTTCGTTACTCATAATTCCCGCGAAACCAAGTATTGGAGAGTAAAAAAAGATAAGGTACCGGGATATATTGAAGAAATAGAGAACATACCGGCCGCTGATGCTACGGATAGCGAGATTGAGGAATTACTCTCCAAACTTCGTGTTTTCAAAGAGAAGGAGTTCGCCGACTTATTACACAAATGCCATAACATCATCCGAAACCGGGAAAAGAAGGACCCAGCTGCGGCTTTCGATGAAATTGCCAAGGTTTTGTTCGTTAAAGTATACGTTGAACGGCAACTGCTTACACGACAAAGTAAAGAAAATCTTTTTACCGTCAAAGTGCTTAATGCACAAATCGCCGAAAATCCCCTTGATAATCTATTTCAGGAGACTAAGCAAGCTTTCTCCAGTGATAAGATTTTTGAGGATGACGAGAGCATCAACTTAAAACCAGCAACTGGTGAAGAGATCGTCCGTCAGCTCGAAAAGTACAATCTTTCTGATACTAGTGAAGATGTAAAAGGTGTTGCTTTTGAACGTTTCCTCGGGCGTACTTTTAGGGGTGAGATCGGTCAATTTTTCACACCACGTTCTATTGTTGAATTTATGGTACACATGGTTGACCCTCAAGAGGGGGATGTTGTTTGTGACCCGGCTAGCGGTTCTGGGGGATTTCTAATTCGGGTATTTGAAATTGTGAGGGAAAAGATTTTGGCTGACGTAGACCGCGAGTATAATGCCTTCAAGACCGCACTAATGAACGAAAAATTATCTGAGGAAAATAGGGCTAAAAAACTGAAGACTAAGTTCACTGAAATTCAAAACGTCATTGATCAGCGCTGTGAAGGATCACGTCTGTGGAAATTAGCGAATCGCTGTATCTACGGTACAGACGCCAATGATCGCATGGCACGTACTAGCAAGATGAACATGATTATGCATGGTGATGGTCATGGTGGAGTACATCACCATGACGGCTTTCTCAATGTTAACGGTATTTTCGAGGGCCGGTTTGATATTATCCTCACTAATCCCCCCTTCGGTGCGAATGTCGAACCTACCGATAAGGTGTTAGAAGTAGATACTTATGTAAATCCAGAGGTTGAAAAGCGATATTTGCGTGAATATGGCGACCTCTACTCCCAAGCCCAAGCGAGGGTGAAGGCAGCTCTTAACAAACCAATTGCTAGACTCTTTAACCTCCCCAAAAGCGATAAAGCTAAAATAAAAACTGAGTTGCTCTTCATAGAGCGTTGTCTAGACTTACTAAAACCTGGTGGTCGACTTGGTATAGTTTTACCAGAAGGGGTATTTAACAATCCTTCACTTGCCTATGTACGTGAGTTCACCGAGGACCGTGCTTTTATCCGTGCAATAGTCAGTTTGCCACAGGAGACCTTTATCAGCTCTGGTGCTAATGTTAAATGCTCGCTTTTATTTCTACAAAAGTTTACCGAGGAGGAACAGCAACGTTTTGAGGATATCTACTCAAAGGCAAAGGCAGATGTCGAAGCGCGATATGCCGATGAGCATGCCGCAGAAACAAGGCGATTGAAAACGGCCATGGAACAGTCAAGGTTGGAAAAGGATATTGGCCAACGTAAGGCTATGCAAAAAGAATTTAGCGATTACCTAAAGGAGATAGAGGTACAGAAGGCTGCTGAAGCCCGGAAATTGCTAAAAGAGCGCTTTAACTACTATATTTTTATGTACGAGGCCGAAAAAGTTGGCATTTCCGCTACTGGTGAAGAGGACCAAAACGAACTCTATCCTAACCCAAATCAACCGCAAAATGTAGAAAAAACCTGTCTGGAGTTGTATAGAGAGTTTTTGGCAGATCCCAAGGCTTTTGCTGGAGGGGATGACTGATGGAGACTTCTACATTTCACATTGTAAGCTTCGAGCAACTGAAGCGTTGGGATGTAAAATTCTATGCAGGGCTTATTAAATCTCAATATCCGTTAATTCCATTAGCTGAATTTGTTATGGAGCATAATGAAAAAGTACGTCTTTCTGATTCGCCCGACAAAAATTTTACTATTCTCGGTGTGAATAATTATGATGGGATATTTCATTCTTATGATGCACTAGGTCAGGACATTAAACAACCTTACAAAAAAGTAAATACTGGTGATTTTGCGTATAACCCATATCGAATTAATGTTGGCTCGATTGGTTTAGTTCAACCAAAATACGATGGTGCGTATATAAGCCCGGCTTATGTAGTTTTTTCAGTTGACAAGAGGGTAATTCTTCCAGAAGTATTTTTACTTATAATGAAGTCCCATTTTTTCAATAAAAGCCTGCGAGCAGCTACAGCGGGATCCGTGAGGATGAATCTTACCTATCCGCTACTTAAAACCCTAAAGATGCCTGTTCCGCCACTTTCTATACAGAAAAAGATTGTGGCTTATTGGAAAGCTTCAGTCACAAAATCTCGTAAGCTAGAAACTTACGCAAACCAGTTGCACGAGGAACTAGAAACGTCTATACTATCACAGCTTGGGTTAATGACAAAAAGAACAAATCAACAACCGACAATTATGATTACTTCATGGTCAAAACTAACCAAATGGAACCAACGTGCAACATACTTATTAACACAGATCCCGGATTTGACAAAAGGTAAGTATCCGGTTGTTAACGGAAGAAACTGTATATCAGAAGTTAAACACGGTTGCTCCTCTAGTCCAAGCAGCAAGCCTACCTCTTTAAAGGTGCTTAAGCTGAGCGCGGTAACAAGCGGAAGTTTCTTACCCCATGAAACGAAATACATCGCCAATAAAAAACAATATCGAGAAAAATTTGGCCTAAAGAAGGGCGATGTTCTAATGTGTCGCACGAACGGAACTCTCGATTACGTTGGGCGAGTTGCAATAATTAACCAAGATTATCTGGATGTAATTTTTCCAGACAAGTTGATGCGCATTCGTTGCAAGGATAACATTAAGCCAGAGTATTTGGAATATATTTTATCTACGAGTATGGTGCGCCCGCAAATTGAGGCTGGTGTAAGAACTGCTGTTGGTAATTATGCTATTGGAAACGAAGATGTTTTTAATATCAAGTTTCCGTTACCGCCGATCTGTGAGCAAGTAATCCTGATTAGAAAAATCATTGAAGTAAAGGCTGAGATAGCTAGGCTAAAAAATCAAGCTTTCACAATAATGCAAAATGCGGTAAAAACCGTTGAACAAATGATACTTAGTACCCATTCTGGGGAGGTTAAATAACGTGTCCCGTAGTAAATACATAGAGTTCGAGGGTGTTTTTGCTGAAAGAGTTCTGGGCATTTTTCGTATTATCCGGGGATTTGCCGACTTGCGCGATCTAGCGGAGGTTTCTGTTCCCTATATAATGATAAATGGAAATCAACCAAATCACGTCGTTGGACATCAACGAGAGTTGGACCCAAAACATGCAGAAGATATCAAGAAGTACTTAGAACGCAGTGATAACAGGTTTATTCCTGAGGTGATTCTTGCTGTACGTTACGAGGTAGAGCCTATTATTATAGAAACCGAGACGGTGGGGGTAAGAACTCTAGAAGATGGGCCAATTTACATGGAACGGCGCTTTTCTAGTAAAAATCAACGCATCCAAAAAGTGAGAGTCCGACGTAGCCGACTAACGGATGTCAAGTCGAGCAAGTTTATCCGCCGAATTGACGGCAATCACCGGTTGGCTTTTGCTGAAAGATTGCAGGATGATATGAACCTTCAGGACAAATACTTAGCCCCGTTTTGTATGGTGTTGCTTGGCACCCCGGAAAATGATGCGGATGATTATGCTGAATCATTAATATTTCACACCATCAACAGCACAGCTTTGCCCTTGGAATCAGAGCACGGTTTGCGTTTGCTTCTGGGACAAAACCCTGAATATGCGATGACGCCAGACAACGAATTTTCTCACAGCCCAGAATTACATTTGACACGCCTACTAGCAGACCATCTAAGCGGTCTGCCGGATCCGGCTAAAGAGCGCTTTGGTGAGCGTCCATTAGCGACATTATGGGATTCATCTCGCCAATTAATAAAAATGGACCCCTCTATAGCAGAAACCCGCCAAAGCTTAACAGTCTTTGCCGATCAACTGTTTGCCGGACTTACTGATATAGCCACTCGCTTATCTGCAAATCACCCATCTATGTGCAGTACCTATAGTTTTTTTGAGCTAGCGGCTCGTGTCTGGCGTGAGGCAAAGGGTGACGACCACGAAGCTAAAGTTAGTTGGGTTGTTGGCTATTTAGATCGTATTGGTTATTGGCTTGGGAGCCAAGGAATAACCAATTTATTGAACCCACTATCTCCTGCACAGCAATTGCTGGAAACTTTTAAAGCGTCTCAACTCCACATTCCAAAAAGGGTTTTTCTAGCACGCTGGTATCCAAAAATGGATACTCCCAATGATGCATACAACAAAGCACAACTACGACTTGAACAACTTCATCGGACTCTGGAGGATATTCAGCAACTGCATGGTATTTGCCTTGAATTAATCGATATGGGTACACACGAAGGAGGAACCTTCCCCATTCATAACCGTATGTACGAGGCAATCTCCTCTTCAGATATTATCATCTGCGATCTTACTGGTCATCGACCAAATGTTTATGTCGAGGCGGGTTTTGCTCTTCAGCACCATGAAAAGAACCGTCTTTTATTTATTTTTGAACCAGGCGAAGCCGATGATAGGGTGCCCTTTGATCTGACAACATTTAAGTATATACAGATAAGTCAGGCTGCCGAAATCCCAAGCAAATTAAAGCCCGAAATAGAAGAGATCTTGAGAAGTTCGGGTGCTGGCCTTGTAGGAGGAGATTAAAAAGATACACAGAAATTAATCATTCGCTAGAAGTGCCCTATAAGCAATAAAAGGAGCACTCCCCTTTTATTTTTAGGATGTCAGACAGGTTGGTGAAAAGGGAAAAAGCGACCTTAGTAAAAGGACAATAATAAATTTCAAGAGAATGTAATAGATAGTATACTGATCGAGGAGGGCTAAAGTGAAACAGTTTCGGCTTTTAGTAGTCCTGATAATATTGTTTCTAAGCTTGACGGCAGGTTGTTCCAAAACTGAAATGTATAGAGAAGACATTCCCATGCCCCCCAATGCAAAGCTCATTAGTGAACAAGAGGAGGAAACCGTATTTAAAACTGTTGTAAGCCTGACCTCTTTTAGGAGTTACTATAAGAGCAAAATGCCTCAGTATGGCTGGGAGCTCGTAAGAGATGGCTCATTTCATTTGACGTTTAAAAATGGTAAAGAAAAAGTACTAATCACTTATTCATTTCCTCCGCCTCCGTCCCCAGAGTACAAAGTTAATATTACCCATGGGGCAATAAACGCTTTTAACCTCAAAAACCCACCAGTCTTAATCAAATATATTTTCCAAAATATATAATGCAACTGTATTATTTTTATTGTAAGGGGTGTAATTCTAACAATGGTTTTGTTATGTTACACATTTTTTGATTACAGTGACACAACTAAAAGTACTGTCAGCCAGCCTTAATCAATTATTTGATTGGGGCTTTTGCAAACTAATAATACATTTAGTAGTGAGGTGAGGAAAAAGGAGGAATTAACTCATGACATGTTGGGGTAGCACTAACAGCATAGTGTTATCAGACTTTAGTATGAATTAACATCTACGCTATATCCACATTTAGTTTGTTTTGACAGATACAAATGAGTTTGCTATTATAAAAATTTGAATAGAATAAGATATGTTAGGGGGATACAATGAGAAGTATGAATATTAAATGGACAATAACAATTCTGGTGGTTTTAGTTATACTATTATGTTTTTATTATTCACAGCACCTGTACAGGCAATTTAAGTCGGAGGCTCTTGAGGGATTAGAAAGAACCAGAATACTGGAAAATGAAATTTTAAAGGAAACAGATATCGCACATCTACCGGAACCTGTTCAAAAATATCTTAGGTATGTGGGTGTAGTGGGCAAGGAGAAAGTAAAAAGTTTTAAAGTTATTATTGATGGAAGTATGAAAACAGACGGAAAAAGGGACTGGGCAAAAGTGGATGTAAGGCAATATAGTTTTATTGATAAAATTACTCGCTTATTCTTTATAAAAATGAATATGTCAGGTATACCGGTTATTGGCCTGCATTCATATACAGATGCAAAGGCAACAATGCTTATTAAATTAGCAGGTTTAATCCCAGTAGTTGATGGTAAGGGTGAAGAGATGAATCAAGGCGAAACAGTTACTGTTTTCAATGATATGTGTCTACTGGCACCAGCAACTCTTATTGATGAAAGAATTGAGTGGAAGCCTATAGATTCATTAACGGCAAAGGCTGTATTTAATAATGAGGGGATCAAGGTATCTGCAACATTATACTTTAATGAGGAAGGCCAGTTGATTAGTTTTGTTTCGGATGATAGGTTCTATTCACCGACGGGCAAGACATATGAAAAGGTAAGATGGTCAACACCTGTCTCTAATTATAAAAATATTAATGGTTATAACCTTCCGACTTATGGTGAAGGAGTATGGAATTTTCCAGAAGAAGATTTTACATATGCAAAGTTTAATATTAAAGAAATTCAGTATAATCCTACAACATTTCAATAATCAATGTTGTGTATATGTAAAATAAACTCTGCAGAATAAAAATAAAGATAGGTGATAACCCGTGGGGTGTATGCAGGAGCAATCCTGTAAGCCTTCACGGCTTTGTATGTTCCCCAATCTTCCCCGAAAAAAGTATATAGATAAAAAGAGCCCCGTAGGGGGTGTAATCAAGATAATGCTATTTATGCGCATCGGTTATTGCATCGGCTCGAATACAGGCCTTATACATATGGTCCTTTTTCTTTGTATCAGATGAAAGTAGGAATTTTCTTTTAGCTACAGTTTCACAGCTATATGCAATCCCTGTACTCACTATTAGTGCAAAGATCTGGTTTCTCGTAACGCCAGGATTTATGGTTGATAACCGATATGTTATTATTGCATATGTTTTATTAACAGTGGTTTTTACGGCAGGTTTTTTATACAATCAGATTAGGATTAAGAAGCATTGATTTTTACAACTGCCTATAGAAGAGAAACGGCGAAGGGAAATCGGAAATAATGGGAAAGAGATTACTATTAGCGTTGCTGTTCCTACTGGGTATGGCAGCATTTCTATACTTTGAGAATAACTCAATTACCACTACAAGAATTACTGTGAGTTCTGCTAAACTGCCGCATGGTTTTGATGGTTACAGGGTGGTGCATTTATCGGACTTACATAGTAAGACTTTTGGGGAAAACCAGAAACCTCTAGTTGAAAAAATCAGCAAAGCAAAACCTGACCTGATAGTATTTACGGGTGACCTGGTAGATAGTAAGCATTACAATGAGGCGGCAAGTCTGGAGCTAATGAAGAAAATAGCTTCGATAGCTCCAGTATACTTTGTTACGGGTAATCATGAATGGTGGTCTGGTAAGTTTAACTCTTTAGAAAAGAAGTTAAGTAAACTTGGGGTTAAAGTTATGAGGAACACCAGTGAAAGCCTAACTAGAGGCGAAGACAGAATTTTTATTGTTGGGGTAGATGACCCCGACAGCGGAATGACTGCAGGTCAAACCAATTCGGTGTTAAAAGAAACAGGCAACTTAAAAGGCTTTAAAATACTATTGTCACATAGACCCGAATTATTCTCTTTTTATAGCAAGAATAAAGTTGATTTGATTTTTTCAGGCCATGCACATGGTGGGCAGGTAAGAATACCTTTTTTTGGCGGCGTTGTTGCTCCTGATCAGGGATTCTTTCCAGAGTATACTTCTGGTAAATATGTAAACGGTTCTTCTGCAATGATTGTTAGCAGGGGATTGGGAAACAGCATTATTCCGCAGCGAATATTTAATCGACCAGAGATAATAGTTGTAACTTTAAGAAGAGATGTTTAAAGCTGCTGCTGAGATGGGAGCTGTGCGAATGGATTATAAAGAAATTAAGAAGAGGATGAAGTCTCCTAAGTATTTGGTACGGCAGTTTGTACTTATGATGCTTGGAGGGATGGCGGGAACTTTTATAGTCATGGCTTTAACTGAGGAAACAGTTACCTTACGAGGGTATTTGTATCACATAATACCGTTTCTGATAGGAGGTATTTTTGGTATGGTTCTGCTATATTTCATAATGAATGATAAGCGGTTTGATTAATACAGAGGAAACCTGTTCGGGAAATTTTGGTAAGAGTACTTTGCGGATGGTGAGGTTCTTTGCTTCAAAAGCTTACATCTATCGAACTGCCAAGGAGGTGTTAGATGGAATATGAAGGGCAATAAATTGAACATTAAACAAAACATATTAGGGCTTTTTGTGGCACCATTCTTTTTGTAATAATCAAATATTTATTTGACCAACAAGAACCTGCCGTAGAAAAAATTAAGGATGTTGCTATTTATATAGTTTCTTTTTTGGTGGGGCAACTCGTCATTTTTATATATAAGCAAGAAGATAAACAATAGGGGAGTTCTTTACTGAAATTATCTAAGGTTGCAATTACACCGATTGGGTTTGGCTGTGGTTTGAATATAAATGGGCTTACTGCTAAATACATGGTATTTCTTTGGCTACTATTAATCTTTCCCGAACCCCGAAAGGAATTATTGTTTCTTAAATGGTAGGCAGCAAATTTCTTAACTATATGCGATTGACACCTAGGTGTCATTGATATATAGTAAGCATATGAATATACAAAATGACTCATGGACTACTCAACTTAAAAAAGGCGTATTTGAACTGGCGATACTTTTGCTAGTTAGAAAAAAAGCCATGTATGGATACGAATTAACAAGTCAATTAAACCAGTATTCCTTGTTTACCCTGGCTGACGGTTCTATTTATCCAATCCTTAAAAGAATGGGTAAGAATAATTGGGTTACATCATACTGGCAAGAGTCGGAGAATGGACCAAGAAGAAAGTATTATCAAATTACGGAAGAAGGAGAAAAGATTGTTCAACAGCGGTTGAATTATCATAAGAAGCTTTATGAAGCTTTAGAATCCTTAAAGGAGGGAAAATATGCGGAATCAGAGTAAGGTTCATCCCCTCATCCAGAGATTTCTGCAAGATTTATCGGGAGAGCTTGTTTCTATCCCAGAAGAGGAAAGAGAACAACATGTCTTAGAGATAGAAGGGCATCTTCTTTCGATGCTTCAAAAGAAAAAAGAACAGGGTAAAGACGACGATAAAGCCATAAATGAGACACTGGTAGAGTTTTTACCGCCAAAGGAGTTGGCGGAAAAGATTATCAGCGAAGATGTGGATGTTAAAAGTTCCCTTCAGACTGAAGATAAAACTAACACGAAAGCTAGGATTTCTTCGATGCTGGGAATATCGTCAATAATACTTATGGTTATCATACCATTTTTGGGGGTTCTTCTTGGGATTGCTGCGTTTATACTCGGTGTGTTAGGATTTATAGAAATAAAGCGCACCAAGGAACAAGGGAGAAAGTTTGCTATTACGGGCATAGTTTGTGGGATAGTCGTGCTAATGGCTCCTCCAATTCTGGCTTTTATCGCTTATGCAATTTACATGAGCTAGTTTTTTAACTGGTCTATTTCATTCTTTAAATGCGCAACTTCTTTTTTGAGTGAACTTACCTGTGAAGTAGCCGATAGTGCAAAGACAAACGCCACCGGAGCTAAAAATGCTAAAAATTCCATATTAAAACACCCTTTCTACATTTCTTTTTGATACTTGCCCGTTAAATAAAGTGACAATACATTGTACAGAGCATAAACAGCTACTGCTGCCACAGTTGCCCACAACGGTGCATCAATTAGAATCATTAAATAAGCAATGCCAATAATAAACCATTGCGTAATCACCAGATTTAGCCTTTGCCTTATTCCTAATCATCTCGTTGCGCTCATCGTTGAATTCAATTTCCTTTTGTTTTTTAACATAGGGGTGTTTTTCTTCATAGAGTTGGGTAAAAAGATTTGAAATACTCATTCCAAATAACCCCGCACCGATACCAAGCATAACACCTGATACTGCCTTAACTTCCTGCCCATTCAATGTAAAAGCAAGGGCCACCAAGCCAACTCCCAATACGAGTATAAAGAAGTGAAAAGAAGTTTTCTTAAACAAATCTATTCCTCCTCAAAGATAAAAATGTCCTCAATAGACATGTTAAAGTACCTAGCAACTTTAAATGCTAAAATGATTGATGGGTTATATCTTTCGTTTTCCAGCGAGCCAATTGTCTGCCTTGATACTTCCAAAGCGGCTGCCAGTTCTTCTTGCTTAATTCCTCTCTGTTTTCGTATTTCTTCCAACCGATTTTTCAAAACTACATCCCTTTCAAAATGTTATGGAAAGCATGCTTTACATCTATAATGTAGCAGGTCTGGATAAGGATGTCAAGTAAACTTTCCATTGGTTTTGCGGCTGTGTTTTCCTGAGGAGGTTTCAATATTTAGCACTTATCATTTAGTACAGCGGCAGTAGTTGCTGGTAAAAATTTGCAGGTGAACTAAGGGAGGTGCCGAATACATAGATAGTGGAGGACTCTTTGTGAAATAGGAAGAAGATTCTTTTGTACCTTAGTTATCTACCGAAAGACTGTCCTAGCAATAATTTGTCCGATGAGGTGAAGATATGAAAATCGTTATTGCTGGTGGTTCTGGGTTTATCGGGAGAAAATTAGCTGACTTACTTATCGAGGAAGGATTTGAATTTCTATTTCCTACACTTGAATTAGCTTTGGAGAATTTACTTACTAAAAGTAAATAACTATCAAAAGTTTACATAGTTGGTTCTTAGGATTTTTCTATTTAGTGAAAAAGGGGATTTGGACAAGTATTTTTGCCAAAGAACTCCGTAAAACTGCAAAATAACTATTATATTGAATTTAAGATAGATACAGAGGAGTTAAATGAGTCAAGTGTCATTACTGGGATAGAGATATTCCCTGTTGGTTGGGGTTTTGGATAAGAACGGGATGACACTTGAGCTGGGGGAGTATTGATGAAAAAAGGTCCAAAGATTATTTTAGTTCTCATGGCTGCTATAGGGGTGCCCTACTACACATATGTTAATATTGCTATTCAAGAAACAAAGGCAGTGCCGTTACCTCTTAAAGAAGCTATCCTTGATTTTGACGACAGCGGGCTGGCTCTAAATCACGATGCTAAGGGCACGCTTTATATTATTAATAATGGCCCACACGAGCTTACTATGTACAGCTTATTGAAGAGTTATAAAATTGATGCTGTTGATAAAGAGATAGTAATTCATACGGATGCCCTAAACGCCAATCCAAGGAACGATTTTCAAGTAATGAAAATACCAGAGGGAAAATACAAGGATATAGTCTTTAACGGTAGGGTTAAAGTTAGGGTGGAATTCTTCAGAGGGCATATGCTGTACGAATATGATTTGGCTAATAAAAGGTCAAGAAGGACAGAACATGCCTTTGTCGGGAAATAGCCGTTTAGGGCAGATAAGTTATCGGATGCCTTTAATGTAAAGCCTATTACATTCTTCGGGTTAAAGTATGCTGATATTGCTATTGACGCAGATGGTAGTTCAGGAAATATCTAGAGATAATTTGGCAACATCCTTTTACAGTTAAATACAAATGAGCTATCTATCAACTAGGCCTATGACAGAAATGTTAGGCCTTTTCTCTTTAAAAGCGAAACTTTTTTACAGTCTCGTGCATCTTTATATAGAGAAGGAAAAAACAGTCTATGCAAAATTCATTTCCACAAACAAATCTGGAAACCTACGAACAAATTGTTACCAAGCACCAGAGCTATATCTATAATCTTGCATACCAGCTGTGTAATAACAAGCATGATGCAGAAGATCTGACCCAGGAAACATTTATAAAGGTATTCCAGCACATGAATAGGTTTCGGGGAGATGCTAGTTTAAAGACATGGATCAGTAAGATTGCCGTGAATACATTTTTAGCTAAGAAACGAAAAAAGGGAGAACACATGTCAATTTCTCTTGGATACATAACGCCCGAAGATTCTTCTATCGACCCTGAACGGGTGATAGTACGGAGGGAATTCCAGTGGTGCATACACCATATTTTAGAGCAGCATATGCCTAAGCATTACAAGGTGGTATTGGTGTTGAGGGACTTAAATGAGTTTAGCTATAAAGAAATATCCAGCATGTTAGAAGTTCCTGTCACTACAGTAAAATCCCGCTTACACCGAGCAAGGAAGCTATTACTACCAAAGAAATTAAACTATAAATTTTCTGGACCGTTCATTGCTAATTACTTAACAGCCAAGGCGGGAATGTAGTCAAGGGCGAGCGCAGCGAGGGCGTATGCCTTTACCCTTGACGGAATGGACGGATTGGCTATAATGGTTTGGCAATGAACGGGCTGAAATTTTATGAATGCATTAGCATTTAAGGCTTACTGTCCAAAATTAGGGGGTCAGTCCGAAAAGATTAGTTAACTTAGACAGCAATTTGGAAATTCCTTATGGGGGAGCCTTCATGGAAGTGAAAAGATACTAGCAGCAATAAGCCCCCCACAAAAAAGTGTGAGCTGGTAATTTCTTTATGTCTTACACACTGCTTTTTGCGCACTAAAAGGTGAATTTCCTAAGGGAAAGGTTGTTCCAGAGATGAAAAAACGGATTATTCTTACTGTTGTAGCACTTCCGTTGTTATTAGGGATGTCATTTATGTCGTATAACTATTTCATAACTGAAACCCATATAACATTTCAAACGCTAAGTGAAGCAGAGAAAGAAATAGGTACGATAAGAATTCCCAAGTTGTCGTCCGATTATCGCATTACCAGAGTTACTTATGATAATGATGGTTTTACCCATCCAGTAACAAAGGTATTTTATCGCAACCAAGCCCAAGAAGTTGTTTTTATGATAGCCTCAGGTTGGTTTGAGGAGTATCCAGCTGAAGTTATTGAGCATCAGGATATTAAGGATATAAAATGGATAGCCAATGATGAAGAATACATTTTACGGTGGAGATCATCTAACAAGGAAAGCTATAAGTTTCTAATAACAAGTAAGGAAGAAGATAAAGAATGGTTTATCGGATTGGCTGAGGAATATGAAAGGTTGTGAAAGGGTGGATCCGTTAGATTTTTTGTGCAATTCATTGATGAAGGCGAAAGGAGACCTACAACTTGAGAACATCTGAAGAGAAGATACTTGCAGGAATAGCCCATCTTGGCATTCTATTTAGAACCAGTGGGATAACAGTCGCTCTAATAATTTATGTGATACAAAAGGATAAATCAAATTTTGCCGCAGAACATGCTAAGCAAGCTTTGGGTTATCAAATCACTTTAGCCATTCTCTTTTACATTCCTGCATTGTTTGGGTTTAGGACACTGGGTTGGGGAGGACATGTTTCACCCGTTCCAGGGTGGTTGCTGATTTTTTGGGGACTAACTCTATATGCAATTTATGCTGCTATTAAGGCATTCACGGGGAAAGGGTTTGAGTATGCTGTTATTGGCGACTTCATTAGAAGAATTTAAAGCGGAGGTGTAAAAGAATGAGTGGTACATTACCACCTGATACCCAAGACAACTCAAGAAGATATTTTGACTGGGTATTCAACTTCGTAGTTATTCTGCTCAGTATGGTGCAAGCTGTTCTCCTGGCTGCCATGGTTTTAACCAGTTTAAACACCAGTCTTGGTTTTGGATTAGTAATTTCCAAAAAGATTACCTGGGACATTGTTATAGGAATATTCTTTGTTATAGCGGTGGCTTATTACTGGCGGCTACAGAGAAAGGTATTCTTAATGGTATCATTTGTTGGGTTGCTGTCGTACATTGTTCTGCGGTTATGGCCTATCATCACATAGGTTTCTTATATGTTTTACTAAGGGGGATGAATACTTAGAATGTATGATTCTTTAATGTTAACTTTTGGGGCATTGGTAATAACTGGCCTGTCCGTTTTACTCGCCGCTGAAGGGATTACATGGCTGTATTGGGTAGGCGGGTTGTCTATGTATTTCTTTAGTTACATGATTTCTTCAGTTTATGCCTTAAGCATCTCCTTTGTAATTCTAGCCCTCGCCTTAGCCTATGCAATGAAATGGATAACAAGTTTTAGAAAGTTTCTTATAACGGTTATTTCTGCTATTGTAATCTGGAGAGTAAGTATATTAATAACGGATGATTCCATACTTTTTCTACCAGCTGCATTTATTTTTAAAGTGTTTGGGTTAAGTTAATTCCCTTTCCTTAGACGCTTGGACTAACTCTGGTAAGTATTTTTGGCTATATACCAATATCATACTCAATTGGTATGGAAGATGGCACGGTTATGGTTATAGATGTTACTGGTATGTATAGCGATAAAAGAACCATTAGTTATCTAGCTGCCGAACAGTATCCTGAGCTTTTTAAATGGATGGATGAACGATTAAAGGGGTAAGGAGTGGGAGGATGAAACGACATCTTTTGGTTGCCCTTATCATTGTGGCAGTCTCTCTGACTTTATTTGGCTGTTCTTCTAGTGGAAGTAAACTAAAGGTGGGCGAAACCTCGTCAGGTGATGAGGATAGCAAAACACCCACTCAACAAGACAGTGAGGCAGAACAAAGTATTACTGATAATGAAGACCAGGAATTGTTGACCAGTTTTAGCATCAAATCTGTAGCTCAAGATACTTATAACGGTATTGCTATAAAAACGGTGCTTCCTGAATATCCTGAGGAAGACTATACTATTAGCTTTGTAAATAAGGTAGGAACCAATCTGCTTATTGGGCTTAGAAGCCGAAATGTTTCAAAGTTTTCATTAATTACCTACAACCTAAAGACTGCTTCGAAAAAAGAAATTTACAAAGGGACAGGCTCTGTAGGTTTCCATTCTGGCTTCAAACTGTTAAATGACGGAAAAAGGCTTGTACTCCAGATTAGTGATAGGGCTTTGTTTTTGTATAGGGATAAGTTGGAAGTCTTAAATGAGGTTCAACTGACAGAGGATATATGGTCATATGACATATCCTATGATGGTAAAAAAATAGCTTATAGTAGGGAAGGTGACCTTTATGTATCAGATATTGATTTTTCCAATCCCCAATTGCTTGTCAAAGGGATTAAGCGCACCACAAATGATGAATTCTACGGCACTTGGTTAAAGCGGCCTGCGCAGCCAAGATGGTCACATGATGGCACTAAAATTCTTTATATTATCGCTAATTATGAAAGCTCTGAGGGAATCGAAATTGTTAGCATTGATGGTTCCAGCAAACAAATTATCAAAAGCGAAATGTTTGGTCCAAATAGAGCAGCATGGCTATTTAATGATCAAAAGATATTTGTAGAGCAGGTTATGGGAGCATCCAAAATCTATGTTTTAGACTTAGCAACAAGTGAGTTTGAATATACCAAAGAAACAAGTCCAGAATATTCTTCACCTAGCCCTACGGAAGAAAGGTTTTTCTATAAAGCGGCAGGTAATATGTATGACGAGCCAAGTCAGTTTTATTTAGCGGATGCTTCAGAGGAATACCCTATTACTCCCATGATTAAAGATATAGTTCGTGGTGCAGCGTGGAGTCCTACTGGCAATGAGGTTATTATCTTAACTGACCAACAAATTATTATTCTTACCGTATCAAACGGGCTGAATTCTTCCCGTGAAGGCCAACTCCAGGTTCAAAATGGTACTTTTCAAGAAATAAGTGCCCGTTTAAAACAGAAAGAAGACCTTCGTAAAGCAGACTGGTCACCAGATAAGAGTGCAGTTATTTTTAGTTTGAATAATGACCCATGGGAAGAAATGCCAATATATCTCTGGAAAATTGGACAACAGCAACCTACCCGTCTGGATATGAAAGGTCCGTCTGCAATCAGTTGGTCTCCAAACAGTAAGTATGTCTGGATAAGTTTGGGAACTTCCATGCAGGGGCAAGGGGTAGTGTTAAAAGCCGATACACAGAAACAGGTTTTATCAACTACAACTGTTGGAAATGCTGTTTGGTCTCCAGATACTGAGTGGTTGGCATTAGGGGTATTAAGTGATATAAGGGCGAATGCAGTGGTAGAGCCTGAAAACACGGTTGACTTGGGTTTATTTAACCCTAAAGACAGGAAACTGCATATCTTAGCCCAAGGAGACAGTGACTATTACTATATGCCAAAGAAATGGGAAGGAAACAGACTGCACAGTATCAAGGGTTATTATTCAACGCAATACCAAGACGGTACACAGGAAGAAGAAGTGCGTACTATTACTGAAAACTTGTACGATATAGTACCAGCAGTACCCAAAGATGAGGTCTTTAAGGAGTTTGACGAAGGTTCGCAATCAATTTGGCTGGTTGGAAAAGGTGGTGTCAAGAATTTGGTAGCCACCTTTGAACATGGTCTTTACCAGGCGCCTCAGATTTCTCCTGATAAAAGTAAAATTTCTATGATTAGAGTAACGGAAAGTATGGGTGAGTCTGCTAGTGGTTTTCCTGTGGTTTACGATATTCACACTGGCCAATTAAAACACATAGGCTCTAAGGTGCCAATGTTCATTTGGACCTCAGCCTGGGCTGATAATTCGAAAACATTGTTGCTGGACGGCGAAAGGATATTAGATACTGAGAACTGGGAGACAGCTGAATTAGAGTATAACGGTAATAATTATAATTTAGGAGCGAAGCCGTCAGCCGATGGCGCAAAAATTGCCATGTTCACTTGTCAGGGGGAAGGCAGCCCTTTAAAATTCTTGCTATTTGATGGCCAAGGCCAGAAGATAAAAGAAATTGCTACAAAGCTATACCCTAAAATCAGCGATGATGGCTTTGGTCCTTTACCCGTCAATTTCTACTGGTTAAGTGACAATAAAAGGATAGTAATGGAATGCTGGCGGCAGCAGGAATATCTAAGTGACATTTATTTATTTGATACTGATACAGAACAGGCCGAAAAAATAATTGATAGTGCTCATAATCCTGCATTATTCAAGGACAATAAACTTGCGGTTTTACAGATACAAAGCGAGCCGAGGTCTTACTACAAAACGATACAGATATATGACTTGAAAGGTAATCTGCTATCTGAAAGTGATTTTAACCTGGGCGATGTGCGTATTGGGGAAATGGAGTGGGGTGAAAAAGGAAAACGGTTATTCATCAATGCAAGTTTTATTGTAGGTAACAGGGTGGACAGAAATGGAGTAATTATATGGAATATTGGTGAAGACACAATAGAAGAAATAATTTACGGTCCTAGAGGTACTAATTATTTTGGTTTGAACGAAGATGAGGATTCCCTATTTTTTATGGAGTATAAGTAATGAAGATTGCTGAGAGGGAGAAGCCCATACGCATAACGGAGGCGTGTAAGAAATGTTTTTTAAACGAAGATCGGATAAACATTTAAGCAAAATTATACTGATGGCTATATTGGTTTTGGGTTTAATTATCATTGGTTGTACACCCAGTAAGCCAAAAGAGGTAAAGGACCAAGAGGTGCGAAATGAAATCGGTGAAACTATTATTATGGAAATTGAGGGGCAGCAGGTGACTCGCAGGGAATTCGAAAGTAAGATACAGACCATAAAAGATAATATGGCCAGGATGGAAGAATTCCCAGAAGACTGGCCCTCGGAAGATACCAAGGCCAAAGTCACAAAGCAATTAGAAGTAATGAAAAGCTACGCCCCGAAACTGATAGCCTATGCATCTTTGCTGTCGGATTATACTCAATACGCTGCTGCTAAAAAACTTGGCATATCGGTATCGCAGGAAAAAATTAATAAACAAGTTGAGGCTACCAGAGAAAGAATTGATGAGCTGCCCGAAGATATTCAAAATTACATTGACACAGTTGGTGAAAAGT
The DNA here is from genome assembly GCF_035573695.1 of Metallumcola ferriviriculae. NCBI lineage: Bacteria > Bacillati > Bacillota > Clostridia > Neomoorellales > Desulfitibacteraceae > Metallumcola > Metallumcola ferriviriculae. Next base: position 3,700,537 of record NZ_CP121694.1, on the reverse strand, counting down.
ATTACTGGGAAACATACCTGCCCAGAGGTTACGAAAGAGCATTGGCCCGTGCAGAACTCAGAAATAAAATTACATCTGAAAAAGGAAAGGAAGGTTGGGATGAATACCGTTTTGACCTCATAAAAGAAACAGATGTTAAGGTTATAGACCCAGAATTGGAAGGTCTTGAAAAAGAAAGGGCACTTGATTACTTGGAGGAGTTCAATGTAGCCAGCAAATAGACATTTCTAAACCCAGTTAACTGCGCTGGGTTTTGCATGGAAAATATTTGCAGGTAACTGCGGGAGATAAGTAGTATATATGGAAAGTAAGGAGGGAATCATTTATGAATTGGAAAGCTGTTTGGAAAACCGTAGGCCTGTTTTTATATGTAATACTAGTCGGGTTTGTTATTTACAAAGGAGAAGCTTACGGAAAAGAGTTGCAGTCAATATCTGCTGCTACTTTTAACATGTATCCTGCTATTATTTTTAACGGCCTATTTCCGATACTAATCGGACTGTTACTCGGAATACCTGAGCTGGTCAGCGAATTAAAGAAGTCAGGTAGATGGCGCTGGAATTGGGTTAAGTTTTTGGGCGTAGGGTTACCTACTTTTATAGTTGCTCTAATACCGCTGGTAGCTTACTCTCCTATTTCTAAGTACTTTTACCTGCTAATACTTCTATTGGGTAGAAATCAACCAATTTTAATTTTAAGTGGTGTAGTATTTGGATATATATTCTTAACCTCACCATACAAACAGGCAGAAGCGTGAAGGGAATAGGAGGAGGAGAGGTTTTATGCGAGTTTTATTATTAAGGCTAATAATCGTGGCACTGGGATGTGGTGCGTATACCTACTACTATATACCGTACCGAAAAGCTGTATTCACATTGAACTATGAACAGATGACAAGTACTTTTCCAGTAGTTACTCTGGTTCTTATACTCACAGGCTTACTGCTGGAGTTAGTACCGTTTAATAAAGGGCTTAACCTTGCTTGGGGGCAACTGCTTCTTACGATTCTTGTTATGGGTGCGGGGATATTGCTTGTTAGCCCTTATGGTACCAAAATACTTGGCTTAGATTTAAAACTGTGGGGGACTGCTATGCTGGCGTTTCCGTTAGTAGGCATTCTTTTTGGTATTTTAGTTGGTAAGGCACTTATTTGGGAGGAGTAAGGAAATGAGGTGGGGCTCTTTGTCTGCTTCAAGTAAAGGCAAGCAACCAAAGGATATTGGCATACCTTTTATAATAATCTTTACGATAGCTGTGGGTTACATAAAGATAATCCCTGGCGGTATTACCGTGAATGAGGCCATTAGATATTCTTTACAGTACATTCCCGTTCTAGCATTTACGGCATTTTTGGCATATATACTATCAAAAATTTTGCGCAAATATGTTTCCTCAAATAATCCTGCTCTTGTTAGCTTTATTAGTTATTAACCTTGGTGCAATTAGTATCTTAAGCCATATGGGAATCCCTTTGCAATCATATTTAAATAACTTAGACAGCATGTATTCCCATTTTATAGGCAACTTTGAAGTGGTTCTTGGGACAATAATGGGACATTCTGTTTTGGAGTTGAGTAAAAAAGCGGTTAGTTGAAGTTTTTGGTTAATTAAAGGAAGTGGTTACTATCAAAAAATTTCTTTTAATCGGGTTAGTCTTATTGTTGGCGAGCGGGTGCGCTAGTCAAAATGAAGTCGATAAAATCATAGAAGAAAAAGAGGAACTGACCCAGAAAGTAGCTGATTTAGAGAAAGCAAACTGGAAGTTATATGATGAAACTGTACAATATAGCCGTCAAATTACCAAGCTAGAAAAAAAGATAGATAGGCTTGAATTAACAGAAGACCAGTTGATAATTGATACAAGGCTCAATCTAGATGTATTAGAGGTAATCTTAAAGTATTTCGAGGGTATTAAAGAGAATGACGATGATAAAATCAAGTCGGCGGTAAGTTCAGATTATTTCCCCCAGGTCAAAAAATTACTTAACTGGAATGAAGAAGTCGAGAATTTGAAAGAGATTGGTTTTATGGGAGAAAGAGATGTTGGTCGGCCTGAGGTTATTACTGGTGTTTCGTGGGTTAGGCCAGATGGCAATGTGAACGGCAGGATGTTCGTTTTGCAGAAGTTCCAAGATGGGTGGGAGATAGTTATGATTGACTAATTTTATCCTCATATGAAATCTAACGAATAAAATTAAGACAAAACGCCCCAGTGACAGCGCTATAACTTAATTTAATAACTAATCTACCTTTGCCTATATATGTTTCCAGATTGCATAGCCCAGAATAGACCCGACCAATATACTTGGCCCGCCTATTTTGGAACTTATACCAGTAAAGCGGTAGAAAACTTGGCCTGGTCCTAAGTGATCAAACGATACAGCGATACTATAGTTTGCAATAATGGAGACAATTATGACCAGCGTTGCCGACCCAATATATCGCCGAAGAACTACGGATAACCAGTATGTAACGAAAGCTGAAAAAGCGAGCTGTTGCAGGTAAAGAATACCAGGAATGGTTCGAAGGTAACTCATAATGAAGCCAATCAATATTGCAGATATTACTATGATGATACCTTCTATGGTGCTTTTAGATGACGGTTTTAGCACATTATTCATGGTTATCCCTCCGTGGCTCAATGGTTTCAGAACTATTTTTAATCAGATTTTTTATCCTCTTTTAGAGCTCGTTCAATGCTTATCAATCGATTTTTTATTCGGGAAATGTCTCTTGGTAATTTAATTAGGATATAGAGTACAGCCAGTAGAACCATTAGAACTAGGGCAAAGTTTATTATTTGAAAGATAGTAGTCCAGACATTGAACATCATTTCAGAACTCCTTTCAGAATTCACTTTCGCATTTCCTTCTTACTTCCGCTTATATAGGCTTGTATCCTGCTATTTAGTAATATTATATGGAAAAATATTGAAGGAGGTCTACTGCCGCTACTGAATTTTTGGGGGAGGGTTTTAATGTTTATCAAGGGTTTAGCAGTAGGAATTGGTGTCGTCTTATTTATTGCTATTGCGACTAGAGACATAACCTTAATTAATAGGTATGCTACTTATTTCGGGCTGGGATGCTGGCTACTATCTGGTGTTTTTTCAGGTGCGTTTGTCAGTGGCCATCAAAACCGAGCAAATTTTAGTACTGAAACTAAAGAGGACAGGAAAGAAAGACAATCATTAACTCTTGCCTGTTTCTATGCTGGGATTCCAGGGATTTTGGTTGCAGTTGCAATTTACTTAATCACTAAGTAGTTCACTGGGAGGAGAATTAATGAAAAGATACTTATTAGGCTTACTACTAATGGTGCTTATCGTTTCAGGCTGTGGCCGATTTGATTTATTCACCACCCCTAGAATCAACATAACTGCTAGAGTGAGCAGGTTAACTCAGGAGGAATTTGAGAGTGTCGGAACTGCTGGTATAGATAACCCATCTATAAATGATTTTCGGAAACTGGAGTTTCAAGTAAAGATTAGTAATTCGTCGCATGTGACCGATAAAGAACTGGAAGTGCCTACAGTGCAAGATTTCCAGGCGGCATTGGACAAAGATACTCATCGAGCCTGGTCTGGGGGCTCTTCGTATCGGAATGCTGATGGGGAAAAAGTTTCTCTAGCCGAATATCATGCATTTATTTATGCCAGAGGGCTATCTGAAGAAGAATTAAGGGTAATGTTAATTCCTTTGCAAATATCAATCGGTTGGCGAAATAAGGATGGGAGCAGATTTAGTCAGGATTACTATTTAGGTCAAGTATTGGAGTTTAAGGAGTGAACGGGTTAGAGGCTGAAATTAATTGTGCGGGAGGCAGTGGTATGGGGTTATGGGTAATAGCAATTATATTAGGTGTAATTGCCTGGAACTTGAAAACTGGTATAGAACGCATTGAGAAGAAACTGGGGGATATTTTTGATGCACTCAAAGAAAAGGAATAACTACCCATTACCTTTATGGTTTGGTTTTTCATTAGTAGCATTTCTTATATTTCAATGGGTGAGTCCTTATGTATATGCAGCACTCTTTGCTTATCGAGCAGCCGATACCGTTGACTGGGCTATTAAGGTATCGCTTATAGGGTATCCAATGTATGCAGTAATTGCCTTTATCCTGTTGGTACTAATACATAAGGTGAACAAGAAAGAAGTAACTACTGCACTAAAGTTGCTCTTACTTCCTTGTCTTTACATCGTGTTTTTTATACTTCCGATATTTGTACAGGAAGTATTTTAGTGAATGGAAACACCGACGAAAGAGAGGGTATGGCTTATAGAATTCTGGTAACCAGCGTTCACCTGGAATGGCTCTTCCTAGGAATTTAAGGAATGGATTAAAGAACTACTTAGCTATTATATTTATTGAGGAGGGTGTAAATGAGCAAAGAAAAAGGACTTATGATAACAATTATAATCTTGGCAGTTTCCTTTCTAGTCGGGTCCTTCTGGATTTCAAAGGGTCTTGAACAGGTGGCAAATAGCCTTAGTCCATCCAGGGAACCGAGGGATGATATGGGGTTACAGGAAGTGGCCTCGGAAATAAAGAATCTCCGTAAAGATCTGAGTAAGGCTGAGTCAGAAGATAGCTATATGTATCTTAAAGGTGCGGCTGATTATCTAGGGCTTCCCCAGAACGGATTGGAGTTACTGCTTCAGCAAGGTAAAATCGACATCCCTTATATTGAGCAGGATGGTATTTATATATTTTATAAAGAAGCACTGGATGAGTGGATGCGGAATTTGAAACAGGAGGAATATCACATATACCAGTGAAAATAGCTTAATTGAAGGGAGGAATAGGAGTGTCTTTTGAGCAGTTACCGTATTACCTTGTCATTCTACTGCTATTATCTTTTGTATTGTTCTTCGTCATTAAGTATGCAGTAAGAGAGGCCATATTAGAGGCTTTGATAGAGTTAAAGCAAGATGAGGGAAAGACAGAATAGAGTTGCCATTAAAATAGTATGAAAGGGGGCAATCATGAAGTCGAATAAGTTACTCAAGTTTATATGTATCTTCGTTTATGCGGTATTTTTTCTATATATTGTATTACAAGCTGAATACTATCGGGCAGCGCCAAAATTTGATATTTCCGTTTCAGATATAAGATTATATCATTTCATCTCATCTGTAGTTATCCCTTATGCGTTAGGCTTATTAATCAGTTTGCCCAGTTTCATTAGTGCATTTAGAAAACAAGGCAAATGGAAAATTGACTGGATAAAACTACTAGCTGTTGGACTGCCAGCACTGTATATTGCTATCCATCCTTTGATTTTACCTACAACACTTGGTATGTATATATACTCTCCGACATTTCCTCGATATTACAGCGACTTACCCTTAGTGCTAAGCGGGGTTGTACTTGGATACTTAACTTTAAGTGTAATTGGCAAGAAAGAACAGGAGTGAGCCCTTAGAGTTTAGGAATGTTCGGGTGCCCAAAGAGGTTAGCCTGGCGGGTATTCATATAGGAGATTCAAAGAAAGATGTAATTAAATCACTGGGCAATGATTACAGTACTAGAGTTGTTGAGGATATTATAGGTTATTACGGAGAACCGCTTGAACACATGGAGTATAGTAAAGGCGCTGAGGTGGTTGTGGAAAAGAAACCAGCAGAGTGTATATCGTTTCTGTCTTTAGTCCCGAAATTAAAACCGATTTAGGGGTGAGGGTAGGGGATAGTGCAAAAGAGGTACTGGAAAGGTTCCGTTCGGAATATGAGGGATTTGAGGGCGATAACAGTGATGGAAAAAATATAGGCTGGTTTTTGGTAAAAGGAGCAGATGATGAATAGTAGCGTTAGCGAAAGCTCTAAAGTAGAAATTATAAGGTTGTATGGTGGCTATCTTGATTAGCAAGGGATTATGACTCTAATTATGGGGAGGGGTACAATGCGTAAGCATTTCGTTTTTGTTAATGTAATGATTTTTGCTCTGCTTACTTTCATTTCCCCTGCATATGCAGGCATGGATAACTCCGTACATATTGTAGTTGATACGCATTTTCTCAATACGGATGTTAAACCTAGAATTGAAAACGGCAGGACATTGGTTCCTTTGCGGGCTATTGCAGAAGAACTGGATTTTAAGGTTCACTGGGAAACTTCAACCCAAACAATACACATCTGGAAGGATTCAGTAGATATAAGCCTAGGCATTGACAAAAAGATTGCACTTATAAATTCAAAAAAAATGGAGTTAGATGTACCGCCAAAGATTATATCAGGAAGAACTCTGGTTCCACTGAGGTTCGTGTCTGAAGCGTTGGGTCGGAATGTCCACTACACAAAGCTCAACAACTATACCCCAATGATATATATTACAGAATATGATTTACTGGATGATGAAGATGTGAAGGTTCCCAATGATAACTTCATAAAGAAACAGTCAGATCCTTATGAGCCGCCTGTATATGTGCTGAAACAAAATAGCGAGACTCGAAGGAATATCAAGCTTGGTGATACAGTAGAAAATGTTCAAAGGCAGTATGGTGTTCCACTTAGAAGCAGTATTGATGAAAATGGTAACGGTAATCTTATTTATACTACTGCATTTATTCCTGAAACGGATTCGGGATTAAGGATGGTTCTTAAATTTACGAATGGGGTACTGGCGGAAGTTGCAATACCATTGATGTAACGGGGGGTATGAAACAATGGAGACCAGGAACTATTCAAACTTCAATCAGGCTGTTAAAAAGGGCGTTCTTATTTTCGGCTCTTTATCCTTTCTGTTTAATCTCTATGCGATAGTGGTTTTAAATAAATCGGCAGCACCCATGGACTTAGTTCATATCCTACCTGGGTTTGTTGTAAATGCAATCTGGGAGGGGGCTATCTCGCCTCATACACCAGGAGCAGTGTTTTTGGTTACTACGGTTATAACCGATGCCTTTATTGGTGCGGTATTTGCCAGCATAATGTGGTTAGTAGGAGTAAAGCAGGAAAGGTTGGCGGCGTTTTTGGTACCGCTCTTTCTGATATTATGGTTTATTGTTATTCCCATATTGCCTTTTAGGTGCTAATTAGCAAAGTGAAGAGCGTTTTATACAAGAATGGATTGTCTAGGTTAGTATTTTTTTGATAAGGTGTTGAGTGGAAAATTATATATATATAAGTATCTTAAATTTGAAAGGTGGGTGGACAGGATTATGAAACTAATATATTCCATTTGTATTGGCGTATTTATATCAATGGCCTTTTTCCCTTCAGTATTATGGGCTAACCAGTCTATTGAAATCATGGTAGATGAAGAGAAATTAAATTCTGATGTACCTCCTTTAAAGGAGGAAAATAGAATATTTATTCCTCTAAGGGTAGTTTCTGAATCATTGGGAGCAAAGGTGAAATGGGATAACAGTAAAAAGACTGTAACTATAACTAATATAGAAAATAATGTACATTTAATGATAGGTAAGCTTAAAGCGTACATAAATGGAAATAGTATTGCCTTGGATGTTCCCGCCAGGATAACAGACGGAAGAACATTAGTTCCATTGCGATTTGTCGCCGAGGCATTAGGAGCAGATGTATATTGGGATGAAAACTCTCAAATCGTCTGGATAAACAATCAATATGTATTGAGCAGCTTAGAGAATGGAGAGGGTTATATTTTAAATCCTGATAATGGTCTTCTTTACTACGCAGATAAGGATAAAAGCTTCACAAAAATTTCTGCTTTAGGTTTAACTGATGGGTTTCTAAAAATGGAGGTACAGCAAACGCCGAACGGAAATAAGATAGCTACAATTGTTAATACTTATGGAGAACCCAGTATAATTAATAAGGTACACAGTCTGTACCTATACAAAAATAAAGTAAAACATCGGGCAACAGCAAGATATTTTAATAGGTTTGAAAAAAATGTAACATTGTTCGAAGACAAAGTGGTTATTACAGATGGTAAAAAAGCGTATTTAATTTCTGATATTACAGGAGAGGTACTTGAAGTTTATGACTTGCAAGAACTGGGGGAAAGTAAAGGGAATTATTTTATAGAAGGGATAGGTGAAAATTTTATATTAATTAGGCATAATAGTGCGGGTTTTCTAACGCTTATAAACCTTGTGGCTGAAAGCAAGGTCTTACTATACCAAGAACTACTGAACGAAGTTGAAAAAGAATTTGTTGAAAATAATGATGTGCCGTATCATGGGGATTATTTGCGTTTTACTGGTAAAAAGGACCAAACTTTATATTTTGAGAACAGAAGGTTTATTGGAGATAAAGAAACAGATAATTATCAATATGTATTAAAGTAACCATCTCCAATAACTTGTCGTATTTTACAGTAACTTTTTAGGGCCATTTAAACTGGCTATTTATTCCTATTTTTGAGGGGTTGTGTGAGTGCAGCGGTAATAGCGGTTCAAATATTTAATTCTTTAATGCTGGGGCTAAGAGTTATCTCTGGCATATATGTGTGGGTTAATGCAAGGAAGATTGGGATGAACCACTGGGTTTGGACGATATTAACGGTTGCTTTATTTCCGATAGGGCTAATCAGTTATTTGCTTTATCGTTATCTGAAACTAAAAGGTAGTTAGCTTTTTATAAGTGGAGGTAAGCCAGTGACTACTAATATTGTTAACGAAATAAAGAACTTGGTAATTTGCTCAGTAGCAACTGTATTAACGATAATTGTTTTCGAGGTTGCTTTATCAACGGCTGTACTTTATCGTCTGGCTAGGCTGACTGATAAAGTTCGTATTCAACTAGGACTTATGCCTGAACACATGTTGCCTAAGTTAACAGGGGGATACTCTTACTCAATAGTCCTTGTAAATAAAGCGGCATTTATATTATTAAGCCTGATCTTCGGTTTTGTGGCTTTTAAATTAATAAGTAAAAGGGGTACAAAATTCTCAGGTTGGATTTATGGAATTTTTATGACAGTTATCTTTTACTTTGTTGGTTCAGCACTTGTAATAATAAGTAAAGACCCATTTAACTGGCTTGCTGTTATGTTTGGGGTTCCTGTGACATTTTTTATTCAAAGTTTTCTGGCAACCTTTTTATTAAAGAAGGCTAATAACAAAAATTCCTTGTGTAGTTAAGATTGTAAAGTGCAGCAGTTTGAGCTAAGTGTGCATCTCATTTGCCTGTTTAATAGCTTATTGAGGAAGGAGGTGGAATAACATGAAGAAGATTCGGATTATCTCATTTATTATGTTGCTTTGTATTATTCTTATCTTGGGTATCGCATGCTCAAGTAAGAGTGACCCAAACAGCGAAGCTGAGCCAGTAGAAAAACATTTAAGTGATTTATCTGTCCGATTCATCCAAGCTTCCGTCAACGGAGATAACGAAACGGCTAACAAGTTAATAGTACCTGATCAAGGCGTAGGGCTTTTAGCTAGTAAGGGTACAGATGTCGTTAACATTGAGCCGCTTGATGTAACTAAAACAGATGATACCTATATAAGCCGAGTAAAAGTTGAAGGAAAAACGGAAACTGTAATACTGGATATATCTTTCGAGAACTGGGATGGGGAATGGAAAATCTCAGGTATTAGTATGAATAAGCAGAATGATAGCAAATAAAAAAACGGATTTAAATTATGCCCTTAGATGCCTGGTTTTTTGCAAAAATCTTAAAAAATTTCACAATTTGCTTTAGTTTTAGCTTGTTAGATGTACATATATATGATGAAGACTAAAATAACTGGAACCAATTGTTGAAGGTTGCGGGCAGCCGTTCACGGAAAGCGGCGGATGAATAAACCGTAACCATACTTAGGCCTGGCTACAGCAGTTAAGGATAAGTATCAAGCAATAACTACTGAGGGGTAAAGCCGCTGAACAGTGCTGACAGAGATAAATAACTGCAACCAGCCAGTAATAAATAACCAGAGCAAGCAGTTATAGAAAATAACTGGAACAGCCAAACTCCAGCCAATACCCTAACTAGCTAGATAAGCAAGAAATAAATAACCGAAACCGTCATTTAACACAAAAAAGGGAGTAGTGCTTACTGACAGTTTCGGGACTGCAGTTAGAAAAAGAATTCCTGACCTTCATTTAAAATGGGATTAGGGATGTTGCCTAAAATCGGGGGAGTTTGGCGTTGTGATGTCTGTAACCTGTTGCTTGTTTCAGGTTATTCTTTCATCAGTTTCAGCAGCAAGTTAAACAGCCAAACAGCAGAACGCAACAGATAAGCTGGACAGCAGGGAATAAATAACCGAACCATCTGTTAAGTTCCTCTTTCATTGAGCTACATCAGCAGGGTTCGAAAAGCAAGGGAATATTAACTGAAACATTGATTCCCCAAGAGAAATTATGGCATTGACCGTTAAAGAAAATTTGGCTGTGGTTGGTTCAGCATTGCTTGTTTCAGTTATTAATAAGCCCTAGTAGATTATAGAATAGCCGTAAGCCAGGGGTTGCTTGATGGTTACAGTTATTTCTGAATCTGGAGTTTCCATAATAAGCGGTACCCATGGTTGCATCTTATAAACAAGCAGTTCTATTCAGTTGTAGACTTCCTTCGTTACGGGGCATTACTATACCCTTCTGCCAGAAACGGCTCATACATCATAATAGCATGGTTCTCAGTTATAAATTCATCATCCAGCAAATCCCCGTTCAGATTAGACACTTTGCGGTAAATAGTATTGTGCCTGAGGTAACCACCCCAGTATTCATGTGAAATCCAGTGGTCTTTTTCGTAAACTTCATACTTAGATAGGGGTTGCTTTTGTGTACACCACTCGCCTACAAGTAGTTTGTCGGTAAGGTATACTCGCAGCTGATATGACTGTTCCGTATCATTGCGTATCTGTAAATCAAGGTAGTTATAAAAACAGGTAGCGCCGCTACCAAAGGGCTGACTTCTGTTTACATCAGGAAAAACATCAAAGCTGTGCCGATGTCTTTCCGTTATTGTAAGAGGTGTGTGTAGGGTCATCCAGTATATTAAATTTGAAAGCTGACAAAGCCCGCCGCCGACACCAGGCGTAAATGTACCGTAAAATAGCACCATTCCTTCTAAATAACCCTTCGCTCTAGTTGGTTTTCCAATCAGTCTCCAGTAAGAGAAAGCTTCACCAGGCTCAATAATAATGCCGTTAATGTTACTTACCGCTAACTTCAGATTTTTAATCTTATTATACTGGAGCTGCATATCTACATTTCTGAGTTTACGAATTAAAGGCGTTTGATGAGTAAAGACGGTTAGAGGCAGTAAGTCGGTTTCTCTTTTTTGAGCATAGTTTTTACTGCCGAAATACCAGTTAAGATAACGCCGATAGGTATAGTACCTTTTGCCCAGCATAATGCGCAACTCAGAACGCTTTTTTGGCTGCATTGTGTTTCCCCTTTGCTGTGTAGGAAAGTTATGTCTTTTTAGTTTCTCTATATGGATAATAATTCCTCTATATGCTCAGAAACTAGAATATCAACCTGAATGTATTTTTTGGAGCTATTGTAGTGATAAGTTATTTTTCAACAATACCTTGTAATGCGTGGTAGGTAGTGATAGTATGTATTAAAGGAGAAACTGAAAGGGGTAACCACATGGACAAAGAAATTATGAAAGGTAGTATTGACATACTCATTTTATCTTTAATAAAAACGGGAGATATGTATGGATATGAAATTGCCAAGGCCATAAAGGAAAAAAGCGATGGTCTGTATGAGATGGGCGAAGGCACACTATACCCAGCATTAAAACGGCTGGAGACCAAAAAATTATTAGAAGCTTACTGGGGAAACTCAGAAATGGGTGCCAGGAGGAAATATTACAGGATTACAAAAAATGGTATTAAAGAACTGAGTAAAAAGTTAGAAGACTGGAACAAGGCCAGCAATTTGGTGAAACTTTGTCTCGAAGGGGGAAGGTAAGGTGCCTGAGTTTAGAGAGTATATAGAAGAAATATTAAATAATGTTTCCTGTCCCAAGGAAGAGAAGGAGGATTTAAAAGCCGAACTTTTTGACCACTTAATGCTTCTTAAAGAGGAATATTTAAAAAAGGGCTATGATGAAAAGGAGGCTGTGGACCTGGCAATAAAGGACTTTGGTAATAAGGATTTCTTAAAGGAAGAATTAAAAGATGCTGTACATCCCCTTACTAGGACAATTAAGATACTGGTAAACATTTCGTTCGGATTATATTCACTTGTTGTAATTCAGATTCTGATAAATCCTATCATCGCAGCTAACACTATATTAAGTAAAATTAAAGGTATTGACCCAACTCTGCACGGGGGCAGAAGAACAATTACGCTAGGGATTAGCGAATATCCTCCTTTCAATTTGGTCCCTTTTAGAACAATTTATGATTTTATCATAAGATACAATCACATGAATTTTGATATTTGGTTTTATAACCTGTTCGGAAATATCATTTTGTTTTTGCCGCTGGGCTTTATGCTACCGCTTATTTCTGGAAAACTTGGCGACATGAAGTTAAGAACTGTTGTGAAAATTTCAGCTTTAGCCAGTTTGACAATTGAGATATTACAGTTAGTAGCTTTCGTTGGAATTTTTGATGTGGATGATATAATTTTAAATCTGTTAGGGGCTGTATTGGGTTACTACATGTTTAAACTGGCTGCAAAAGGAGTTAATGTACTAAAACAATCTTTTAAGGAAACTTCCATATAGTATATCCTAACTCCTGGCTTATAAAGTTAGGGGCTTATTTTCTAGAACCATGCAAGGGTAAAGTACTTTTATTCATTGTTATAGGCAGTATAAGCCTGGAATTGGGTGGGCAAGAATTTGAACAGAATGTCCTGCAGTACCTTGGAACCAAATATAAAGAGAATATGATAGTAAAAGAAGTGGATTTAGATTACTTTCACGGCACTTACTGGGCAAGGGTGCACCCAGCAGGGCATCCAGAATATATATTCTCAGTACGAGTTGATGGGCTAGGAAAATTTCACGATACTTATAAAAAGGTTCTCGGAGAAAAAAGAGCAGGAATGGAGTAATTGTTTGGCGGCCATCCTTTACAGTTAAATACTAATGAGCTATCTATCGACCAGGCACATGACATAAATGTTATGAGGCCTTTTTTCTTTAAAAGTGAAACTTTTTTCCATACTTATGCATCTTTATATAGAGAAGGGAAAAACAGGGATATTTCTATGCAAAATTCATTTCCACAAACAAATCTACAGACCTATGAAGAAATTGTTGCTGCCCACCACACATATATCTACAACCTTGCATATCAACTATGTAATAACAAGCATGATGCAGAAGACCTGACCCAGGAAACATTTATCAGGGTGTTTCAGCACTTGGATAGGTTTCGGGGAGACGCTAGTTTAAGGACCTGGATTAGTAAGATTGCCGTAAATATTTTTTTAGCAAAGAAACGGAAAAAGGGAGAACACAAGTCGGTTTCCTTTGGATACATAACACCCGAAGATTCTTCTGCTGACCCTGAACGGGTGATAGTACGGAGAGAATTCCAGTGGTGCATTCACCACATTTTAGAGCAGCATATGCCTAAGCCTTACAAGGTGGTATTGGTGTTGAGGGATTTAAATGAATTTAGCTATAAGGAAATATCCAGCATGTTAGAAGTTCCAGTCACTACGGTTAAATCCCGCATACACCGAGCAAGGAAGGCTTATAGAGACCATCTCTTGAAATCAGGGTGTGTGAAACTGGTTAAGGATTATACCTGTTATTGTGATGGAGCAGTCAAACGGAGTGAATCTTAAAGGGGGAGAACTATGGCACGCATCGGAATACTTACCTGTTCAAACTGCACCCAGGATTTAGACTGTGCATCTGTGGTTTGTCTGGGGGATTTGCGGAAAAGAAGAGGTTTTTTTGAAAAGTATCCTGCAGAGGAGAAACTGGATTTAATAGGGATAATTAACTGTGCAGGCTGCCCGACGATTGGCGCACACAAAAAGATTCTGCGGAAGGTTAGATCCATTGCAGAATTTAGGGTTGATGCAATCCACTTTTCCTACTGTATGATAGCAGTATGTCCGTTTAAGCAAAAGTATGTTGAAGCTATTACGGAAACTTACCCAGATATAGAATTAGTGATGGGTACTCATACTCCCAGGGACCCCAAAGAGTTTCAAAAAGAGATTAAAGAAGCTCTGTGCGTTGGAAAGTTTAATATGACTGACATAATAAAAGGACACTAAGCTCTCTCAAAGGGCTTTTTAAAGCGTATTTCATCAAAGCAGAATGTACTATTAATGGGAATTATTTGCAGGAGACTTGTGTCGAGTGGTGAATGATTTTGGTAAAAGATGTTTGGAAAGTGGTGTAACGGTAGGAGGGGGTAGTTTGCTTAAATATCTAGCACTTATTATCGTTTTTGTCCTAGCGGCATTCTGGGCAGTACAACTGGGGAGCTGGATAGTTAACAGAAAGAAATTCTCTGTGAGCCGTTTTGATGTTCTGTTCACAGCGGCTGTAATAGCGTTAATAATGACAGCCTACTCCAGCCATAGTTTCTCAAGCATTCTCGAAAAGACTAATCCAGGTCAAAACTATTCAGAGTTATACATTAGTGCACATCCAGTAAATACAACTCCAGGTGATGACTCAATTGATGCTACAACGAAGGATACTGCAAAAATAAAACAACTGCTGGACTTCATGGCTAGATACGAATATAGAAGAAGTTATTTTAAAAATAGGTTTAAGCTTAATAAAGTACCCTTTGGATTTTTATCCATTAATTTAGGCCCTTTTACTGCTAAGAGCCATCCTTTAAGGATACTTATTATTAATAAACACTATATTGATATTAACGGCAAGAACTATAAGGTAATAAACGGGCCTGTAGACTTTGACTTTTTTGTAGAGTTTGGGTGGAAAAGGTAAGCGGTGTTACGCCTGAGGTACTCACTTTTAAAAAAGAGGCTACATCAAACGGGGATTTACAAGTTCAAGCTGGGCGCTATTGACTTCGAAGTATATCGTTTTCACGATAGAATTATAGAGGTTCCCGATGGGACAGAACATCTGATGCTATCAGCTAATAACTTAAATGAATATAAGATTGTTGACTACCGTATTTCAGTTCGAAAGAAAGACGATTATACGGTTATCATTAGTGGTGTAGTGCAGGTAAGAAAACAACTTAAAACGGTAACTGATCGGACTAATAAATATTATTATAAAACTATACGAGTCTATGACGAAGTTAGCTAAAATCCTTGATAAGAAAGGAGTTGCTAGACTTTGAGAATTGGGTACTTCATTAGAAAAATTTAGAGCGGAGGTGTAAAAGAATGAGTGGTACATTACCACCTGATACCCAAGACAACTCAAGAAGATATTTTGACTGGGTATTCAACTTCGTAGTTATTCTGCTCAGTATGGTGCAAATTGTTCTCCTGGCTGCCATGGTTTTAACCAGTTTAAACTCCAGTTTTGGCTTTGGAATAGTAATTTCCAAAAAGATTACCTGGGACATTGTCATAGGAATATTCTTTGTTATAGCGGTGGCTTATTACTGGCGGCTACAGAGAAGGGCATTCTTAATGGTATCATTTGCTGGGTTGCTGTCATACATTGTTCTGCGGTTATGGCCTGTAATTTTCTGAACAAGCTGTGCGAGTAATTCACAGAATGTTCTGGGACAAAAAATATTGGCGACGGTTATATTGTTCCTGTTTATAAAGAGGGGTGCTTTATGATATTTAAAAAAATTGTCGTAGTTATGTTGATGTTGCTAACGGTTACACTTTATGGCTGTGGAACTACTTCAAACCCTGTAGATAAGGGCACAGAGATACAAAGGGAAGAGAAGAATGTCTCTATGATCCAAAAGGATGGTAAAATCCTATCCCTAGAAGATGTTGTTGCTGCTTTGGAGGAAGAGGGGATAGCGTTAAGTAAAAGTAATGATGGAAACAATCATTCCAATTTGGTGTGGAGTGGACAGACACCCACTGTGTACACTGTTGCGGAAGAGCTTCGAGATGAAATCTTTATATACATCTTCGACTCTTTTGAAAGTAGAGAAAAGGCTTATAGTGGATGGGGAGTAATTTGGGGCCGAGATAAGAGGCCAGAATTCGCCAAGCGCAAAAGTGCAGTTGTTAGGGCTTTTCCAGCGAAGAATGCCCTTGTAGTTTATTATTTAGAGCGACCCGAAGAATATACCAGCGAAAGCGGTTCAGTTTTTAAAAAATTCTCAAGAGCATTGTTCTGGAAGCTTAATGAAGGAAAAGAAATAGTTTTTAAAGGTGAGGGAACTCACTGGAAAGGCCTTATGTCGGTAAAATATTACGAACATTTCTGGAAGGATAAGGCAGGCGTTATTCAGCATGAATCTTATCATTTTCAAAATGGGCAGTTGAAATATACGGGGCAGGATTCCGACGGTGTAGGAAGTGTAAAATACAAATTTGAAACGGAACTTGGTTCTTCAAGTGGAACAGTCGGAAAACTCGATAAAGACGGAATTATTAAATCCAGTGGAAGTGGGAACGGTGCAAGACCATCAGCGGAAGATACTTATAGCGTAACAGTAGAGTGGAATGGTCAAGACGATGTCTTCAAACTTCAGGCTACTCCCTGATTAGGGGTAGGGTAGAAAATTTAATAGCGTTGTTCAAGATGTACTTTTAGAACACCATGAATAATCTTATGGGGAGGCACATTAACGAATATCGCTCGGAATATTTTCAAGTAGGAGGTAATTATGAAAAACCACTTGATGAAACTAACTTTATTATTACTATTGATGGCTATGGCCGTACTGACGATGGGTGGGACTTCTTCCATACAAGAAGCAAATGTTTTCAGTCCTGCGCAAGCTGTGGAAGCTATTCGGGCGGGGCAGGTTGAAAAGGCAGATATAATAGCCGAAAAGGGATCTTACCGTATTAATGCTGTTACAAAAGATGGGCAGCGGTTTGCTGCAGAGGTACCTCGGGATACGGATATTATCAGTCTGCTGCGGGATAACGGAGTAGAAACAAGCGTTAGTAAGGCACCAGCGCCCCCATGGTGGACGGTTTATTCAGGACTGTTTAGTATACTTTTTATTTCTTTTCCATTCGTAATCTTAGTATTGTTGGTTCTAATCCTTGTTTACCTCAGAAAAATTTCTAAAGGTCATTAATCAGCAGCGGTAGAACTTATTCATAACTGATAAATTTCCAGAGTCTGAGGCTAGATTAGTAGGAATCAATAGTCTCGATATGGCTTTCTAAAGAAAAAAGAGCCGAGTCCAGTACTCAACAGTTGGATGCTCTAAATTGAAATGGTGTAGTAAGTATATATACGGAGGAAAGAAACTTTAATGAGCCTGGCTATCTTGGTGATATTGATTATCTTAATAGCGACAATATATGGCGGCATCATCCTTATCGTGAAAAATAAGAGGGCTAAGTTGTTGCTTGCGGCGGCCTTTACAATATTTCTTGCAATAGCTGCCTCGTATATAACCATTCAATCCACAAACTCCTACTTAAGGACCTATATTGATTCGTTCGTAAACCCTAAAGAATACCATGAAACCTGGGGCGATAATAAGCATCCAGATTTGCCTTTGCCGCCTGGCACTGCCTTTAACTACCGTTCGTCTTATGAGGCCGTTGGCTATTTTACCAGATTATCTCCAGAAGAAATAATTGATTTCTATAAAGGTTTGGGTGCAGATAGATTTTCTGAAAGCGGCGTAATAGGGGATGATAACAGGCCGCAAATAGACCTGGTTTATAAAGGGTTCAGGTATACTATGGAAGTTGGGCCAAGTAGAAAACTGGGAACATACTTCAAAGTTACCTCGGATAAGCTTCATGGAACCACCAACCTTATTGAAAAGGAAGAAAGCGTCTCTGCCAAACAGCAAATGGTCAGAATAGCCGACCTGGTACTTAATGAAGGCAAAATTGACAGTGCTTTAGTGTCCAAAGACAGAATTGAAGGATCTGCGAGTATCAATACTGCTGCAGTACAAATTTCCTTTGAGGAAATTAAAACTTTGCTTAATAAGATTCAAAAAATCCGTGTTAGGAAACTTACATCTGAGGAAGAAAAAGAGTTTTTAATAGATAACGGCAGGCTTTCAGAGGTGCATATTTCTGTTGAACTTTATGCCGAAGGGGAGAAACGAGGAAAAACAGGCTCTTTATTTAAGGTATGGGAGGATGGGACAGTGTTGGTTAGTGATGTAACCACTATGTATAGCGATAAAAGAACCATTAGTTATTTAACTGCCGAACAGTATCCCGAGCTTTTTAAATGGCTGGATGAACGATTAAAGGGGTAAGGAGTGGGGAGGATGAAACGACATCTTTTGGTTGCTCTTATCATTGTGGCAGTCTCTCTGACTTTATTTGGCTGTTCTTCTAGTGGAAGTAAACTAAAAGTGGGCGAAACCTCGTCAGGTAATAAGGATAGCAAAACACCCACTCAACAAGACAGTAAAAAAGCGGTTAGTTGAAGTTTTTGGTTAATTAAAGGAAGTGGTTACTATCAAAAAATTTCTTCCCCAGGTCAAAAAATTACTTAACTGGAATGAAGAAGCTAAGAATTTGAAAGAGATTGGTTTTATGGGAGAAAGAGATGTTGGTCGGCCTGAGGTTATTACAGGTGTTTCGTGGATTAGGCCAGATGGCAATGTGAACGGCGGGATGTTTGTTTTGCAAAAGTTCCAAGATGGGTGGAAGATAGTTGGTATTGACTAAGTCGTGAATAATGAGTCAATAGGTATTATCCTTATACGAAACTCAAGGAACAAGTAACGGATACAAGGTGTTACTACGGAATTCGGAATTCTAAAGGGGTGTTTGCACAAGTGTTTCAAAGGCGGTGCTTTTGCTCGGAGCTTTTGTCCTCTTTTAATGTATTTTCAATGTTTATTAGCCGATTTTTTATTTGGGAGATGTCCCTGGGTAATTTAATTAGGATATAAAGTACAACCAGTAGAACCAATAGGACTTGGGCAAAGTTTATTATTTGAAAGATAGTGATGTTGTACTGCATTTTCAGCACTCCTCCTACAACTGTTTTTTAAATTCCTTTATAGTTCGCTAAAACCTGATGAGCCTTATGCAGGTCCTTCTTATGTACCAGTACCCGTAAAGTATCCATCGTACCTGGGGTGTTTTTGTAACCTGTGTTTAAGGGACTTACCCTGCAGCGAATACCGCGACTTTTTAGGTATGCGCACCTGGAGTGGGCTTTTTCAGTGCGACCAGTAGCTTGATAAATGACCTTCCAATCAGTTTCCATTTTAATAGTAAGCCACAGGCTAATGCTGATAATACATAAAAAGATAGCGAAGAAAATGTACATAGGTTAAATGCTCCTTTTAAGAGATATTCATAAGCCTAACTACTATCTTCCACTTTATGTAAGATACATCCTGCTTTCTTTCATTACTTATGCAATGTCATGGAAAAATATTGAAGGAGGGCTACGGCCACTATTGAATATTTAGGGGGAGGGGGTATTTCCTATGACTTCTGACAGTTTAAAAAGATTTACTGGATATTTGACTTATACTCTCCTGATAATCTTTCTAATGTACTGGGGAATGGGTATTCAAAGAGAATTAAGAATGGCTGTCGGTGCCAAACCTGCGTTGGATAGAATCTATTTGAATATACTTTTTCGCATTTTTCATCCCGTGATAATAGGCCTGCTATTAGCGGCACCAGGATTCATTAGAGAATTAAGAAAACCAGGCAGGAGAGGTTATGACTGGGCTAAGTTCTTAGCCATCGGCATCCCGATGGCTTATATAACAATGATTCCTTTGATATATGTAACACAATTGTTTCCTAAACTTGATGCTGTTCTCCCAGGTTTCCATAGCAGAATTATGGACTTTAGTGTGCTTCATATTGTTAGTGGAGTTATTTTTGGTTATTTGATATTAGGGGCTTATCACAAACGGAGATCTGAATAAAGATTACTGAATCAATAAACTTCGTGGGAGGGCCAGGGGAAATTCGGACTTATATCTTTTTCCTCATCTGTTCTCTAAAGATTTCATACCCAAGCTTTTCCCAGCTTCTTTTCCCTAAAAGGTTTCTTGATAATACATTTAACTCGACAAATTTGAGACCATTGTCTTGAAAATAAGATACCAAGAGGTATTCAAGCCGTTTCATTATACCCATTCCTCTAAAACCAGGCAGTACAAAGGCCCCTGATAAGTAACCAACCTTTTGGGATATTGGCAAAAAACAATCCATTATTTCTCCAGCGATGAAGCCGACTATTTTTTCTTTATGTACGGCAATGTAGATTTTTTTAGTTGCATTCTCAATGAAAAGGTTTAGTTTTTCACTTAAATCCTGTGTTTCAAGCTCAATGCAACTTAAGTAGTCATCGTGAATTTCATTTTTTAGAAAGAGTAGTAAGTCGTTATGTAATTTTGAGACTTCAGGTACATCCAAAGAGGACATCTCTCTATAAGTGACTGTCATTAGCAACACTCCTTACGGCTTTGTAAATATTACCATTATTCAACAATCTCTTTGCTGGTTTTATATATGATTACTCTTATAGCAGATAAGCTTAGGTATTGATAATAAGGCTGCACTTATAAATTCTAAGGAAATGGTGTTAGATGTGCCGCCAAAGATTATTATATAACTTTATGAAAGCGGATATTAGTTTGTTGCTTGCTACTTTAAGGGAAACGACTACCAATGACTTAAACGGCATAAAAAATAAGGTCGAAGCTTTTCGATGAGTTCTAAATGTGTAGAAGCAGTACTTAATTGTAAGGTAGCCATATCAGTATAATCCTCCGGAAGTGTATATATTTTGTGACATACTATTTTCTACAATTTAGCATTTTATCCTTTAGCGAACATTTTCAATGGTTGTCACCGCTTCTAACCAGAATATGGGCATCGAGTTACGAGAACAAAAGAGCAGCCGTTGATGGCTGCTCAAGTATAGTTATCTTTAATTTTAACCAACCAGGAAATAGCCCTTAACTTATCCCAAGGGTGCATTTGATGTTGTTTTTTTCCTGCTTTTGGGTTGGTTTTTAACAGCTTGTATCATTTCGATTCTTTCCCCATGCCAGAGTTCCATCAGATGCGATTCTAACGAATTAACCGCAATCAAATCGGCAACTTTTTTGTCTGATATTTTACTAATTAGTTTAGTATAACCTGCAAATGACTTTTGTTCGATGAGATAATTGGACTTTAACATTGTTTGAGTTCCAGTTAAATCCACTGTCACCCCTAGAACTTTCCCACCGAAGTCACCTACTTCGCTAAAGGTGGCAGGTTTACCGCCAAGTGTAATTATTATGTCTCGTAATCTGTTAATATGCTCTGCCTCCAACTCCACGAACCTTGTAAAAGCACGCTTTATATCTTTTCTTTCACAAGGTGCAGCTGACTTTTATAGCCCCAAATGTGCATGTTCTAGGAAGAGAATTTTATTAATTTCTGATAAGAGTTGTTTGTTATCCATGGGAACCTCCTGTAATTTTGCCTTTGTTGGTCTGAACCTAAAATATAGCTCTGAATAAAGTTCTGTCAAAATTGTTACGGTTAGACAGCAGACTTCATATTGGTCTCATCCTTGTTGGTACTTTTCCATAGTGTTACCTGCTTTAGATATTTAATGTGGGGAGGCTAATGTCGTCACAATGACAAACAGCGTAATCATTCATTATTGATGGTACTACGCTTTCGTTTAACTGGGCAATAAGTTTATCCCGGGTAAGAACGCAGTCTTTCCTTCCATCTACTTGCCACATTTACACCGTAGGCTTCCGGATAGTTTGGGGCGTTGGTTTATATGACAACCTTACCCAGCCTACATATGCCTGATGTGGTTTCTGTTCGTCAGGCCAGAAGTTTACCTCCGGCCTCCTTTAGATTCCGCCTCACGGTGGACACCCTTGCCTTTGGCTATGTGCTTGGCACTGGCACCTTTTAACCTAGCAATGTTCTTTTATTATTATATAAAAATCCTTTCGTCTAATTGACATACCTTGAGCATCTAAGTATAATTATACCTAGACAATCAAGGTAAGTGCTGGAGGGTGCATTATGAAAATTGATAAAGGGTTGTTGGGTGGCAGCACGGTTTTGTTAGTTCTGTCTTTGCTGAAAGAAGGAGACAGGTACGGGTACGAAATAATAAAGGAACTGGAGCTGCGTTCAGACAAAACTTTTCAGTTTAAAGAAGGTACACTATATCCTGTCTTACATAGGCTTGAAAACAAAGGCTATGTAAAGTCTTATAAGGCCAAAGGGGATACGGGTAAAGAGCGACTATACTATCAGATAACTGGTAACGGGAAAAATCAGCTTGCAGAGGAAAAGAAAAAATGGGAGTTGTTTTCAGTATCTGTAAATAAAGTTATAGGCGGGGAAACACATGCCTTCATCTAAAAGAGATAAGTTTTTAGAAGAGGTTTTATGCTATGTTAAATTTCCCTTTGACAGAGAAGAGATTAAATCAGAGCTTGAATGCCACCTATCAGATAAAATGAATTACTATAATGAACAGGGATATGATGAGGAAAAAGCAGAGCAGTTGGCTATAAGCGACATGGGAGATGCTAAGGAAATTGGTACTGAACTTAACAAGCAGCACAATTCATTTCTAGGGTGGGTATGGGCCATAACAACTGTAATGATGGTTTTGTTTGCAGCATGGAATCTCTATATTCTCGGAGGTCCACTTGTGAGTAATTTATTTAGCAGCCCCGTTAATGGTATTCCCAAGTCTGATGTCGTGTATAAAATTGATGTGGATAAAAGAGTTAAACTGGATGATACAGTTATTAATTTTACCGATGTCATTTATGAAAAAAACGGGGATATGAATATTTCCTATGAGTATTATGACTCCAAACTATGGGGGACTGGATGGAGCTTTGGTGGAATAGGTAATGTAACAGATAATTTAGGAAACGAGTATTATGAAGGCTCAAGCTATGGCAGAGGGGGAATAAAAACCAAAGTCCGAAGAACGCTAGAAAATTTCTCAAAGAAAGCAGGCACATTGATTATAAGTTATGATAGATATAATCGAACATATAGAGTAGAAATTCCATTGAAGACGGGTGACAGCAATGAGTAGGCGGAAAAAAGTAATAAGGAATTTTATCATTTTAGGCATTCTTTTTGTTATATTTTTAAACCGCTCAGGTTTATACTTGACCCCACTATCAGCCCATGAACATTCCGAACGGAGTATTCATTATGGTCCGTCAGAAGTAGTACATATCGAAGATTTCGATGGCGGGAAATATATTCTTGGCAAATATGACAAATGGGTCTCTGCTAATACAGTGAATAGAACCCTGTTTTTCTTCTGGAGATTTGGAAGTCAGCCAATCGGCTTTGAAAATGATAAAAGTAAGGCGGTAGATTATACATGGAGCAGTTCCTATGAGAACTATAAGCTTTATGGTATCGTTAATGACGATAAAGTGAAGAAAGTTGAAATTATCCTAAACAGTGGAGAGTCTTTTGCACAAAAAGATTTTTACGATGATTTGTTTTTGTTTACCTGGCAGTCTAAGGGTAACGAGAATATGTATTTTAAGAGTATCAGAGGTTATGACTCTGAAAACAAGGTGATTTTTGAAGAGAAGCATTAAAGACGGGCACAAACTGGAGGGCAGAGATGTATTCATTTTACAATGTCGCAGCGATAGGAACATTACTTCTCGTAATATACATTCTCACTGATTTCTTTAGAAATAAAACTAAGAACATCTTATCAAGGCTGATCATGTATACCTTTATCTTCTACTTATTGAATGTCGCTCAAATCACAACCAGAGGAATTGTCTTTCCTCCACAAAATGATTTTACTCCAGGGCTGCAGTTAGTGCCGTTTTACTTTATCGGGGACTGGTTTAATCTGTACTATAGAAGCGGTTTTGACTGGTTCTTCTGGAATTCCGTCAAATTATCGATTTACAATGTTATTATGCTTATACCTTTAGGAATTTACCTATCGTGGTTATTCAAAGTTAAGAGGCTTTCTAAAGCCATATCAGTTGTATTCCTAGCCAGCTTTACGATTGAAACATCGCAGCTCGTATTGGGTTATCTTGGTTTCGTTATGGGACGCACATTTAATGTGGATGATTTGATACTTAATACATTGGGTGGGGTTACTGGCTACCTTTTCACTGAATTAGTAAAACGATTTGTCAAAGGGAGTGTCGGAGAACGAGGTAAGATAACAGGTAATTAGTCTGGTTTTGGGAGCATTATATTTTCTTGTGGGAAGGCCTGGGGGAAGGGCTATATGAGTGCAGCGGTAATAGCGGTTCAAATATTTAATGCCTTAATGCTATTACTAGCAGTCATATCTGGTATCTATGTTTGGTTCAATGCACGGAAGATTGGGATGAACCACTGGGTTTGGACTATATTAACCGTTGTATTATTTCCGATAGGGCTAATCAGTTATTTGCTTTATCGCTATCTTAAGCTTAAGAATTAATACATTTTTTCTATGTGGTAAGCTGGTGACTTACTAATATTCTCACGAAATAAAGAACTTCGTAATTTCATCTGTAGCCATCTTCCGACCTACAAACGGCACTTGGGGGATTTTTTTTGTAAAAATCCAAAAAAAGTTTGGAAATAGCTTTAGTTTTTGGGTACCAGATGTACATATATATTATGACTGATGAAATAACTGAAACCAACTATAGGAGGTTGCGGGCAGCCGTTCACGGAAAGCGGCTGATGAATAACCGTAACCATTCTTAGACTGGCTACAGCATTTGAGGAGAAGTACCAAGCAAGAGCCACTGAGGGGTAAAGCCGCTGGACAATGCTGACAGAGATAAATAACCGCAACCAGCCATACGAAAATAACTGGAACCAAGTAGTCAGGAAAATAACTGGAACAGCCAAACCGACAGCCAATCCCCTAACTAACTAGATAAGCAAGAAATAAATAACCGAAACCGTCATTTAACACAAAAAAGGGAGTAGTGCTTACTGACAGTTTCGGGACTGCAGTTAGAAAAAGAATTCCTGACCTTCATTTAAAATGGGATTAGGGATGTTGCCTAAAATCGGGGGAGTTTGGCGTTGTGATGTCTGTAACCTGTTGCTTGTTTCAGGTTATTCTTTCATCAGTTTCAGCAGCAAGTTAAACAGCCAAACAGCAGAACGCAACAGATAAGCTGGACAGCAGGGAATAAATAACCGAACCATCTGTTAAGTTCCTCTTTCATTGAGCTACATCAGCAGGGTTCGAAAAGCAAGGGAATATTAACTGAAACATTGATTCCCCAAGAGAAATTATGGCATTGACCGTTAAAGAAAATTTGGCTGTGGTTGGTTCAGCATTGCTTGTTTCAGTTATTAATAAGCCCTAGTAGATTATAGATAGCCATTAGCCAGGGGTTGCTTAATGGTTACAGTTATTTCTGAATTTGGACTCTCTATAATAAGCAGTATCCAGGGGGTTTTGAATCTTATAATCAAACCCTTCCACAATTATAGACTTTCTTTTTATTACGGGGCATAGCTATACCCTTCTACCAGAAAGGCTTATGCATCCATAGCGGCCTGGTTTTCAGTGTATTGCGATTAGCTAAAACATGGGGGAACGATAGTAGTGATTGAAAAAATTTTATCAGTCTAATATAATATTTAATCACTAACTGCAATAATAAGGACTAAAATCACGAGAGAATTAGAGGTGTAATTATGTTTAGGGATATGAGGAGAAAGAAACAATTATTATCCAGAGAGGAGACAATCGAAATTCTAAAGACAGCTACATCTGGAGTTTTAGGTGTAGCTGGTGATGATAATTATCCGTATACTGTTCCAGTAAGTTATGCTTTTAAAGACGGCAAACTATTTATACATACTGCAAAACAAGGCCATAAGATCGACAGCATAAAAAGGAATGATAAAGTAACATTTTGTGTGATAGAAAAAGATGAAGTAGTTCAAAAAACTTTTACTACCCATTTTCGAAGTATTTCTATCTTTGGTAGAGCAAGGATTCTTGCAGACGATTCCGAAAGGCGATATGCCCTTGAATGTTTAGTTGAAAAATATTCACCTGACTATATTAAAGAAGGGCAGCAAGAAATTAAAAAAGACTGGGATAGAGTATGTTTAATTGAAGTCAAAATCGAACATATGACTGGTAAAGCAGCTATAGAAATTGTTAATGGTAAAAAGTAAACCAGTTTGTGTTCTTCTTAACTACGGCATAAACTGTACACCACAATAAGGTTGCCAGTCAGTGCAGTAAAAATTAAGTTATCAGCAAACAGGCGTTCTTGTGTAACGATTAAAGCACCCTCCCAAATATCAAAGGGAAGGTGCTTTTGTTAATGTCTTTTCCAAGTTTATATAACGACAATGCAGAAAACCGTGATACGAATCGAACATTGCATTTCAATGTCCATATGTTAATGTTTTCCAAAGGACAATATATGCATTTATTGAATAGTAACTATTGGTAAATAAGTAATTAATGACCATGGAGGGGTTATATGATAAACGATATACATGAACTTAAAGAAAAAATATACCATTTGGAAAAGAGAATTATTGAGCTAGAAATGGAAAATGAACAGCTGAAGGTAGAGAAATCTTCCCACGATGACGAATTTAAGATTGAAGAAATTATTAATAACATTGACGAAATGTTATTTTTAAGCGAGGTAAATAGTAACGGGGAACCAGGCTGCTTTAAAAAAGTGAATAACAAAGCTGTTGAAAAACTTGGTTACTCAAAAGAAGAGCTTTTAGAGTTAACTCCTCTGCACTTGATAGAGAAGAGTATGCAAGATGAGAAGATTTTCGAATAGAAACTTAGCAAGTTTCATAAGACTGGAACAGTTAGCAATGAAACAATAATGGTTACTAAAAGCGGAGCCCTCATAGTAGCGGATGTTAATAGTCGCCTCGTAGAATTAAGCGGGAATAAGTTCTTTTTAACTACAGTTCGTGATATTTCAGACCGTAAAGAAGCAGAAAAACTTTATCGGGATTTGGTTGAACTAAGTCCTGATATGAT
The DNA here is from genome assembly GCF_035573695.1 of Metallumcola ferriviriculae. NCBI lineage: Bacteria > Bacillati > Bacillota > Clostridia > Neomoorellales > Desulfitibacteraceae > Metallumcola > Metallumcola ferriviriculae. Next base: position 3,673,583 of record NZ_CP121694.1, on the reverse strand, counting down.
AGTTATTCATAAAGAGGGGAAGTTTCTGTATATCAATGAAGCAGGGGTAAAAATGCTTGGTGCATCAGGTAAAGAGGAAATTATGGGGAAGTATGTTTGGGACTTTGCTCCCCCCCGAACAAAGAACAAGGTTCAGTCACAACTAGAAGAATTCATTCAACATAAAAAGAAGAAAAAACCTAAACAACTATATAATTTGCATGGGCGTCTGCTATATGTTGAAATGTCAGCAGCACCGATAACTTATAATGGTGAACCAGCAAGACAAGTTATCTTTAGAGATGTAACTGAGCGTGTGCATGCAGAAGAGGAAGTAAGAAAAAGTAGAGATGCACTAAAGGACATTTTTGATACAGTGGACGCAACTTTATACGCATTAGATACACAAAAAAATATCTATTTAGTTTCATCAGCTGTTGAAGAACTGTTTGACCGCCCACGAGAGAAGTTCGAAAATAACCCTGCCCTCTGGAAAGAAAGGGTCCATCCAGAAGACCGATGGATAGCAGAGGAACTTGATAATGAGTTGAATAATGGGAGGGCATGTAGCCGTATTTTCAGAATAGTACGGCCTGATGGTGAGATCCGCTGGATAAATGACAGAGGAGTACCAGTATTTGATAGAGACGGTAATGTTATTGGTCGAAATGGATTATGTGTTGATGTAACTAAACAGAAATTAACTGACGAACAGCTTAAAGAAAGTGAAAGGCGTTATCGGCAGTTATTTGAGTTATCCCCTGATGCTATAATGATTCATAAGGAAGGGAAAATATTGCTTGCAAACCCTTCTGCAGCAAAACTTTTGAGGGCAAATTCAACAGAGGAACTTCTACACAGACCACTTTTAGACTTTTTTGATGCTGAAAATCGAGAATTTGTGTTTCATAGAATGGAAGAGGCTAAAAAAGGAAGAGTAATGAATCCTTATTTTCATAAAATTAAGGCCACTGATGATGAAGTTAGATATATCGAAGCAGTAACACAACTTATTACATACGATGATAAGGAAGTATTAATAAGTATGGCAAAAGATATTACAGACCGAAAAAAAGCAGAAGATAGATTGAAAAATGCTGAAAAGTTAGCATCGATAGGTGTAATGGGTGCGGGAGTTGCTCATGAGATTAACCAACCGCTTAATGCACTTAAAGTTAATGTAGATGGTATGCTTTACTGGCTAGAGAAAAATAGAGAGCTTGATAGAGATACGATTATTTCTGAGTTGCAAGATATTTCAGAACAAGGAAATCGTATTAGTGGAATCGTTCAGTATATGCGTTCCTTAGTTAGTAATGAGCAGGAACTAGAACTACGCACTTATGACCTTAACCAGGTTTTAAAAGAGAAGCTACCCTTCATTGAAGATTACTGTTTTAAGAATAAGATTCGGCTAATTACAGAATTCGAACAACTTCCACCAGTAGTTGTTGACCTCAAAGGGATATACAGAGTAATTACTAACCTTGTGGAAAATGCTGTCCATGCTCTTGAAGAAACTAACATAGATAATAAAATGATCTTTATCAGGACTAAAATAGATAAAGATAAAGTTATTCTGGAAGTGAGTGATAATGGCCCAGGTATTAATGAAAAGGTAAAAGAAAAGGTTTTTGACCCGTTTTTTACAACAAAGGAACCTGGGAGGGGTATGGGACTGGGGTTGGCTTTAACCCGAATTAGTATCGCTGCCATGGGTGGCGAAATATATGCACAGTCTAACTTGGGTGACGGGGTAACTTTTATGGTAGGATTTCCTCTTATAAAAAGTGCTTAGATGAGATGAATATTTATATATAGATAGAGACCGAATAGTAATTTAATTCGGTCTCCTTTTTTTAAAATTTGATAGATCTTCACAAATTATAATATTTGGCTAGCAAAGGCTGACAAATACATCTTTGATTCTGTGAAAGCAGGGAAAAGGTTTAATGCCTGCGTTTGCCGAGCAAAAAAATGCGGCTATTAGGGCTACTCCAGCCCATAATGCCCTTGTAGTTTATTATTTAAAGCGACCAGAGGAAAGTTGTTAATACCTTTGGTGTAACTTAATTCATTGAATTCTATTAATTAAGTAATAATAAAGGGGAAAGAGTAGATCTGAATAATGAATGAAACAGTCATAAGGGGGTAAATGGAATGCAAAAATTTAATGTAAATGACCTTCAAGAATTTTCGGCAGATAAACGGGTCCGCAAGACTTTGTCTAAAGAAGGCAAGATTGAAGTTGATCTAATATTCTATGAACCTGGGCAAAGCAGTCCCGAACACGCACATAAGCATCAGGATGAAATCTTCTATGTAGTTTCTGGAGAGGGAAGCATGGTTATTAATGGAGAAAAAGTTTCGGTAAAAGAAAAAGATATAATACTAGCTCCCAGCGGTACTACTCATGGGATTAACAACGACAGTTCCTCACAGCTATCCTTGCTTTTTGTGAAAAATAAGCGTCCCCAAAATGTTTAAGGAGGATTCCCTATGTTTCAGCGAATTGATCATGTAGCTTTTGTTGTGAAGGACCGCAAGAAATCTATTGAGTTTTATGAGAAGAATTTTGGGTTTAAAACCTACTTTGAACATGATGTGCCGAGGGAAGAATTAGAGAAGATTGTTTATCTGCGGCTTGGAGATACTGTTTTAGAACTGGTGCATATGCCCCAAGGCGAATCCAACAGTGGGTACCATTTTTGCCTTATGACCGATAACTTTGAAGAAGATTTTCAAAAGTTAAAAGAGCAAGGAGTCAGACTTGCTTAAGCCCCTCATCCGACTGAGCCGAGGACAGAAAACGAAAAGGGGTGGCAGAGGGCGGTTTTTAAAGGGCTAGATGGGGAAATGATTGAGATACGGGGTTAAATTAAATTCTATTGCTGCAAATAAAGGGCAGAGCCAGTATACCCTACTGTCTTTGCCATTTCTGTTACCATACAACGGGTTTAAACGGAGCCTATAAGTTACTTACTGTTTTGGGGTAAAGTCTTTGCTGTTCTAGTATTTCTTGAAAACTTCGACTGGGCAATAATTGCAAAAAATAATGCACTTCCAGCTAATGGAAGTGCTGTTGAAAAAGCTATAATTCCCATAACATCCATTACGTTTATCCCCCTATTTTAATTAAAGCAATTTGTATTAACATGCCCGTTAGTTTAGCAAAAAACCACTTGTAATTTTCCTGTTACGCATTTATAATCTTATATTCAACAATTCCTTGAATAGACCTCTATACCTTCTGTTACTTTTATCGTTCCATCCCTTTACTGTTCCGTTGCGTAAAAATAATGGTGAACTGACAAAACGGCAGCACTGTTATTGCGGTTTCTGCTTTGTTCTTTATCAATTTGTCTTTATAATTATCGTTTATCTCTATCTGCAATAGCGTGGGTACTTCTTTATTCTGCCATTCATAGACTACAAAATGTTCTATTAACTTCAATTAAATTCCATAAGTTCTCTGACGGAACAGACACTTTCACTTTCTCTAGCTCACTATTTTGTTCACCAAGAATTCCTAGTTGAATATAGTAATCTCCCTGTTTGTTTGAATATTTATTTATAACCAAGCCTGATGTAACCGTTGAATGATACCTTGCATTAGGGATGAAATTTAAAACTCCGAGGAATTCCAGAGTTAGCAGCAGGATGATTATGGTAAGAGTATAAAACACAAACTTCTTTAGCAATTACATCCCCCCTATGTATAAGAATTATTAACCCTTCTTACATGTTATTCGTCTGGAGATTTTCAATGACCTTCCAAGTATTTACACGAACTGCAAAGCACATATTTTTGTCGCTATTTCCCTTGATAGCGGCAGTAAACCACTTACTCGAAATGTCGTTAATGACAAACAGTGCAGCAACTATCGAAGACAATTTCGTGGACTGCATTCTTTTATTATTTGATTTAAAAGTTTAAATAACGACAGTAGATAAACTTTGAAGGTATAATTCACCAGTGTATCACTGGTTAGCCCTACCAATAATATAAGTAGAGTTTTGGAAAGAGGTGTGGCTATAATGAAGAAAATAAAAGACAGGTTTCTCCTAGGAGTAGTAAGCGGTCTTATAGCAGCGATACCAGGAAGACTGTTAAATACTGCAGAATATCATGCGGGGCTTGTAGATGTAAAATACGGGCAAATGGTTTCGAGCCTTTTCACTGAAAAAAGTAAAGTAAACACCAAAGAGGGACAGCTTCTGGGTTCCATTGTTAAATGAAATGTCAACCACTACAACAGGAGTTGCAACTACATATACCCTTTCAGCAACGGGGCGGGATTATGCAGTTTTAAAAGGGATGGCAATCGGGGGTCTTTACTGGTTCGGTCTCTATGGTTTATCAACAAAATTAGGAATGCCTGCAAAAAAGTAAACGCCCTTATTCGCATTTACTTAGTCTTTTTGACCACTTGGTATTTGGAGCTACTTCTGCAACGATAGCTACATATTTAGGGGATGACTCTTTATTCCCAGATAACAAGGTGAAAAGTGAAGAAGGAAGAACCCCACTAGTGTACGGAGATTAGTAGGGTTTAGGTATTTCCTTGAATTGTCGACACTTTGCAAGATGTTACGAAAGTCCCTGTCATATAGTGGCATAATTTGCTAAAATAGGAAACCGAGAGCGGTTGCAAAGGGGCTTAAGTCATGAGTGAAGAACAAAGGGTAAAACAGATGATTTATTCATTAATTTCTAAGGGGATGGAACTTTCTTCAAAAGAAGTGGTTCATTTAAGCCAGAAGTTGGACAAACTGATATTAGAAAGGACTAAAACTATAAATGGTTTACGATAAACTAAAGTTCTATTACATGTATGAAAAATTACGCAAAAAGCAAACGAATCAATGAGGGCTTTCCAGTCGGAATACCCTTTTATATAAGTTTATTAAAACGACACTATAAAACTATCTGTTATATACAACTTCCAATCGGAAAAAAATCTATGGGAATAACAACAAAGTAACACAATTATTGGCACTCCAGTCGGAGTGTCCTTTTTAAATTTGGTGGGTAAGCTAATAAAAAAGTCTATGGAGGGTATTCGTGAAATTTAGAGATAGATTACTGCTCGGTGGCAGGGAGGTAGTGTTGTTGGATAGACTTATTAGAGGTTTAATGGCGGGAATAGCAGGAGGCATCGTAATGAATGTACTGGATTTTGCCTCATATTACATATTCCAGTTCAGCAATCTTCTCCTGCTGGACTGGGCATCAATCGTAACTTATGGTCATAGACCTTTAAACTTAACAGAGTATATATTTTCATTGATAAACCAGTTAGGATGGGCTGGGTTCTTAGGAGTAATTTTTGCGTTTGTCGTACCTTACAGAGGTTCTAAATATCTTTTATTTAAAGGGGCGGTATATGGCTTTATTGCCTGTTTTTTTATAACTGCCGCACCGATATTTTTTCAATTGCCTTATCTCAAAGAGTTATCTACTAATACAGCAATTTCACACCGTATAACTTCAATAATCTGGGGAATAGTTGTAGCTCAAACACTTTACTGGTTGGAAGGTAAGAGAAAAGAGGCAGCATTATAGATAGATGTAAAGGGAGGATATTGTAGATGAAGATTAAAGAAATACTATCTAAAAACCCTAAAACAAATGCAAAGCGTTCCGAAATTGATATTTCTGAAGCTTTCAGTCTATGGAGCATTTTAACAGCTAAATATCTAGCACACCAGCGGTTGCAGATGTGGGACAGTCTTGCCCATGATTTAGACCTTAAAGCTCAGCTTAAAATTACTATAGAAGACTTTGAAAGTGATATTAAACTGATGGAACATAGATTAGAGCAGTTTGGTATCAAGGGTCCAGATAATCATGTAATTGATATTCGTTCTGGCGCAAATTCCGAAATTCAGTCGGATCAGTTTATTGGGATGCAGATGTTTGCACTATGGCAGGAGTTCGTTGAAATGCTTTTAAGAGCAATGAGAACCAGTACAACTAACGACTTGGTTTATGACACGCTTTTGATGCTTTTAAAAAAGGATATTCCTAAGATTGATAAGACTGCAAAATATGTAAAGCTGAAAGGGTGGATTTCCACACCTCCGTTGTATAACGGTGTGCCGCAGGGTACGGAAGAAATAGACACTGCGGAAGCCTATCACCTATGGGACCACCTCACCTTTAGGTATGATACGGTTCGGAAAACATATAAGTTTCTTACTTTTGCCCATGATGCTGAATTCAAGGTTATTCTTGATAGAGGCATGAAGGAGCTAAATGGCCAAGTCAATATGCTGGAAAATGAAGTGAGGCGGTATGGTCTTCCCCTACCCGTAAAACCTCCTCAAGTTAGACCACCAACTCAAAACACGGAAATCCTGGAAGATGACTTTATGTACAGAGAGGTTCTGATGGGTATTCAAGGAGCACAAACTTTTCATGCCCTAGCATTGAAACAGTCTGTAACTAACGACAGGTTAAGAAAACTATTTTCACAATTACTTCTTAAAGAAGTGAATTTATTTGATGACTTTGTCAAGTTTGGCAAGCTCAAGGGGTGGATAAACAAAGCACCTAAATACGGGACATCTCAATAATTTTCTATAATAGATTTGTAAAACACATTAACCCAATGAAAAACGCAGCTACCGTAACGGTTACTGCGTTTGACTTTTAGATACGAGATTAGACCATTGGGTATGGGGTTAGAACTTATACATCGGCTCAACTTTAGTCCATCCTTTTGCTTTACCGAATTTAAGAAACTTGTCAAATGAGGTTAATTCTTTCTTAAGTAAACCCACAAATAAACCTCTTAGCTTGTCATTACGAGTAGTTTCCACCGCTGCTGTAGAGTGTAGTTCAATAGCTGCCTGCATACCTTTTAAAACAATTCTATACATATATCTGTCCTCAACAATTTCTGGGTCAACGGGGGACTCCATTATAGCGGGCGGTCTTTCGGGTAACGGAACCTCAAAATGGTTAGCTTCTTTTTCTAACCTTTCGATTTGCTGTTGTAACACCATTTGTCCCTGCTGAACTATAACCTTAAAATCTGGGTCATGTATAAATGTCAGGTAAAACTGGGTCTGCTGCAGATTGTCATACCTTTGAGTAATATGGTTCCAGAGATGGTCTGCTTCATTAACGGAAAGTTTCTCTGCTTCCACCGCCTTAAAAGTTATAAAAGCAGGTGCTATGTCAGCCCATCCTTTAAGTTTTCCAAATTTAAACCAATCCACGAAGTTTTCAAGATGACCTAAGTAAAATTTCATAAAGACATTTCTCAAATCATCATTTGTTGTAGAGGTACGAATGGCACGAATTAGTCCCTGCATTTGGGCTAAAAAATCATTATACATAATTTTATAGATCATTTTGTCCGATATTTCATTAATCTTTTGCGATATTTTAAAATCGCTTGGAGGTCGGGACGGCACTTTAAGTTTAAATTTCTTTGCCATATTCTCCATAACCTTAATTTGCTTCTTAAAGTCGTTTAGATTACTATCTAATAAAATTAATAAATCACGGTCATGGATAAAATTACTCATCACCTGGTTTGCTTGAAGACTAATATATCTTTCCCGCAACAAATTCCAGACACTGAACGCTTCTGCAGTATTTATTTGTTATACACCTCTAGAAGTTTTGAATATTGAAATGCCCATCTGGTTTTCAACTCCTTTAAAAACAGTAGTACTGTAGTTTTTCCTGGTAAGTAATTGTTATTAAAACCTTTAAAGGGTTGGTGAGAACTGCGGCACTACTTCAAAAAACCCCTTTGTTTTACCGTATAAGATCATCTTATTTAATATATTGATTTCCTGCACCAGCAGATCTTTAAAGATCTGCCTTATTCTATCATTGGTTGTACATTGTTTTAGTGCAAGGGCATGCAACCAGGCTGCCCCTATTATGCCCGAAAAAAGTGACCTGAAAATATAGTCATCTGTAATGGACTGCCTCGGTGGAGTAGGGATAGCATCAGGCGGCCGTTTGGGTATAGGGATACCAAACTTGACAAGTTCGTCTTCCAGTTTCTTTGCTTGTTTTTTTAAGTTATCTTGCAGTCCTTTTTGTAAAAGTAACTTTAAATCAGAGTCCTTAGCAAGCTCGTACCAAAATTGGGTCTGGTAGATGTTATCGTAACGAAAAGTTAAGTGATCCCATAAATGAAATGTTTCAGCAGCATTAATCTGTTCTGTGGTTTCATTAGGGATATTAGGATATAAAGGTGAAGATTCAACCCATCCTTTAAGCTTAAGGTATTTAACTGTATTATCCAAATCGGAAATCGCTTCTGTTAGAAATTTCACAAATAACGCCCTAATTGCATCGTTGGTAGTTGAAGTACGAAAAGCTCTAAATAAAAGTTCAATTTCTTCTTGTATTGCAAGCAGCAAATAACCTCCTATATCCTGGTCTAAGAGTAATTCGGAGTTAGCGGAGACATTCATTTTAACCCTGCTTTGTTTAGGGCCTAAAATGGAGAACTTGTTTAGTTCGTTTTCTAGGGATTTTACTTGCTTTTTAGATTTATTTATAGCTTGCTGGATTATTACTCTTAAATCTGGGTCTTTAGCATATGTTAACCAGATTAAAGCTCTGTCAATTCCCTTGTGTTTTGTTATTGTCAGGTCCCAGAGGTTGTTTGCCTCAGCAACATTAATCATTGCCTGTGTTTTAGATTTTGTTTGCTTTATGCCAAGTACCATGTTATGTCTCCTTTCTTTGTGTTTTTTAGCTTTATAGGTTCACAAGTTATTTAATTTTGTTTAGCAGAGCAATATTTTCGCTCCTACGATACAGCCATGCAGAAAGGAAAAACCAGGTTATAAAAGTAATCGGAGCAAAATAAATATAATTCCCCACATATTGAAAAGTTCCAAGGTGCTGCAGGACTAAACCGACCATAAAACCAAAGAGTGCAAACCCAACAATGTATACATGATAAAAAACTATTCTAACTGGTAAGAAATATAAAAATAGCATTAATGTAAACATCCAGGCTAGCGGTGTCCAGAAAGAAAATAATCCTAAAATATTAAAGGGACCTGTATTCTGATATTTAATAAGACCCAATAGTCCCCCAACTAATGTAACTATTAAGACATCCCCGACTGCTCCAAGCAAAAAGCCATATATAAGGAACTTTTTATACTTCTCTTTCGGTATTAATAATATAGTAGCGATACCGAATAATACAGCTTTATAAAAAGATACTAGCGCTGGTTGGAACATAAAATCACCTCTAGAGATATTGTTCCATTTTAATAATTTATTAATCAGCAAGATAGGGATGAATTTATTTGCGCTGCTATGTCGCATTTATCACATGGAACGGCATAAGAAAATTTAGCTTTAAAAGACTAAGTTGACCCCAAATCATAAAGAATTCATCTTCTCCCGAACCTGTTTCTTTGTCCAGTGCAGGTATGTTGATGTAGTTGCAATATTGCTATGGCCAGCAATCGCCGCTACCTCGGAAATTTGAAACACATTTTCTAGAGCATGTGAGCAAAAGAAATGTCGCAGTTGGTGTGGGGTAATTGTATCTGAATGCTTTGAGAAAATACGGCTGATATAACTTCTATTCATCCTTTTGCTATTTCTATCACCTTTAAAAATATAGTCATTTTCGGCAATTTCAACTGCTGCCCGATATTCTCTTAATGCAGCAGTTATTTTATCGCCCATATAAATCACCCGCCGTTTTTCTCCTTTGCCGCTCACTACCAGCTCCCTGGTCTTGAAATCGAGATCTGCTTTTTTGATGTTGAGGCATTCGGAAACTCTTAGGCCGCAGTAGGCCAGAAGCGTGGCTATTGTATAAAACTTTCGCCCCTCTTTCTCAAGAAGCACCTGCCTGAATTGATCCACATCTTTCTTTATGACTTCAGTGGGACTCACCTGATCATGTAGTTTAATCTTATCTTTCTGGGAAACGACTGTATCAGTCTGGATGCCCTGTGATACTAGAAATTCATTCAGCTTGATTAAGGCAGCCAGCTTCGCATTAAAGCTGCGGGGCTGATAATTCTTAACAGTCTTCATGTAAGATGTAAAATTCAAATAAACCCTTTCCACCGAAAAAAAACCCTTTCCATAAGCAAATAAAGTTTTTCCAAAGCAAATAAAGTGTTTCCATTGGGAAGGTAATAGTGAAAACTTCATACGGCAGCGCCAAACACACCATAAACCTTGACAAATAAGGGCCCAGAGTGATTTAGCTTTAGACTCACTTTGACCCTTATTTTTTACTGTATGGGTAGTAGGGGGAAGGCTTAAAGCCAGTAGTATCAGGCTTTTTGGGGAGTTTTGTATAGAAGAAATTTGAGAAAACAGTTTTGGAAAGACTTTTTTTTCATTTTCGTGGTGTTTGGTGGGAAAAAATTGTGAAAAGAGTTGTGGTGGTTTTCAGATACAGTCCATTCATGGAAAAACTTTATTTACTGGTAAAAGATGGGATGCTTTAGTGGCGGGGGTTTCGGGGGATGGGCGTGGAAAGACTTTTTTTTCGTTTTACATAGTTAGGGCCCCAAAAAATTTGGGGCTGGGAAAATGCTAAAGAACGAAGCACAGAGGGGCGGAACAGTCAGAAGCTTTAAAGAAGTCAAATGCTTGGTTCCCTGAGGTTGTTTATTCTTCTTTTGTCAAATCACGGAGAATACTTAAATACAGTATTTTATTAGACAACATAGAATATTCTTGTATCTCTTTTCTAAAGAATTTTCTTGAGTGTCTAAGCCTTTCTACCAACTTTTTTAAAATTAACTTTTCTGTATTATCAAGGTTAATTGATATTGCTTCTTTGAAATGTTTTATTAAAGGATCAATATGGAAAATATGAACAGAAAAAAGTACTTTCGGCGTTACAGGGTTAAAAAGGAAGCTGGGGGGTTTTTGGCATGCTGGAAGTAGTTCATACGGTTACCCCGTCGAAGAATACCAGCCGTTTAATGTTGCAGGAATATTTAGTAGCAATGAAAAGGGTAAAGAACAATTTATCATTGGCGGTATAATTGAGGATGAGAGGATTAAATATTTTGCTTTTGGCAGAGGACCTCAAATTCCAGTAACGCCGCAGGAAACCTAGTGAGGTTAATAATCGTGGCATTAGGAAGCAGTGCGTATATCTACTACTATATACCGTACCGAAAAGCTACATTTACATTAAACTATGAAGTGATGACAAGTGCTTTTCCAGTAGTTGGTTCTTGTACTCACGGGCTTACTTTTGGAGTTAGCACCGTTTAATAAGGGGCTTAATCCTGCTTGGGGACAACTGTTGCTTACGGTTTTAGTGATGGGTGTAGGGATATTGTTTGTTAGCCCTTATGCTACCAAAATATTTGGCGTAGATTTAAAGCTTTGGGGAACTGCTATGTTGGCGTTTCCGCTAGTAGGTATTCTTTTTGGTATTTTAATTGGCAAGGCACTTGTTCGGGAGAGGTAATGAAAGGCCCTGTCAAGTTTAATATGGCTGGATGAGTGGATGCGGAATTTGAAGTAGGAGGAATATCACATATACCAGTGAAAATAGCTTATTTGGAGGAATAGCCAAGTTTTATTAGTGCATTTAGAAAACAAGGCAAATGGAAAATTGACTGGATAAAACTACTAGCTGTTGGACTGCCAGCACTGTATATTGCTATCCATCTCTGATTTTACCTACCATACCTGGCATGTATATATATTCTCCGACATTTCCTCGATATTACAGCGACTTACCCCTAGTGCTAAGCGGGGTTGTACTTGGACACTTAAGGAACCGTTTCCTGTTAGGAGAATATTAGTTTTGCGCTTGTGACAGGAAATTTCGTTTGTTGTAGTCCAGATGGAACGAATATGATTTAGCCGCCGTCAAGTCCACCGACAAGGGCTTAGGATTTACGATTTTCAGCCTTAGCCAGTTTGATAATAGAAGATATTCAGTTAATAGCTTTCGTTGGAATTTTTGATGTGGACGGAAGATTCTTGTACCGCAGTTACCTACTGAAAGACTGTCCTGACAATAATTTGTCCGATGAGGTGAAGATATGAAAATCGTTATTGCTGGTGGTTCTGGGTTTATCGGGAGAAAATTAGCTGACTTACTTATCGAGGAAGGTCATGAAATTATCATCTTAACTAGAAATGACAAAATTTCATCGAAGGATGTATTATATGTTAATTGGCTCAAGGAAGGTAATAATCCTGAAAAAGAACTAGGAAATGTTGATGTGCTTGTTAATTTGGCAGGTGTTTCAATAAACCAGGGTAGATGGACTATGAAGCACCAAAAACAAATATATGACAGTCGGATGATAGCAACAGAGGAGTTACTAAGAATAATTGCAGCATCACCTCGAAAACCTGCTGTATTGATTAATGCCAGTGCCATTGGTATTTATCCAGTATCGCTTGATGCGGTTTATACGGAAGATTCAAAAGAGACAGCAGACGATTTTCTAGGTAGAACTGTGAATGATTGGGAAAGCAAAGCTAAAAAAGCTAATGAATATGGGGTGCGCACTGTCTTTATGAGATTTGGTGTTGTGCTTGGTAACGAAGGTGGTGCCCTCCCCCTTATGGCTTTGCCATATAAATTGTTTGCTGGTGGTACGGTTGGTGCAGGTGAACAGTGGGTTTCTTGGGTTCATTTCCTAGATGCCGTACGAGCTATCGTATTTGCTATTGAAAATGATAATTTGTATGGACCTGTTAATGTAACCTCACCAGCACCTTTAAGAATGAAAAGTTTCGGCAAAATAATTGGGTCCGTATTAAAACGACCGCATTGGCTTCCTGTGCCTTCCTTTATTATGAAATTGGCACTTGGGCAAAAAAAGTAAACTTATTCTCGAAGGTCAACAGGTTATGCCTAAAGTATTAATGGAGGAAAGATTTGGATTTTTATTTCCTACACTTGAATTAGCTTTAGAAAATTTGCTTACGAAAAGCAAATAACTATTAAAAGTTTATACAGTTCCTTTGATATATGTAACAAAATTGTTTCCTAAACTTATGACGAAACAGAAGTAACCTAGTTTTAGAATTTGGCTGAATTATATTGTTTAACTGGTCGAGGCTGACGATGTAGAGTGTATATATTTTTGCTTGCGTTTAATGCTACCAAAGATGAGAGGACGACTGTTATGAATTCGATTAGAAACATTTATTGTGTCGGCAGAAATTATGTTTCCCATGCAAAAGAACTAAAAAATGCTGTCCCTTCTTCGCCACTTTTCTTTAACAAGCCTACTCATGCATTGGTGGAGGCCAATGGACAGGAGATTAGTCTTCCCGGGGGCCGTGGAACTGTTCATTTTGAGGTTGAATTGGTCATTCGAATAGATAGGCCATATACGAAGGCTTAGGGGTGGATAAACTTCTTAGCGGCATGGCTCTAGGAATTGACTTTACTTTGAGGGATGTTCAAGACGAATTGAAGAGAAAAGGATACCCATGGTCAATGGCCAAAGGCTTTCCTAATTCAGCGGTAATAAGTAAGTTTATAGAGTTCCCGGGGATTGAGGATGTGAAAAAGTAGATTTTGCTCTTTTAAGAAACGGGCAACAGGTTCAGTTGGGCAATATTCAAGATATGGTTTTTAACTTACAGACGATTATAGATTTTGCGGCAGAGCATTTTGGTCTAGGAAAAGGTGACATAATATTTACTGGGACTCCGGAAGGGGTGGGACCGGTATCAGATGGCGACCGGTTGTCTTTATTATTAGGTGAACAAGTACTAGGAGAATGTATAATCAACTTGTTTTAAGAAACTTTCAGGTCTTTAGATAAGAACCTAAAAATAACGGAAGAATTAGAGGTGTAATTATGTTTAGAGGAGTGTTTCCCATCTTTGGTAGAGCAAGGATTCTTACAGCTGATTCCGATAGGCGATATGCCCTTGAATGTTTAGTTGAAAAATATTCACCTGACTATATTAAAGAAGGGCAGCAAGAAATTAAAAAAGACTGGGATAGAGTATGTTTAATTGAAGTCAAAACCGAACATATGACAGGTAAAGCAGCTATAGAAATTGTCAATGGTAATAAGTAAACCAGTTACATTCTCCTTAACAACACAACCCATATCTTTGGTAAATAATTGAAGGTTCTTCACCAGCGCTAAAGAATAGTAATGTTAACGGGGGGATTCGAAATGAATAGATTCACGAGGTTTGCTGGAATCTTGCTTTATAGTATTATCATTGCTTATATACTCAACTGGGGGGAACGGTATCAAAAGTTTTTACGAATAAAAGCGGCGGTATAACTACTTTTCTCAGAGTGTCGCGTTTAAATGATTAAAACAGTGCAGGAAGTACCGATAAGGATTCGGGGCAGCTGCACTGTTTTTGTTACTGGAACAAGAAGTTTATTAAACGACTAAAAGTAGAAAGGAGTTTCAAAAATTATCGTTAACTTTGCGATAGTCGTTTTGTGCGGCAGTTGCTGATAATGGCCTTTCCCGGTATATTTTCTCCACACCGTCTAAAGGAATACCAGTAATACCGTCGAATTGTTTAACAGATTGAGGTATATTTGGTAATTCAGAGGTGAGAAGATGAACGGAATACAAATTGCGGTGGTTTCCATCCTACCTTTTATAATAACCTTATTAACTGCGCTTTTGGTTAAAAAGACACAAATATTGGATATGCCTAACCAGTGGAAAAATCATGGAAAAACCATGCCTAGCTCAGGGGGCTTACCGATATTTCTTGGCTGGTCGGTAGGAATGACCGCTTTGGCTATAATCAATAGTAAATTTTTTTCTCAAATATTTTTTGTTTATATGGTTACTCTTACTGTGGCAGTAGTGCTAGGTTTTATTGATGATCTTAGGAAAATGTCGCTGGGTGTCAAAATTGCCGGTTATTTTGGCGTAGGCGCATCAGCTGGAATTACATATGTAATTTTCGGCGGTAGTTTTTTGCCGGCTGTTTACCTTTGTTTACTTGTTGTAATTTGTCAGAGTGCCGTTAATTCAATAGACGGCTTAGATGGTCTGGCATCAGGTATCACTGTGGTGTTTGGTGTTGGTGCTGTAGTCCCGGCTATGTTTACCGGTAATAGTTATCTTCTACTAATTGTCGGGGTTATGATATCGACTTTAGGTGCATTCTTGAAGTACGAGTCTTATCCTGCAGAAATTTATTTAGGCAGTGCCGGACGTCTAATGCTGGGCGCTTTTTTAGCTGTCACAGGGTTTTATACGTTTAAGCATTTTTCAATGTTTCAATCTTTGATGGGTGTATTAATATTAGTAGGTATCCCAATTTTTAATGTGTTAGTAACATTCACACGCCAAATAATTAATTCCAAGCCGGTTTTCGCGCCAGGCCGCAGTCAGTTTTACAACATTTTAATGGACCAAAAAGGATTTGGCCATATGGAAGCGGTCATGGCCTGCTATTTACTGCAATTGGTATGTGCCTTACTAGCGGTTATTTATTATTTGACTGCGGCTAATTGGCGTTTGCTTATCTTCATAATAATTCTGGTTAATACCGTTGTTTTTACTATTTTTCATAAACTTCTGGTAGCGGATACTACTAGTGATTTAAGCTTGCATAATTAAAAATGTGCATTGCAGTTGCGGCGCATATCATATGGGTAATTTCACTACTGGGGAGTAGTTTGCCTTAATTTAGCACTTACCTTTAAGACACCTCCCTAGACCTGGAAGGGTGTCTTATAATTCGCAGTAAGGTCTGAAAGTTACTTGTATGCCTGGAATAAGGATTCCAGGCGTTGCCAATTGCAAAGTTAATTATTACGGGTGATGGCCGGGGGCAGAACTGGTCCCAGGCAAGCATAAGTTAAATGGCAGAAGAATAGTCGGTCCCCAAATCTTTTTTTCTAGCTTTTTCTTTGTAGAGATCACTGTCTGCTTGCTTGATAAACTTACGAACTTCAATTTTGTCAAGGGTCGAGGTAATTCCAATGCTTACCGAAAATTTGGGAGACGATTTCATTTGGGCAATGGATTTTAATAATCTACTGACGACAGACCTTGCCCCATTGAAGTCCGTTTCTGGCAGAACGATAATAAACTCATCCCCACCCAAACGAGCAACTGTATCAGTTGCTCGTTTATTGCTCTTCATTGCTTTTGCGAGCATTCTAATGATTTTATCTCCTTTTAAATGGCCATAGTTGTCATTGATTTCCTTAAAATTGTCGATGTCAATCATTAACATCGAAAGACAAGTCTTATTTCTATTAACTCTTTCCATTTCTACTGTTAACTTATTATAAAGAAATCTTCTGTTTCGCAAGCCGCTTAAAGAGTCAGTGTAAGCCCCGCGATGTAGATGTTCAATTAACCTACCAAAAAGACAACCTGCAAAGGTTAAAACTACTGCTGATAATATCCAAACCCATAAACGTGGTAAAGCTATGTATTCTTCAAGGAGATAACCGATGACGCTAAAAACAAAACCTAAGAGGCCCATTTTAAGAGATGTTTTTTCGGTGAAAAGCAAATTCATATATGCTCTCTCCTATCTTGGTAAAAATACAATCAAACTTTTAGTTCTCCAGATTTTGACAAAATCCTTTATATTTAGCACAATTTACCTTTTCAGAGGCGTAATTTAAAACCAAAGAGTATAAGGTTCTTTTTTCCCTGATGTTTCGTAGTATTTTAAATGGCTCATGGAAATTATACCAAGGATTGGCCCAATACTTAATATGGCAAATACCCATTCCCATCCAATCTGTGCTTGAATAACCGGAACCAGGTTGATAGAGAAGACGGTTATGAGGAACCCAATGGACATTTGAAAGGTTAGGGCTGTCCCCACATAGTCAGCATTTGAGAAATCCGTGACCGCTGCTGAAAACTGCGCTGAGTCCGCAACGACTGTCATACCCCAAATCAGGGACACTATCAGGGTCAGCCAAATAGAGCTGCCAAATGTAAAACCGATTATAATCGAACAAAGTGCACTTATGGACATGGCAATGATAGTAAGATTAGACTTACCTATTTTTTCCGCGCAGTATCCACCGATTATACATCCAAAAGCTCCCGCAACTCCGATGGACAAAAATGAAAATAACTTGCTCCATAGCGGGTTTATTTGTGGGGAATATGTTATTAAGCTGGCGGCTAAAAAAGCCGGGAGCCATGTCCACATCGCGTATAATTCCCACTGATGTCCGAAATAGCCGTAATTAGCAAGCATGACGGGTTTATTTGTAACAACCTTTTTTAATAATTTAAAAGAAACAGGATTCTTTTTTGAAGCGACGGGAGTATCTGGTAGAACCCAAGTGATAATCACAGTAGAAATTAGTGCCAAAATAGAACTGGTGGCGATGACTAGCTGCCAATGAACCGAAGATAAAAACAACACAATGAAATGGGGTAAAGAGGACCCTAAAGTAAGCGCAGCAACTAAAATGCCAATAGCTACTCCGCGCTTTGTGGGAAACCATTGGGATAGCAGCTTTACAGCGATAGGGTAAACACCCGCCATGCTTATTCCCGTTATAAAACGTAGTGTTATGCCAAGCCAAGCACTATCCACCCAAACCAATAATCCATTTACGACCGCCCCTGTAAGTGCCGAAACAGCAAATATTTTTCGAGCATTAAATCGATCTGCAATACCGAAAAGAGAGCTAGATAATGCGCCGGTAATAAACCCGATTTGAACGGAAGCTGTCACCCAAGCTTGCATAGAGGAGTTAAGATTCCAAACTTTAGTTAGTTCAGGTAATATTGCGGAGGCGCTAAACCATAAACTTAAAGCAAATAATTCAGATATAGCAATCCAAGCGAGCGCAGTCCAGCGGCTAATTTTCATAAGAGATACTCCTTTTAATTACTTGCAGTTGACATAATATTTAGATAATTAGCCCCTGGTATCGGGACGGTCTGTTCCGGATAGGCTATTAAATCATAGCTGGTGTAGTTTAGAAAGAATCTACTTGGTTGAGTTTAATAATTTAAATTAGGAACTTAGCTAGTATGAGGTAGGCTAGTTTGATTCAATTATAATACATTTGTTTGTTATAGTTCGATTAATTTCCTCTATATTCCTGCCACATCAACACTGCGCCTGCCATTATTCTAGAATAACCACCCCGTGTCCACCTAAAGCAACCCGCATCAATTCCTACGAATAATGCAAGCCCACCGCTTTACCAGCGAATATTTAATCGCCCAGAAATAATTGTTATGACTTTAATAAGCGATGTTAAGAACTTAATGGTAAATTCCAGAAAATTCTTCTATGGAACAATTCAGTGCATTTAATGACATACTTATACAAATTGTGACAAGGGAGTAAAAAAATGTGACAAATATCACAAGGGCTGAGGGAACAAACAGTGAATACACAACATTGAATACAAGGTGAGCTGCTAAAATATGGACAACTCTGCATTCGATAGTTATTAGGATTGTGATATGGTAATTGACCTATCTACTTGCGGCGTTTAAAAAATTGACAACGCATTTTTAGAACGGTGGAACAAAGAAGCAGCATACAAATATTAATAAGGTCTCTAAAGAAGGTTTAACAAATGTTTAGGTGGAAATTAATCTAGTACTAAGCCGTGGATAATGCGGCATACGAAGTTAATCAAGTTCGAAAGGAGAGTGTGGATTTTGGGTAAAGATTTATTGGAAATGACCCATGAAGAAAGAAAATCTTTTTACATACTCCTTTCAAATAACAGTTTTTCTTATGATAGTGATAGACAAGGGTGGTTTAAATATATAGCAAGAAAACTGTTTCTGACACTAAAACGATAGCCATAAATAGAGATACTGGGGGTCTGACTGAACAGGCTAGGGGGGTCGGAATATGGGGTTTATTTCGTTGGATGATAAATTGGTAAGTTTGTTAAATATAATGGATTACCAGGCATGGGTTCAGGACATGGATACTTACTATTGGGCCAATAAGGCGCATGCCGAATTTATGGGGCTCACACAAGACCAATGTCACAACTTTAAAATATGCAAAGTGCTTAGTGAAGAAGAGCGAAAGCAATGCTCATTGAGTAATAAGACGGTATTTGAGAAAGAGAAACGGGTTAAGAGTAAAGAATGGGTAAAGAACAAAGATGGTGAAAAGCGGTTATTATCAATAACTAAAGAGCCTTTTAAAAATGATAAAGGTATGGTTGAATATATCTTATGCAAAGCCGAGGATGTGACCGAAAATACCAATTTAAAGGGTGAATTGTATATAGTTCATAAGCAGCTTAAGAATATTATTGAGAGTCAAAATGACTTAATATTTCGGATCTCCCCTGAAATGAAGTATACTTTTGTGAACAAAATATATGCGAATATTTATGGTAAAAACCCCGATGATATGATAGGTAAAAGTATGTTAGATATTGTCCCTGCCGATAGGACAGAATCTTTAATTAACTTAATATCTAAACTGAATTTCCAGACACCCGTTGGGTTTTTGGAAACAAGCATAAATAACCTACGCATTCAATGGGTTTGTAAATTGATATTTGACGATAAGGGAAGAGCTATGGAATATCAGGCCGAGGGAAGGGACATCACTGAAATAAAGCAGGTGGAAAATGAACTGCGTCAATCCCATGAAACCCTAGAACAGAAGGTAGCTGAAAGGACCAAAGCGCTTAAACAACTAAACGATACACTTGAGAATGAAATAATGGAAAGAACTAAAACGGAACTTTTATTAAGAAAGCGATATGAATTTGAAAAAGCCCTACTTAAAATTTCGTCAAGGTTTATTAAAACATTAGACATTGAAAGTGCTATCGCTGATGCTTTAAATGATTTGGGTAACATTTGTCAGGCAAGCCGTACATGCATTTTCCTTTTTAAGAACAATGGTACTGTTATGGACAATACCCATGAATGGTGTGCCCAAGGGGTAACCCCTCAGATAGAAAATCATAAAAATTTATCCTGTGACGATGTTCCGTGGTGGGTAGCAAAGATAAAAAACAATCAGAATATCCTTATTGACGATGTATCCAAACTGCCTGTTGAAGCTAGCAGGGAAAAAACTACATTAGGAAGGCAGGATGTAAAGTCACTTATTGCTTTACCACTAGCTGTTAAGAGAGAGATAATTGGCTTTATCGCACTACACGAAGTAGATGAAATAAACAAATGGTCAGAAGAAGATTTTACGGTAGTGCGGCTCTTTTCAGAAATTATCGGAAATGCTTTAGAACGGGATTTGTCCAGACAAGAATTGAAGGATAGCAACACGAAGCTTCAGAAACTTTTGGAGGACACTGTTAATTTATTATCCTCTACAATTGGAATGGTTGATTCGTATACAGCAGACCACCAACATCGTGTAGCGGACATCGCTTGCAACATTGCAAGGCATTTGGAAGTATCTGAAGATAGTCTTGAGGGAATTAAGGTTGCCGCTTTACTTCATGATATAGGAAAACTTCATGTTCCAGCGAGTATTTTAAGTAAACCCAGCAAGCTCACACAAAACGAATTCAACCTAATAAAGGACCACGCAACAATGGGTCATGAAACCCTTAAAAGGGCAGATTTTCCGTGGCCTGTAGCCCAAATTGTTTTACAGCATCATGAAAGAATTGATGGGTCTGGTTACCCTGAAGGATTGAAGGGCGAGGAGATACTTTTAGAAGCAAAAATAGTTGCAGTAGCAGATGTAGTTGAGGCCATGTGTTCACACAGGCCATATAGACCTGCCTTAAATAAGGAAATGGCAAAGAAAGATATCTTGAGAAATAAAGGTATTCTTTACGATTCTGAAATCGTAGATGCCTGTTTGGCAGTGTTCTTTGAAAAGGAACACAAAAAAGCTAACTGAGGGGAAACGATATTTTTTAGTTCCAGCTATAATTCTAATAGCAAATAAACAGTAGAGTGACGGTAACTCTAAAGCAGAAATCATATGGCTGCATGGTGGATATCTTGATTAGCTAAAGTATGCTGGGAGATTTTGAGGCAGTGCTATCGATCATCTTATGGAATCACGACGTGATGAACACTAAAATAGCCCTAAAAAGAAGTTTTTAATGCCTCGAAAAAGTCTTATTATTAACGAAGCCTTTTCTATCTCTTCAACTGCCACCATATTTATTTCTGTATCTTGTTTATCCTTTTCCCTAAGATAATCGCTTTCAGAATCAAAGGCTACGGAACCAATGACCTGCCCCTTTTTGACGGGTGCTTCTACTGTTGTTAGAGATACTACTTTTTCAATTTTGCTGTCCCGCTTTACCATTAAGGAAATATCTTCTGCAACTTCCACCGGTACCTCTAGCTTTTTCCCTTTTAGTACCTTTGTTTTCTCGTACCCTTTAATAGTGTCACCTTTCTTTGCTATTTTTTCTACAGTGAAGGCTTCAAAACCGTATTCTAAAAGCTCCTTAGTTGCCTTAAAACGATGTTCTTTCGACTTTGCACCCATAACAACACTAATAAGGCGTATATTTCCCCTTTTAGCGGTGCCGGTGAAGCAGTTGCCGGCAGCTTCCGTATATCCTGTTTTTAAGCCATCCACGCCTTCTAATTCATACCAAAGGCCGGGCAGCATCCAGTTCCAATTAATCATTTCCACCTGATCATCTTCCCCTTGTCTAAAAACAGCCTTAGGAGTTGAGGCAATCTTTAAGGCTTCCGGAAAAGTATTTATTAACTCGCGGGCCAGGATAGCTGCATCCCTTGCTGACATCACCTGCTCACCTAAGGAAATCGGTGGGGCATAATCAGAAAGAATGTTTCGTGGAAGACCGGTACTGGTAATAAAGTTAGAATCTTTCATTCCCAGTTCTTGACCTTTTTCATTCATTAGTTCTACGAATGCGGTTTCTGTGCTAGCGATATGCTCGGCGAGCATTGCAGTGGCATCATTGGCGGAATAGATGGCCATAGCCTCATAAAGCTCCCTGACCGTTCTTCTTTCCTTTTCATTCAAAAATACCCGGGAACCACCGTATCTCCCTAAGAAGAAACCATAATCAGAAGTTGTCACAATATCATCCCAGGTTATAGTTTTATCTTTAATTGCCTCTAACACTAAGTATTCTGTCATCATCTTTGTCATACTAGCGGGGGGCATCGGAGTATCTATATTTTCCTGGTAAAGAATTTTTCCACTAGCAGCATCCACTAATATTGCTGAACGAACATCTGGGCTTAAATCAGCGGCCGAGGCAGTTCCTGTAAAAACTAATAAAACCAATAGTAAGCTGACCAATTTTTTCACCATTATTCCCCCATTCTTAGTTCAGTTATTGAAGCTAGGCACAACGCCTTGTTAAACATGGCATCGCAATATTATATAATGGAATTATAATATGAGTATTAGTTTAGCGAAAAATTACTTTCTAGAGCATAATAGATTGGGATATTCCCCTTATATGTATTTCTCTAATGTGAGGACATACCTTCTACTATTGATCATTAGTCTCTCTTTCCTTGGGACATTACGGGGGCTTCTAAAGGTGCTAACTTAGGTAGATGGGCTAAGTCTTTATATTTTCTAATTCGGCAACCTTATTAGTAAACCAAGCTGAATGCAAATCCTCATCAATCAAGTTTGACCATAATAGGTCAAACAAACTTTGATCAGATGCAGCCTTAAGAATAAAGTCTTTATAATCAGCCATGGCCTTTTGCTCTAACTTGATATTAGCCTTGAGAAGATTGATGACACCTGACCAACCAGTTATGTTGCCAGCAGTTTTCCCAGTAAAAGGAGCAATCACTGCACCGATTGAAGTGGGCCTGCCGCCTAATTCTTTAATTTTGTCTGCAACATTATCGACATGTTGCTGTTCAATGCTAGCGACTCTTTCAAGGGTTCTTTTAATGTATATATCATCGATTGTTTTACTTTGAGCATTATAAAGACCTACTTGGTTTAGTTCTAAACTGTAAAACCAATTAAGTTTGGTAATTACTTCTTCCCGTGAAAGCATTAGGGCCTCCAATTGATGTATTTTAATTCCCAACAAGCAACAGTATATCCCATTTATCTCCTTAATCAAACAATCAAGCCATATTTCTAAAAGTCGGAACGATATGAAGCCAGCCTTTCACTTTTCCATACTTTACAAGTTTATCATAAAAATTAAGCTCTTCTTTTAGAAAATCAAAAAATACCGTTCGTAAAGGGTCATTTCTGATAGTGTCTATAACTGCTCTAGTATGTAAGCTAGTAGCTGACTGCATTCCTGTGAAGATGGTTCTATACGCAGATTTATCGGTCATTATTTCAGGGTCAATAGTAACTGACATTGAAGCCGGGGGCCTCTCTGGTAAAGGTACTTCAAATTTGGTTGATTCTTTTTCAAGGATTTTAATTTGACTATTTAAAGAGGATAAGCCCCCTTGTAATATTGCTCTAAAATCTGCATCATGCACAAAGTTAAGATATAGATTAGTTAGTTCCAGCTGGTCATAACGATAGTTTAAGTGCTCCCAGAGATGATATGCTTCACTGACGGCGATTGGTTCCTTTTTCGTAGGTTTACCAGATGTAAAAGCAGGTTCTATATCGGTCCACCCCTTTAATTTACCGAATTTGTATAGTTCTTCGTAGTTTTTCAAATGATCTAACACAAAGGAGGATAAATGTTTACGCAGCCTATCGTTTGTTGTTGAGGTAGTAAGGGCATCAGACAATATCTTTAATTCAGATATCAAATCGCTGAAGAATTTTCTATGAACAAATTTGTCAGTTATTGCTTCTAGCTGGGTAGAAATCTTAATTTGTGCCGGGGGCCTTGTCGGTACCTGCAGTTTAAAATGCTTACCTAGCGCCTCCAGGGTGGCTACCTGGCTTTGAAAATCGTCTAAATGATTATTGGCTATAAGTATAAAATCACGGTCATGGATGAAATTCCTTAAGAATTGGTAGGTTTCAATACTTATATACCTTGAGCGCAATATATTCCAAATATTAAAGGCCTCTATTGTGCTAAGCTGTTCACTCTTACTGTTAGAACTTTTAAATACTGAGATATTTACCAAAACTAAGCCCTCCCAGAATTTTAGTTTCTTAAAAGTAGTATTAACTTTGGAAGGAGAATTTATTTAATAGGCCATATTTCGAGGAGGTTTCGCCTTTCATTGGAGGATGGTAGCTTAGGCAATAAAGATTCGCTGTTTGATGATAGACGGCAGCGCAAAACTAGAGGGGAAAATTATCCCCTCCTAGTTTATTTATCGACTGTTTTAATTAATCGCATGGCGTTATCCTTCAATACGTTACCTAAAACCGGGTGAGAAAGTCCTAAGTTCATCAGTTCATCTATGGCATTTTTGGGGTCATGTTCCATGATTGGGAAGTCGCTGCCGTAAAGAAAACGTTGGGGATAAAGTTGCATAATTTCCTGGAGCCTGCCTTGGTCCAAATGCTGGGTTGGATTGCCCATGGCCCAGGATGTGTCAAGGTACAAATTTGGGAAATCAGCCAATAACGCAAATGTCTTTTCCATTTCAAAAAGCCCAAAGTGGGGAACCAAGACTTTTAGTTCCGGAAACTCTTTAAGTACCGGCAGGAGATAATCTATCCCCAACAGGGGATAATCCTTGGCTTGATAAGGGGCCGTACCAGTATGTATGATTACGGGTTTTCCTCTTTTTTCAGCCGCGTGGTAAATGGGCTTTAGTCGTGGATCGGCGGCAGAAAAACCTTGCACAGCCAGTTGAAGTTTGAAGCCGACAAAATCCCATTCGTCTAGAACTGTCTCAATGTTTCTTTCTAGGTGATGATCATCGGGATGGATACAGGCAAAGGGGATAAACATAGGGTTGTCCCGGCAAAAGTCGCGAACCCATTGATTTAGCGTCATGGATATGTCAGCTTTATGAGCATAAGTGAGCAAAAAGGCCCGTTCTACTCCTAATGATTCTAAATAGTTTTGAAGTTCTCGATAAGACCAGCTATTATAAGGAATTATCCAGTTATGGGCATCAAACCAGCGAAAGATTGCTTTGAACAATCTGTTAGGAAACAAATGGACATGACAGTCCCAAATTTTATGATCCATTACATCTATCCTTTCATTCAAGTCATTCATGTCATTCAAGCCTACATGGCCTATTATAATATTTTTTGGCATAGTTTCAAGAATTTTCTTTTAATACTTTTTCAAATCAAATCGATGCTCAACCGCGTATGCCGCGGCATTTGCCCGGTTACTTAGGCCTAATTTACTCAAAATGATACTGACATAATTCTTAATAGTTTTGGGACTGAGGTACAATTCCTGGGCGATCTCATTATTTGTTTTACCTTTGGCTATTAATAGCAAAATATGCTTTTCCTTGGGTGTTAGAATATTTGTTTCTACGTCCACCCGTTCTTTCGGGTAACTCTTTACTAAATCCATAACCTTTCCGGTTATTTCCGGGGCAAGCAGTGACTGCCCCTGGGCGACCTTCTTAATGGATTCTATCAACTCATCACCCGCTATTTGTTTCAATAAGTAGCCATTAGCGCCTGCCATGATTGATGACATTATGGCATCGTCGTCTGAGTATGAAGTGAGCATCAATACTTTTAATTCGGGGCAGGCACTCTTTATTTCCCGGCAAGCCTCAATACCGTTACCGGAGGGAAAGCGGACATCCATTAGAACCACATCAGGACAAGCAGATTTAACTGCCTCCACGCCCTTATCTGGAGTGTCTGCTTGGCCAACTAGCTCAAACATAGACTCGCCTCGTAAAATATGCCCCAGCCCAACCCGAACCATTTCATGGTCATCTACAATGACAATTTTAATTTTATCCATTTATTTCACCTCTATATGGAATTAAAAGTTCAATTCTAGTTCCATGCTCATAACCAGAAACAATGGCCATTTCTCCCCCCATTGCATTCATCCGTTCTTTCATATTCTTCAAACCTCGATGGTCTCCAGAGGAATCTTCTAGCCGGGATATAATTTTAGCTTGGTCAAAACCTCGTCCATCATCGCAAACGGTTATCTCAATAAACTCCTTTTGCAGAAAGACATTTAATTCTACTATTTTTGCTTGTGCATGGCGCCGAATGTTGTTAAGAGCTTCTTTAAGGATGTGATAAATATGGGCCCGTTGGTCAGGTGTAAGCGATTGTGTCCCGTTTTCCTTGTAATTAAAAATAGGGTTAATTTCAGACGTAACAGTGAACTCGTTAAGCAGCTCCAGAATACTCTGATGAAGCTTCATATCTTGAAATTGTAGCTGCTGCAGGTCCATAATGTAGGACCTAACATCCTTGATTGTTTCATCTAGCTTCGTAATGGAAAATGCCAACAATTCTGCCGCAGGATGATTAGGGACATCCTTCATCAGACGGCGGCTTTGCTCCAGTGTTAACCCAATTCCATACAAAGACTGAATAGTTCCATCATGCATTTCTCTGGAAATACGGCCTCTTTCCTGCAATATGGCATGTTTTCTTTCCGCTTCTTCCACTCGCTTTTTCTGTTCAACGTCAAAGAGTTCTAGGCTTTTTACTATGTTTATGCCTATGCCGACCCCTGCTGCAAAACGTAAGATCTGTACTGGAACACCTGTGACGGCAATAAAGGATTCATAGTTTAATAAGTTTGCAGGAAAGAATTCCAACCTAGACCCAACTAAACCCGTGAAAAAGCCATAGACAGCTATAAAAAACGCACCCCACCACATGTGATCAATTAGCCGAGGCATATCAAGGAGCCGAAACACTTTAGTCTGTTTAAAAAACGCATAAGATGCCGTGATAGCGGCCGGAAAACCTAAAAAGTATCTGGCCATCGTATTGGACAGGGCCAACCATGCACTAAAGTCCGGTATTCGCGCCTTAAGGGCAGAAATAAGAAGTAGCCATATAAAAAAGACAGCAAAAGGCGTCAAAGCCCTTTTATCCTTTTCAGGCAGTATCACTTTCAAGCCAAACACAAATAAAAAAACATAAGATATGGATAGTAGAAGGTAGGCAGACACCCTAAGGAAATCGTAAACTTGAGGTGTCAAGCTACGTTCATTCAACGGTAAAAATGCTGGGGCCCAGTCTGCCAGTCCATGAAGAATACCGAATAATGCAAATAAGCGAATGTATTTTGCCAGTTTAAATTGACTTGCTTCTACGTTTTTGACAAGAATTGCAAATCCAGTTAAGACATATACCAGGCCATATACGAAAAAGATCAATTCACTATGCTGCTCGTAAATATCTACTAAATTGAACCACATTTCACAAGCCTCATTTCAATTAGGAACTGTTATATAACAATTTCTACAATATTACGACTTATTCCTTTAGCATTTCGCCCCCAATATATGCCTTATTATCCAGCGCATAGATAGCTTAATAACCACTCTTACGCCAAGAGTACCAAGGACCTTTACTTTTCGGGACCTTTGGCCCTGACCTTGTGCTCATTTTCACTTGGGATATAGGATTGGGTAATGATTTGTCGTATACTCATAGTGTCTCTCTTGACAAAAAAATCTTAGGAGGTGCTAGAAATGAAAAAGGGGGCTTTATTGACATTGCTAATGCTGTTAGTGCTGGCATTGGCAGTAGGATGTGGCCAACCAGCTGAAGAACCGTCAAACGGCAACCAAGAACAACCGGCTGAACAAACTGAACAACCACAAGAACAACCGGTTGAAAAAGTTGCTGAATATGTAGGTTCTGAAACCTGTGCTGGCTGCCACGCTGACATCGCGCAGAGTTTGGAACAAACTATGCATACCAAAATGCTGCAGGATGCCAGCGACGAAACTATCATTGGTGATTTAGCCAAAGCAGGAAACCCGCTTGAAGTTACCGGGTTAGCTAAGGAGGACATTAAGTTTACTATCGGCAGTAAGTGGAAGCAGCGCTATGTCGTTGAACAAGATGGTAACTTAAAAATCTTACCGAAGCAATGGATAGTTAAGACTGAAGAATGGACTGAGTATCACGCCGACGAGTGGGAAGAAAGAGTTTATGAAGACAAATGTATCCGCTGCCATACTACAGGATACAACGTTGAAACAGAGGAATTTGTTGAAGCCGGCGTTGGTTGTGAAGCTTGTCACGGCCCTGCCAGCTTACACGTTGAAAATCCTGCCAAGGTTAAACCTGTAAATGTTGCAGACCTTTCCCCAGAGAGACAGGTTGATGTGTGTGGTTCCTGCCACGTGCGCGGAAAAAATGCGGACGGTAAGCGGGACGATGCGCTAGGGTTTATGCCGGGTGATGATTTAAACGACCACTATGATGCGTTAGTACCAAAAGGTGAAGATGAAAAACGCTTCTATGAAAATGGTGATTCTAAATCTCACCACCAGCAGTACAATGACTTTATACAAAGTAAGCACTATGAGGCCGGTCTAAGCTGTATTACCTGCCATGATCCTCACAGCCAAGGTGCCGCGACAGGGCAATTAAAAGATACTCCAGAGAAACTTTGTTTCAGCTGCCACAGCGAAGAGGATTTAGGCAAGCCGTTTGACCTACGCAAGTTTATGCCTAAGAGGGCCAAGAGTGCAACTCCTAACGACATCACTACGCACACATTTAGAAAACCGTAATGGACAAGATAATTAAACCAAAGTGAATAGTAAAACTTCTTGAAAACAGTACAAAATGGCCTAGTTATATCAAACATTTTTTGCTTAGTACTGTTGTTTCGGAGACGAAGAGTAGCCCAGTAACCATATTTTAATGGTTATGGGCTACTCTTCTGATTTTAGAGTCATTGTAATTGCTTTTACCGTATTCACCGTTGAGTGATTTGTTATATTTTCACTTGCGGGTAAATAAGATTTATAGAATGCTTGTTTAGGCGGGAGAAGCGGAAAAGGGTTTTGTTCAGGCCAGCCTAATTTTGGTCATATTGGTATTGACATAATGATTGAAATATTATGAATAATGACATAAAATATAATTACAATATTTTACAGCTACACCAAATAATGTATGGGGAGGTAATTGTTTTGTCGGGTAAAGTTAAATTTTTAGTCAAATCCAAGTGGGTAATCCTGATGCTGATGATGGTGTTTGCATTGGTGATGGTTGCGGGGTGCGGTCAAAAACCCCCAGCCGAAGAACAGGGTCCCCAAGACCAAGGGCAGACGCCTCAGGGTGAAGAAACTTCTAGTGAGCCGATTAAGGTGGGTCTCATCTTACCCTTGACCGGTACCCAGGCTATGTTCGGTCAAATGGAAAAGAATTCTTTTGAGATGGCTTATGCCGAACTGGAGGCACAAGGAAAAACTACTGTCAACGGTAGAAGGATTGAGCTTATCTTTGAAGATGACCAGAGTAAGCAGGATGTAGGAAAGGCTGCAGCGGAAAAGTTGATTAACCAGAATAACGTCAATATGTTAAGCGGTGGTTACAGCAGTGCAGTGACTAATGTTATTGCAGGGACTGCCCAGTCTAACCAAATTCCTTTTATGATTGTTACCGGTTCGGCAGATAAAATAACTCAGCAGGGCTGGGAGTGGATATTCCGCGGCAGTGCTTCGCCGGCCAGTAAGTACACCGCTTCATTCTGGAAAATGATGGATGAAGTAATTAAAGCTAAGACCGCCGGGGTTATTTATGAAAATACGGATTTTGGCATTAGTTCTGCTGAAGGATTTAAAGAAGCTGCTACAGAGCATGGTATAGAGGTAGTGTTCGATCAATCCTATGAGGCTGGGGCGTTGGATTTTAAACCAATGTTGGCCAAAATGCAGGCTGAAGAACCGGATATTATTTTTGCCGTATCGTATGTGATGGACGCGGCCCTTATTACAAAACAGATGAAAGAACTGAATTTCAGTGTAGACCTGTTTGTCGGCGGCGGTGCCGGGTACACCATGCCCGAATTTGTGGAAAATGCCGGGGATGCATCTCAATATGTAGCTTCGACCACACTGTGGGTGCCTAACGTTGCCTGGAAGGGAGCAGCCGATTATTTCAAAAATTATCAGGAAAAATATGATAAGCAGCCTGATTATCACGGTGCTCAGGCCTACGCTAGTATGTACGTGATCGCTGATGTTCTCAACAGAGCTGAAGAGTATACTCGTGAGGGTATTAAGAAAGCACTGGAGGAAACAGACTTGGATACCATTATGGGATCCGTCAAGTTTGAGGACTGGGAAGGTTACACCAACCAGGACCGGCCAACAACCTATGTGGTGCAGTGGATAGATGGCCAGTTGGAAGTAGTATGGCCTGAAGAGGCTAAGTCTGCAGACTATGTCTTCCCTGTGCCCAAGTGGAGTGAAAGGTAAAGACAAAAGGGGGGAGGTAACTCCCCCCCTCTTGTTGTAATGAGGGGGTGTTTACAAAAATGACGTTATTTGGTCAAGCTGTCATAAGTGGTTTTTTACTTGGCGGAATGTATGCGCTAATTGCCATCGGGATGACACTGATAATGGGTGTCATGAAGATAATAAACTTGGCCCATGGTGCGCTGGTAATGGTAGGGATGTACATTACATTCGTTTGTCATCAGGCATTGGGTCTTGATCCCTATCTGGGGATGTTTATTTCCATGCCAGTGCTTTTCCTTATCGGCTGCTTAATTCAAAAATATATGATTAACCGCCTGGTAGACGTGGACAGTATTCTCCCCGAAAACCAGGTGCTGTTAACGGTGGGAATAATGCTGGTACTTACTGAGATTATCAGGCTGATATTTAAGTCGGATTATCGTTCAGTAGCGACGCCTTATTCCAGCTCCGCAATCTATTTAGGAGATATCTCCATTAATCTACCTATGGCTGTGGGATTTGTTATTGCTATGGCTATGACTTATGGGTTACATCTTTTCTTGACGAGAAGCGACCTGGGGCGGTCCATCAGGGCCACTGCTCAGGACAGAGAGGCAGCAATTTATATGGGTATCAACTCACAACGAGTGACCATTATAACTTTTGGACTTGGAGCAGCACTTGCTGCTGCCGGTGGGTCCTTGCTGCTGCCTATATTTTACCTTTGGCCGGATATAGGGCACCTTTTTACTGCCAAATCTTTTATTATCACTATTTTAGGGGGGATGGGCAGCACC
This sequence comes from Metallumcola ferriviriculae, assembly GCF_035573695.1. Classification (NCBI taxonomy): domain Bacteria; kingdom Bacillati; phylum Bacillota; class Clostridia; order Neomoorellales; family Desulfitibacteraceae; genus Metallumcola; species Metallumcola ferriviriculae. The sequence continues at coordinate 3,642,645 of NZ_CP121694.1, read as the reverse complement.
ATGGGTGCTTTGTTTGGCGGACTGACGCTAGGGATAGCAGAATCACTGGGTGCTACTTATATTTCTATGGGTTATAAGGATGTAGTAGGTCTGGTCATCTTCCTGTTGGTTTTGCTCTTCCTGCCGGGCGGTTTTAGCAGTATTACCAAGAGGTGGGCAAAATGAAGAAAAAGGATGTCGCTTTCCTATTGTTGGGGATAATGATAGCTATCCTATTGCCCCTGGTGATAAAGGCGCGCTACTATCAGCACATCCTGATAATGGCGTTGATTTGGGCTACTCTTGGCACTGCTTGGAACCTATTGGGTGGATATACGGGGCAGGTTTCCTTCGGGCACGCGGCCTTCTTTGGACTGGGAGCCTATGCAGCAGGTTTACTAACTCATCACTTAGAACTCTCTTCATGGTGGGGAATACTGCTAGGGCCAGTGGTGGCTATGCTTATCAGTATTCCCATTGGCCTAATTTGCTTTCGCCTAAGGGGTCCGTATTTTGCTTTAGCCATGCTGGCTACCGGTGAAATTTTCCGTCTTGTATTTACTAATTGGGTATCCTTCACTAATGGTGCAAGAGGTATCCTGCTGATGCCTTCAATTACCAGCAAATTACCTTATTATTATATGGCATTATTTATGCTTGGTCTCGCTATCATGGTGGTTTACTTTATAATGAACTCTCGTTATGGGTATTATTTTTTAGCCATTAGAGAGGATCAGGACTCGGCGGAAGCACTGGGAATTCCAACTTCGAGGTTCAAGATGTACTCACTGCTGCCTAGTGCCTTTTTAACTGGTTTGGCGGGGGCTTTTTACATGAATTATTTAGCCTTTATAGACCCTCATGTAGTTTTTTCCCTGTCGGAAATTTCAGTGATGGTCATTCTGGTGGTCATGCTGGGCGGTGTAGCCACAACATGGGGGCCGGCCGTTGGAGCTGCAATTTATGTCATACTCAGTGAATTATTCAGGGCCCAATGGGGTACGGCTAGTGTGCTGGCATTTGGTGTTTTGGTATGTTTGGTAATAATGTTTTTACCAAACGGAATTATGGGGGAAACCCACCGTCTCCGCGGATTGTTTAAGGGAAGAAGCGGCGGGACGTATTCTGGAGGTGAAAAGGGTGAAGTTCTTCGAGACTAAGGGTGTTACCAAGCAATTTGGAGGCCTGGTAGCGGTTAATAATATTTCTTTGGAGGTAAAAGAGGGAGAGATTTTGGGTTTGATCGGGCCTAACGGTTCGGGAAAAACTACCCTTTTCAACCTTATAAGCAATTACCACTCCCTCACCAGTGGTGAAATATATTTTCAGGACCAACGTATTGACCGTTTACCAACACATAAGATATGTGAATTGGGAATTGGACGCACTTTTCAAGTTGTTAAACCGCTGGGTAGGTTGACAGTATTGGGAAACGTAATGACGGGGGCATTCCTGCGTTATCCTGAAAAAAAGAGTGCCCGGGAAAAGGCGTTGGAGATATTGGAATTTACAGGGCTGATGCACCGTCAGGATGTATTGGCCAAGAGCCTTACTATTGCTGACCGTAAGCGTTTGGAGATTGCTAGGATACTGGCAACTGAACCTTCATTGCTGCTCCTGGATGAAACTGCAGCCGGTCTGAACCCCCGGGAAACCGAAGCCGCGATGGAGATAATCGGTAAGGTTCGAGAAACCGGTGTTACAATCATTATTGTGGAACACGTTATGAAAGTTATTATGGGTTTAGCTGACCGTATTGTGGCTATTAATTTCGGTAAGGAGATTGCCTGCGGCAACCCTGAAGAAATAAGCAACAACCCCGAAGTAATTAGGGCCTATTTAGGTGATGCTTATGCTTAAAGTAAAGAATATCAATGTCGCTTACGGGGATCTTCAGGTTCTTTGGGATGTGAGCCTTGAGGTGAAAGAGGGCGAGTTCGTCGCCTTACTTGGGGCTAATGGTGCTGGCAAAACCACCATTCTCAACACAATTTCCGGCTTACTTCATCCGATGCAGGGGAGTATTGAGTTCACGGGGGAGGAGATATCCTCCATACCCGGTTACCGAACGGCAGATTTGGGAATAGCTCATGTACCTGAAGGCAGGCGACTATTTCCTGAAATGACGGTACGGGAAAACTTGGAGATTGGCTCATTGTCCAAGGAGGCCAAAAAGAAAAGAAAGCAGACAATGGAAGAAGTGTACCAGTTGTTTCCTCGCTTGAAGGAGCGTCATAAACAAGAAGCAGGCAGCTTGAGTGGTGGGGAGCAGCAGATGCTGGCTATTGGCAGGGGTTTAATGGCTCTTCCTAAACTGCTGATGCTGGACGAACCTTCGCTGGGACTGGCACCTGTTATTGTAGACCAGGTTTTTGAGATTGCCAGAGATATTAATAAAAAGGGAGTTACAATCTTATTGGTCGAGCAGAATGTGGCTCATACTCTTCAGCACTGCAACAGGGCATATGTTCTGGAAAATGGACGGGTGGTCATGAAGGGAACTGGTAATGAACTGCTTCATGATGAGCATGTTAAATCTGCGTATATGGGTATATGATAAGAAGCATGCAGCAGCCTGGCGTGAACAAGCATATTTTAGAGCAAGACATATTATGATCGTAGACATGGTCACGGGGGCTAAATGTCGTGATTACTGCACAATCGCTATAAATAACGTTTACTCCGTAAAAGAATCGCTTTAGGCCGCAAGGTCAGAAGCGGTTTTTTACTTGTACCATCATTAATACAAATGCAATGTTGGAGAGACCAGTTTCTTAAAATTCCAAATGTGAGAGTAACAACAAAGGATTTTGGCAAATATTGTCGAAAGTATCTATGACTTTAGTGGATAGAGGTTCAGGTTGCAATTAGGCTAGAGATGGTTAATTAACGCTGCTATTTTATATATCTAGTTTTACTTAATAAGGGTGTGGTAGAAATTATGAAAAATATTCGGTATATATTTGCACTTAGCATTATAATTATTGTCTACATAATTTTACTAACTTTTTTTTATAACAATTACGAAAACACGGTTGAGATCATTGAATCCGAGTATGGTGCAAAGCATAAGCTGGTGGAGGAGAGTGTATATAATACCATTAAATATGCTGATACAATTCTTGGAATAACTGAACAGCAACTAAACGTTGAAATGCAAAAGAAGTCTCTGATTCTTTTAAATAAATATTCTGAAGAACCAGATGTAATGACCTGGGATTTACAGGCGTTGAAAAATGAAATTCCTGACTGTGACATTTACATTATTAATGAAGATCTTAAAGTAGTCAGGACGACATTTGCAGATGACCTGGGATTAGACTTCAAAGAATTTCCTACTTTTTCCAAACTTCTCGATAGCCGATTACAGGGTAACTCTTTTGTAGCGGACCGGCTGGATATTTCCACTAACACGGGCAAATTAATGAAATATAGCTATACTCCTACACCAGATCACAAGTACATTTTGGAATTAAGCATTAATATAGAAGAAAGATTTCCAGTTTTAACCAATGCAGACATTTTTGCAGTGGCAGAGCAGTCAACGATGCAATACCCGTCTGTAGAAAACGTTGCCATTTATAAAACTAACTTTGGGAGAAAGAGCATCTTAAAAATATCAAAATCTAAGCCTTACTACAACGTAGTTATGGATAATAATAAGTTGGCACAAATTCAAAAGGCCCTAAAATCTGACGAGGTCCAGTTAGATAATCTAATAGATAAGTCATCGGGGAATTCATTTACTCATAAGTACATTCCATATGTTGTGAATACAAGAGATGGGGAGTACAGTTGGTGGAACTCTTATGTTATTGAAGTAGTTTATAACAATCTGGGTTTTAATGAGCTGAATAATCAGAAGACTGTCTTTTGGAAGAATATAGGACTGGTAACGCTGGTTTATTTGACATTTGCTCTTTTAATACTTTACTTGCTTCTTAAATCCGAACATATGGCATACCATGATCCGCTTACCAACCTACCGAATAGAAAGTTATTTGAAAGGTCTATAAACCAGGCAATAGTGGATGCTGAAAAAAACAAGCTTAAATTAGCCGTGTTGTTTCTTGACCTTGACAATTTTAAGAAAATTAATGACACATATGGTCACGAGGTAGGGGACAGCGTACTAAAGGAAGTTACTTCAAGGTTAAGGACGAATTTAAGGGAAAGTGATATCGTATCAAGATTGGGCGGGGATGAATTTACCATCTTGCTCTCTGATATCAAGTCCGAGGACAATTCTATCGAAGTAGCCAACAAAATAAATAGTCTTTTCCAAGCTCCAATAAAAACGGGCGATAACCATGAATTTCAGATAGAGTTTAGCATTGGAATAAGTTGTTATCCTAAAGACGGTGATAAATCGGAAAGCTTAATGAAGAAAGCTGACATGGCTATGTATCATGCCAAGAGTCAACAACTGGAATATTCAATGTACTATGATCAGTTAAAGAGGTAGGTTAAAAAGGAATACTGATTCAAACAGTTAAGTTGCCACTTAGCTGTTCTTTTTTTACGGAAGATATTGCTGCTATGAATAGCAGCAATTGGTATTGGCATTAGTTTTGCATAATTAATAATCCTAGGAGGCGAAGTTAAATGACAAATAAATATTACGAAACTGCTCAAACTGACTTGGATTTTTTCTTCAAGCCGCAGTCTATTGCCATTATTGGGGCTTCTGGCGATGCAAAGAAACCTGGTGGCAGACCGATAGAAGGCCTTCTCACTAAAGGATATGCAGGTAAAATATTCCCCGTAAATCCTCGCTACGAAAGAATTGCAGGTCTTAAATGCTATCCTTCCGTGATTGATATATCCGAACCAGTGGACCTGGCCATTATTAGTGTTCCAGCAAAACTAGTTTTGGATATGTTTCGCGATTGTGTCAAAAAGAAAGTGAAGGCGGTAATTATCTTTAGTTCTGGCTTTGCGGAAACGGGTGAAGAAGGAAATAGATTGCAGCAGGAAATAACGGATCTGGCTAGACAGCATAGTATCAGGGTATTGGGGCCCAATTGCTTGGGGATAATCAATATTCCTGGTTCCGTGATGGCTTCCTTCGGTACCATAGTAAATTTAGACCCTGTTTTACCTACTTCGCTGGGGTTTGTTACCCAAAGTGGTGCTTATGGAGTGATGGTTTACGCCCGTGCCCTGCAGCAGGGGGTTGGTTTTAGCAGCTTTGTCAGTGTTGGTAATGAAGCCGATCTTGAGTTCTCGGACTTCATCGGTTATCTATTGGAAGACCCAAATACCAAGCTAATTGGTGGCTATATGGAAGGCGCCAAAAATGGAAGTAAGCTGAGAAAAGTTGCTGAAAGGGCAGCAGAACTGCAAAAGCCCATACTATTGATAAAAGTGGGACGTAGTAGTGCGGGCTCCAGGGCTGCTTCATCCCATACAGGTTCGTTGGCCGGTGATGATTTAGTTTATGAGGCCTTCTTTAGGCAGATGGGAATTATTCGTATCGAGACCCTGGATGAATTAACATCCTTTGCAATTCTGCACCGCAGCGCCAGAAAAGCCGCGGGTAGAAATGTTGCGATTCTTTCTGCTTCCGGCGGCGGTGGAGTAGTATTGGCGGATAAGTGTGAAGGCGTTGGGTTGAATGTACCGGAACTAACAGGGGATACTAAGTGTCGCTTAGAGCAAGTACTACCTTCGTTTGGTTCCGCAAGGAATCCCATTGACCCTACCGGGCAGATACTTACAGAGCCCACGTTGATGGCTAAGTGCATGGAGGTAATACTTAAGGACGATAACATTGATATGGTAATTTTAAATGTTGGCTTAAATCATGAAGGGGCTGACGTGATGGTTGAAGGGATGATTGAACAGTACAATGCTTCCGATAAACCCATCGTCTTTGTCACCACCGATACTACAGAGGATCCTGAAAGTGAGAAGTTAGTTAATAAAATCCAAAATACAGGGATTCCTCTGATGTTTGAAGGATACCATGCGGTGGATGCCATGGAAAAGCTAGTGTGGTATCAGGAAAGGGCAGCAAAAATTGTCCAAAAAGATAAACAGGTTGACAAAAGCAGCGAGGCACAGCTTCCCGTGAAAACGAAACAACTGCTAAAAAATAGCAAAAACCTGACAGAATACCAATGCAAACAGCTTCTGAAAGCGTACGGACTGCCCATAACCCAGGAAGGATTGGCTACCTCGGCTGAAATGGCTATCGGTATAGCGGCGGATATTGGTTATCCAGTGGTGATGAAGATACAGTCACCGGAAATTCTCCACAAAACAGAAGCTAAAGGTATTAAACTAAATTTAGCATCTGCCAAGGAAGTTAAAGACGCTTACCATGACATAATTAGCAATGCGAAAAATTATGACCCCCAAGCGGAGATCCACGGAGTGCTGGTACAAGAAATGGTCGGCGGTGGGGTTGAAGTAATTGTGGGCAGCAGTAGAGATCCCGTATTTGGCAATGCGATTATTTTTGGTTTAGGTGGTATCTTTGTTGAAGCTTTAAAAGATGTTGCTCTAAGAATTGCGCCTATTACGAGAGTGGATGTTGAAGAGATGATTAAAGAAATCAAAGGTTACGCTGTACTCGAAGGGTTAAGAGGTAGACCAGCAGCTAACCTCGAGGCAATTACTGATGTAATTTTAAAGATTTCCCGGTTCGTAATTGAATATGATATCAAGGAGCTTGACATTAACCCGCTGATAGTTACCGATAAAGGGGCAAAAATTGTGGACGCTTTAATAATTAGAAATTAGTAGGGTGATAATGAAGTCGCAGTTACTACAAACGGGACATCTTCGGACGGGGAGAGAACCAATCGAAAGGGATTATCTGGCTTGGATCGGTACTTGGTATGAACCTAAATTAATTAACAAGGTGCTGTCTTACTTTAGTGGACAACACCTTGTTTATTTCTACCTTACTGCAATTTTTGTTGGGCCTGCTGGATTTGCTGCGCCTGCTGCTGTAATTGTGTGTTTGCTTGCTGCAGCTGTTGTTGGGCTTGCTGTAACTTTTGCTGAAGCTGCTGTTGACCCTGTTGACCTTGCTGACCCTGTTGCTGGCTGGCCAATTGTCCTATTTCTTGCATATATTGCTGGCTCTGCTGCAACGCATTTTGAACCTGCTGGTTGGCTTTTTTAATTTTATCCACGACGGACACCTCCTCCATTTGCCTTTTTATTTCTTGCTACATTAGATAGCTTTTGTTGGCAAGGTACCTTTTATAAGAGGGAACTTTAGGATGTTTTTAAAAATTATGGTAATATGAAATTTAAAAGGCATCATTTGTCTAGTTGCTTGTCACCATCACTTTTGTTCCTACTGGAATGTAGTCATATATCTCCTCAATATCGCGATTTCTAAGGATGATACCCTTTGAGTCTCTACTTACTTTTTTGCCAAGTGTTGATTCTCCATGAATTAGAAAATTGCTGGGTTTGGCGACCAATGCTTTTGCCGTGGTTCTATCGCGGCGCCGCACAAACAGGATACGAGAACCTAAATTTCGGTTGATAATTGGAAGTGTTATTGTTTTTTCCTTTATGTAATATTCCCCTTGACGCAGCTGCGTTTCAAAATTAGCCTTAAAGGTTTTAATTGCAATATTTCCATCAGATAAAGTAAGGGTATTTTGAAGCATTGATATTATAAGCATAGGCTCCTTAAGCGGCTTGGGCATTTCGATTTCAGCTAAAGCTGAGATAATTGTTTTATCTCCAGAGGGGGAAGTAATATTACAATCCGGCGCCACTACATGGCTAAATCGGCCCGGATAAAGTGATAGGATAAAAAGAAGCAGAGATGTAGCTAGGAGAAAACTGATTATTCTAAGTATACTTGGCACTTTAAATAGATATATTCTCATGGACCGGCCCTCCAAGGTGACAGCCTGTTTTTAATAATATATACAGAAGTTAGCATATATCATGCAATTTTTCAGCATTTAAAATCACAAAAAGAATAATATTCTAATGAGCTTATTTTTATGGAGGTTATGAATGATAAACTTTATTAATAACAGAAGGATGCCTGCGGTTTTGCTAGTGCTGGCATTTCTCATGGTTATGGGTTCATTCAACTTTATATTAAAAAAACATGGGTCTGATAACATATCTGTTAAGGCACATCCTTACGGCAATCAAGTCAAAGGAGAATTAGTGTGGGAAAACCGTCTAAAATTTCAACAGCTGCTTGATAAGTATGATACTCATGTCAGGATGGCAGCTTTTGAAACTACCCTTCCAGATCCGTTACCAGGGGAAGAGGCTAATGTGGCTCATGCGGCCGACCTATTGGCCGGGACAATACTTTCACCCGGAAAGGTTTTCTCTATGAACCTGGCGCTAGGCCCCTATTCCAGGCAGCGGGGTTTTCAGGATGGACCGGCATATGTGGGAAGCCAAGTGACAAAAACAGTTGGCGGCGGGGTGTGTAAAATTGCATCCACTCTCTATAATGTTGCCATCCTGGCTAATTTAAAGATCATCGAGCGTCACTCCCACGGCATGCAGGTACCCTACGTTCCGCCTGGGCAAGATGCTACTGTTTCCTTCGGAAGCAAGGACCTGAAATTCAAAAATCATACTGAGCAGCCAATTGTAATATGGGCTGATACCAATGGAAATACGCTCTATATTGCATTATACGGACGAATTAAACCTCCTCAAGTAACTTGGCATCATAAGGTAATCAATAGGCAGGAAAAGCAGACGGTCTACCGTTATGACAGCACATTGGCACCGAGCCAGGAAGAAGTGGTCATACCCGGCGCAGACGGTCTGGCGGTAAAGTCATGGTTAAAAATTATCTACCCCGACCACACTGTGGAAGAAAAAGCATTGGGTGTGGATTATTACCGGCCCATGGCAAAAGTGGTGAAAAAGGCCCCCCCACAATAAACTTTTAGGGATTGATCAGAAGTGTATGCGTTTATTTTAGCCATACTGGGAGCCATATGTTGGGGAATAGCCCCGATGTTTGGGAAAGTAGGATTAAAAGGTATTCATCCCCTGGATGGGCTGGCAGCAAGGACCGTTGTTACGGTGATTTTAGTGGGGGGCTGGGCTTTATCCCATGGTACTGCCGCGCGAATAACGTCAGTGCCCCTCCGGGGTTGGCTTTTTTTGGCGGCTGAAGCTTTTTTTGCTACCTTCGCCGGCGATTTAGCATATTATGCAGCAATAAAATCGGGACAGGTAGGACCAACGGTATTGGTGCTGTCTGCCTCGCCGCTAATAACTCTTTGGATGGGCTGGCAGTTTATGGGTGAGACGCTATCTGCACTTAAGCTGTTAGGAGCGGGGTTTTTAATAGTCGGGGTAATCCTGATTGGCGTGGCTTCTACCACATAAATCCTAATACCAAAGAATTGCACCTGCAAAAGCACTGCCGTAATTGCAGGTTACATTATGCTGGACAGCTGCGACTTTAATCTCCTTCAATAGAATTTCTCTTTTTTCAAAGGCCTCTTTAACCATTCCTTTAATATGTTCCGTAATTTCTTCCTTTGTACAAGTACCGGAACATTCCATAATGACTCCAAAAGTATTCCCCTCCGGAAGTCCTACGGCTACTGCAGCTGAAATGGTTTCACCCTTGTTCGCACTGGTATAGGTACCGTAAGCTATTGGGACAAGGGAACCGGGGGGGATGTATAAGTCCTCATGGTAGTCGGTAGTTGGGGGAAGTATACTTGATACCTTTAATAGATTAAGATTGCCTGCACCGGCATTTAATAGCGCGGCATCAAATGCAGTCAAAGCAGACATTCCTGTACCCTCCCCTGCAACTAGGGTAAACTTTGTTGGTGTTGGTAGCATATAAAAAATCCTCCTCGCACATTTGATTCATTTTTAGGCGTTTGCAAAACGCCGCAACCCTTGCAAATTCTATCTTTTTTCTTGCTTAGTTATATAGAACTCCTCACTTGTCTTGTGTAAAATATAGTTAACAGGCAATATCTACATTCAACAAGAAAGGAGATCTATTCTGTGAAATTTAAACAATTATCCCTATCTGATATTTATGACGGTTGTCTTGATTTCGTTGATAAGGATAAACCTCGGTTTCTAGCGCTTCTTGAAGAGCATATTCAACTTTCAGAGTATATTTCGCTGAGTTTCTATCAGGCTTTTTACAAGCACTTTGGTCGCAAACGAAAATTTAAGCTTGAGTCTTTTCTTTATGCACTCATCATTCAGAGAATCTTTTCTATTCCTACAGATGCGCTTCTGATTATTTTTTTGAATTTTTCCAAGGAAATCCGTGAATTCTGTGGTTTTTCTAAAGTACCTGATGCATCAAAATTTACACGATTTAAGCAAGATTTTTCTAAACATCTTCAAACACTTTTTGATAACCTTGTTGATCAAACTGAACCTATTTGTGAGCAAATTAACTCAGAACTTGCTTCATATCTCGTCTTTGATACCTCTGGCGTTGAAGCTTACGTTACTGAGAATAATCCTAAGTTTATCAATCGCTTAATCAAGCAGCTTAAGTCTCAATACAAAGGCAACTCTTCTGTTGACCCATACAAAATGGCATACGGCATTATGCCTTCCTGCGCATCATCAAATCCAAATGTCAAACAGCTTTACATCAATGGCCATTTTTGCTATGTCTATAAATTTGGTATGCTCACAAATGGCCTTGGTATAGTCAGAAATATTTCCTTTTTTGATGAAGACTTTATAAATGCACACCCTGAAATCCCAATAGAGAAAAAGTCTGATTCCCCTGATGAAGATAAATCCTTATCCGATTCTAAAGCACTTAAACCTGTTCTGCGCGACTTTTTTAAAACACATACTCATTTTAAACCCAGCACGTTTATTGGCGATGCTGCTTTTGATACAAACGATTCCTATAACTTTTTATTGAAGGATTGTCACTTTTTAAAAACAGTCATTCCTCTGAACGAACGAGGTTCTAAGAACCTCCCTGAACCCGGGTTCAACGAATCTGGACAACCTCTGTGTCCGTTAGATTCTTCTTTACCCATGAAATATGAAGGTAAAGCGCCCTTAAGGAGTGGCGTTGTTAGAGATAAATGGGTTTGCCCAAAAATGAAGTGGAAAGGTTCTAAACGCATTACTTTATGTGAACATCCTTGCTCCGACTCTCCTTCTGGTAGAATGTTTTATACCTATCCTGAAAAAGACTTAAGACTTTATCCTGGCATTATTAGAGACACCCCTGAATGGATTGATATCTACAAAAATCGTTGCGTTATTGAGCAAACCATTCAACACTTTAAATCCAATTTTGGCGTCGCCAACAGAAAAACTACAAATGCTTTAACCATTAAGGCTGACTTACTCCTTGCAGGAATTACTCAACTGCTTACCGTTATTCTTGCAGACAAACTCCATAAACACGAACTCATCAGAAGCCTTAAACCTCTTTTGGCTTAGCAAATCCTTTATACTTGCTCTTTCAACCCGCAAAATACTTGCGGTTATTTGTGCCGAATTTTTTCTGTCCAACCTCTGCTTAAAATTTTCTGTCCTCTTTATTAAACTTTCTGATTAGCTGCCTACGTTAAATTTTGAATTTCGCAATTACCTATTGATTCATTTTAGGCGTTTGCAAAACGCCGCAACCCTTGCAAATTCTATCTTTTTTCTTGCTTAGTTATATAGAACTCCTCACTTGTCTTGTGTAAAATATAGTTAACAGGCAATATCTACATTCAACAAGAAAGGAGATCTATTCTGTGAAATTTAAACAATTATCCCTATCTGATATTTATGACGGTTGTCTTGATTTCGTTGATAAGGATAAACCTCGGTTTCTAGCGCTTCTTGAAGAGCATATTCAACTTTCAGAGTATATTTCGCTGAGTTTCTATCAGGCTTTTTACAAGCACTTTGGTCGCAAACGAAAATTTAAGCTTGAGTCTTTTCTTTATGCACTCATCATTCAGAGAATCTTTTCTATTCCTACAGATGCGCTTCTGATTATTTTTTTGAATTTTTCCAAGGAAATCCGTGAATTCTGTGGTTTTTCTAAAGTACCTGATGCATCAAAATTTACACGATTTAAGCAAGATTTTTCTAAACATCTTCAAACACTTTTTGATAACCTTGTTGATCAAACTGAACCTATTTGTGAGCAAATTAACTCAGAACTTGCTTCATATCTCGTCTTTGATACCTCTGGCGTTGAAGCTTACGTTACTGAGAATAATCCTAAGTTTATCAATCGCTTAATCAAGCAGCTTAAGTCTCAATACAAAGGCAACTCTTCTGTTGACCCATACAAAATGGCATACGGCATTATGCCTTCCTGCGCATCATCAAATCCAAATGTCAAACAGCTTTACATCAATGGCCATTTTTGCTATGTCTATAAATTTGGTATGCTCACAAATGGCCTTGGTATAGTCAGAAATATTTCCTTTTTTGATGAAGACTTTATAAATGCACACCCTGAAATCCCAATAGAGAAAAAGTCTGATTCCCCTGATGAAGATAAATCCTTATCCGATTCTAAAGCACTTAAACCTGTTCTGCGCGACTTTTTTAAAACACATACTCATTTTAAACCCAGCACGTTTATTGGCGATGCTGCTTTTGATACAAACGATTCCTATAACTTTTTATTGAAGGATTGTCACTTTTTAAAAACAGTCATTCCTCTGAACGAACGAGGTTCTAAGAACCTCCCTGAACCCGGGTTCAACGAATCTGGACAACCTCTGTGTCCGTTAGATTCTTCTTTACCCATGAAATATGAAGGTAAAGCGCCCTTAAGGAGTGGCGTTGTTAGAGATAAATGGGTTTGCCCAAAAATGAAGTGGAAAGGTTCTAAACGCATTACTTTATGTGAACATCCTTGCTCCGACTCTCCTTCTGGTAGAATGTTTTATACCTATCCTGAAAAAGACTTAAGACTTTATCCTGGCATTATTAGAGACACCCCTGAATGGATTGATATCTACAAAAATCGTTGCGTTATTGAGCAAACCATTCAACACTTTAAATCCAATTTTGGCGTCGCCAACAGAAAAACTACAAATGCTTTAACCATTAAGGCTGACTTACTCCTTGCAGGAATTACTCAACTGCTTACCGTTATTCTTGCAGACAAACTCCATAAACACGAACTCATCAGAAGCCTTAAACCTCTTTTGGCTTAGCAAATCCTTTATACTTGCTCTTTCAACCCGCAAAATACTTGCGGTTATTTGTGCCGAATTTTTTCTGTCCAACCTCTGCTTAAAATTTTCTGTCCTCTTTATTAAACTTTCTGATTAGCTGCCTACGTTAAATTTTGAATTTCGCAATTACCTATTGATTCATTTCAGAAATAAAATATGCAGTTGCTGAGGAGATGTGATTACCCAAACCCTTGGAATTAAATGTTTTTTCCATTAATCAGACAGAAATTTCCTGGATGATTATCTACCAATAAAAGAGGGATATTATTCTTTTTCGCGAATTGAACTAGAGGTTCTGTTAGTGAAGCAGAATTTTTTAAAAGGCAGGTTATTCTTATACTCAATGAAATTGGGTATAAAGGATATAAAAATATCACAATTTAAAGGAGGGTTTTAAGAAGTGAAAAAATCATTAATTGTTTTAACTGTATTATTGTTGGCTCTTTCCTTAGCTTTAGCTGGTTGTGCCAGCGACGGCAAGCAGGCTGAAGGTGAAAAACCCGCAGATGATGGACAAAAGGCAAAACCTGTTGAGTGGGTAGCTAATTCCGTATGGCCGCCTAATAACCATCAAAGCGTTGCTCTGCAGGCATTTGCGGATAAGGTAAAAGAAGCTACTGACGGACAGGTGACCTTATCAGTTAAGACTGGTGGAGCACTAGGCTACAAAGGTCCGGAATTATTAAAAGTTGTTCGTGACGGACTGGTGCCGGTTTCTGATATGCTTACCAGTGGTGTTGCAGGTGATGAACCGCTGTTTGGTGTAGTAACCCTGCCATTCTTGGTACAGAACCATGAAGAAGCAAAGTTGTTAAATGAGATTGCACGCCCATATTTTGATAAAGTTGCCGAAGAGAAGTGGGGACAAAAAATTCTTTATGTTTCTCCATGGCCGGCAGCAGGATTTTGGACAAAAAATGAAGTAAAATCTTTGGCGGACATGGAAGGTCTGAAAATGCGGACATATGATAAGAACGGTGCTCTTGTGGTTGAAGCAGCAGACGGTACCCCGTACCCACTGCCCTTTAGTGAGGTATACTCCTCTCTGGCTACCGGTGTGATTGACTCAGTTTTGACATCTACTCCTACTGCAGTAGATGCTAAGTTCTGGGAAGTTCTTGATTATTATGTACCTGTAAGTGTTACCCAGGCTACTGACCTTGTAACAGTTAACTTGGATGAGTTCAATAAGCTCGATGCTGAAACTCAAGAAAAGTTAATTAACGCTGGTAAGGAAATGGAAGCTAAAGCATGGGAAGATGTTGCTAAACTTGATGCAGAAAAAGAAGCGTTAGTTAACGAAAAGGGTATCACCACGCTTAAGCCCAGCCAGGAGTTCTTGGATGAATTGTCCACAGTGACAGAGCAAATTCGCCAAGATTGGTTAAAGGATGCCCCGCCGGAGGCGCAAGAAATCGTGGCTAAGTTCAAAGAAGAGGTTGGCCGCTAAAGAATAATTCAGGTAAAGATGCAACCGGCAGCTTATAATTTTTGTCGGTTGCTTTCTTTTTATCAAGTTTTCATTTATCTCGGAAGGGGAGGGAAGCATGGAAAAACTTGTCCGACTAATTGACCGCATTTCCGAAATATTTGGCAGAATCGCAGGCATTATGATGTTAATCGGTGTAGCTTTGGTGCTATCAGAGGTTGTTATTCGTACCTTTTTCGATAAAACCCTTTATGTTACTGAAGAATATACCGGGTACCTGATGGTAGCCATTACCTTTCTCGGCCTGGCCTATACTTTAAAAGAAAAAGGCCACATCCGTATGGTTTTTCTGCATAAATCACTTAAAGGTAAGGCAAAGATTCTCCTCGAGCTTTACGCATTTATAATAGGATTAACCGTGTTTGCCATTATCACTTATACCAGCGGCAGTTTCTTTTGGGATTCCGTGGTTTCAGGCAGTCGTTCGATGCAGATTTCAGAAACATATCTTGCCATTCCACAAGCAGTCATGCCTTTAGGTTCTTTTCTGGTTGCACTTCAATTTATAGCTGAAATATTAAGGTCAATAATTAAACTTAAAACTGGTGAAATAGAGGTGGAAGAAGTGGAATCAGAGGCATTAGGTCGTTGAATAAGTTTTAATAGTTATCATTTGGGGGGATGTTTGCCTTGAGTTCATTTACTGTTTCTTGGACTTTATTAGCTCTTCTTGTTATATTTTTGGGCAGTTCTGTGTGGGTTGGTGTATCGCTATTCCTAGTAGGTATAGCGGGTTTTTCTCTTTTTACCACGGCCCCGCCTTTTTCTATCCTATCGAATATCTTGTGGAATAATACCAGCAGTTCGACAATGATGGCACTGCCGTTGTTTATCTTAATGGGTGAAATTTTGTTTCGTAGTAAGATATCTGAAAACCTGTTTAAGGGGTTATCCCCTTGGATGGATTTTTTACCGGGACGCTTAATTCATGTAAATATCGTGGCTTGTACCTTGTTTGCGGCTGTCAGTGGATCATCCGCTGCTACTACAGCCACTGTGGGAAGAATTACCTTGCCGGAACTTTACAAGCGTAAATATGATAAGTCTCTTGTTATCGGGTCCTTGGCCGGAGCCGGCACCTTAGGGTTTCTGATACCACCTAGTATGGTGATGCTGGTTTACGGTATTGTTGCAGAGGTTAGTATCGGCAAATTATTTATTGCCGGGATCATTCCTGGTATCATTATTGCTATTGCTTTCGGGGGCTACACTATGGTGCGTTGTGCTATTAACCCCGACCTGGCGCCGCTCGGCGATACAAGATCGACTTGGAGTGAACGATTTAGGACACTGCCCTTATTATTTCCGGTAATTACCTTAATCGGTATGGTGTTAGGCAGTATTTATGCAGGTTGGGCCACCCCCACTGAAGCGGCTTCTGTCGGAGTTCTTGGTGCTTTGTTTTTTGCGGGAATTTCACGCAGTATGGATAAGGAGACATTTTGGGAAGCGGTTCTGGGTGCTGTTAAGACAAGTGCCATGATTATGCTGATCGTAGTAGGTGCTTCATATCTATCTGTTGCAGTAGGTTACTTGGGTATTCCTTCAAAACTGACGGCATTTATAGGAACACTTGATCTTTCCAACTACCAACTAATGATTATCTTATCTATAATGTATTTAATTTTGGGCTGTCTGCTGGATGGCTTTTCTATGATTGTTATGAGTTTGCCGTTAGCGTTACCGTTAATTCAGGCAGCGGGATTTGATCCCCTTTGGTTTGGTATCTATTTGGTAATCATGATTGAGGTTGCTCAGATAACGCCTCCGGTTGGGTTTAACCTATTTGTCATTAATGGTCTTGTTGACGAAGATATTTTTAAAATAGCACTTTATGCACTGCCTTCCTTTGTAATTTTGCTAGCGGTGGTAGCTCTTGTTACTGTATATCCCAAGCTGGTACTCATTTTGCCAAACTTGATGGTCAGATAAGGGACGAAAAAGGGTACGTTTTAGGGGGGCGCCCCCGTATGTTTATTCTGGAAAGGAGGTAAGCATATGAATCGGGTTGATTTAAATAGTGACATTGGCGAGAGTTTCGGTAATTATAAAATCGGCAATGACGAAGTGGTGCTTCGCTATGTGACTTCTGTAAATATTGCTTGTGGTTTTCATGCCGGGGACCCCCAGGTAATGGAATTTACCGTCAAAAAGGCGCTGGAGAATAATGTGGCTGTGGGTGCCCATCCCGGTTTTCCTGACCTAATGGGTTTCGGCAGGCGCAATATGGTTATTAGTCCAGAAGAAGCAAAAGCATATATTATATATCAAGTAGGTGCTCTTAATGGATTTGTCAGAGCTTATGGTGGCAAGCTGCAGCATGTCAAACCGCATGGGGCACTTTATAATATGGCGGCCAGGGATTATACTCTAGCCAGAGCTATAGCTGAGGGTGTCTATTTGGTGGACTGTGAGCTAATTTTAATGGGACTATCGGGTTCTCAGCTTATTAAGGCGGGACAAGAGGTAGGTCTGCAAACTGCAAGTGAAGTGTTCGCGGATCGAGCATATACCGCGGAAGGAACTCTGGTGCCCCGAGGAACTGAGGGCGCAGTGATCCATAACAAAACAGTTGCTGCTTCAAGAGTATTAAGGATGATTCAAGCAGGGAAGGTAACTACATTGGATGGTAAAACCATCGATATCAAAGCCGATAGCATCTGTGTTCACGGAGATAATCAGGAAGCCGTAGCATTGGTTGAACACATTAAAAAAGTTTTCCAAGATGCAGGCGTCAAAGTGACGGCATTAAATCGTAAATAAAATATCCTGAAAATGTAACGACAAACCAGAGGGGATTACCCTCTGGTTTGTCGTTACATTAATCAATTGGTTCAATAGTAACTAAGAATTCTTCTCCAGAAATTTTAAGTTTTAATATTTTTTTGCTACTAGGGGCTTCAGGTAGTTTCTCGATGCTGTTAACAATGCTTTCCTGGATGCGAAGGGCATCATGTGCTTCTTCAAGGGTAACTGATTTAAATTTTATCTTTTTCCCCGGTGCTAACTGAGCAATTTTATTTAAATCTGTGGAAATAACCGTTGCTATTTTTGTATAACCGCCTGTCGTTTGCCTATCCGCCAACATAATAATGGGCTGGCCGTGGCCAGGCACCTGTATTCCGCCCAAAGGGATACCGTCAGAAATAATGTCGGGACTTTCTTTGTGCCTAATAGTCGGTCCCTCTAATCTGTAGCCCATTCTGTCTGATTGGGTGGTAACTGTGTATTCTGAGTTTAAAAAGGTTTTAATACTTTCTTTTTTAAACAAATCTTCTTGTGGTCCAAGAATGACCCTGATTTCTTCAGTATCATTAAATCTTGGGATGAAATCCTTTGGCAGAATATAAGGCTGCGGGTTTCCGGGGTATCCCTCAATTGAATCTCCCATAGGGATAATATCCTTGGAAGTAAGTTTGCGCCCTTCAATTCCACCAATATTTGCCCGCAGATAAGTTGACCCGCTTTCAAGAACATTGGGGACTTCTACGCCGCCTCTTATAGCCACATAGCCCCGCAGGCCGGATTTAATCCCATTGAAGCTAAGGACACTGCCTTTTTTAACAAATATGGTCTGCCATAGGGGCGCCGGTTTGTTGTCTATTATCGGTATCGTTTCGGCTCCTGTGATTGCAATTACCGCATTGTGTAAAAACTCCATTTTTGGTCCCTGCAGCGTAAATTCAAGAGCTGCGGCGTTATCATCGTTACCTGCTAATAAGTTTGCGACTCTGTAAGAAAAAAGATCCATAGCCCCGGCGACGGGCATGCCGTATCTTTGATAACCTTTTCTGCCCGTATCTTGAATTGTTGTTAAGGGACCTGGTTCGATAATTTTTACTGCATCCATTACTTACGGCCCCCTCTACAGTAATGTTGTATTTACTTGAAATTGATTTTTGTCTACTTGCTCATTGATAAGGTTATATTCTGTTTCATTAATTGCGGTAAACTGCAGATAATCTCCCGATTGTAACAGAAAATACGGATGGCGGTCGGGATTAAAGAGTTTTATCGGGGTGCGCCCTATTAACCGCCAGCCCCCGGGGCTTTCAATGGGGTAAATTCCCGTTTGAGTGCCGGCAATACCGACACTGCCCGCGGTAATGCGAATGCGTGGGTTGTTCAGCCTAGGTGTAGCAATTCGTTCTGACATACCACCTAAGTAAGGAAAGCCTGGCGTAAAACCCAGCATATAAATGAGGTACTTTCCCTGGGAATGGATTTTTATTACATTTTCAGCACTCATCTTGTTATAGTCTGCTACGAATTGCAAATCAGGCCCAAACTCTCCGCCATAAAGCGTGGGAATCTCAACAACTTTTTGTTTAGGTATATCCATTTCTTCGAGACGGCTTTCAATGTCTTTTAACTTTTCAATTAAGGTAGTCCCTTTAACTTCAAGGGGATTATAATTGATTAAGAGGGACCTGTAGGTGGGAATCACCTCTTCGACTCCTACAAGACAGTTTTTTTCAATTGCCAAGTATAAATTTCTAACTTTTGCATTTACTTTTTCGGAAATTTCATTTTCGAACTCAATAAGTAAGCTAATATCCCCTGCCGCTTTGTATTTTACTGCCACTAATATCCTCCTTATATTCACGGAATAGTTAGATGCGTCTCTTTACGTTTCTTTAGACTTTTAATCAAGTCCTTTATTCTCTTAATAATTATCAAGATTATTAGCCCATTTCGTAGGGGAGGCATGCCGCCCGTAACCTAAGGCTTGCTATGGTAAAGCGCACTGTTAATTATTATAAATATGCCCGACTCCTTGCCAAGGAGTCGGGCATTTGAGGGCTTGAAAAATAACGAACCTTACTCCGGAATGTTTGGCAAAGTGGTTGTTTCACCCTTGTAGTTTTTAAGCACATATTCCTGCTCATTTTTTTCTTGGATGTAGTAGTCGGGCATTAATGGTATTTTACCGATGTTGGTTGCCACTACATACATGGGCTGGGCCAAACCGGAAGTATGGCCGCGAAGGGCATCCCGAATTAATTCTGCGCCTTTCTCTACCGGTGTACGGAAATGGTCAATACCCGGAGCAGGCTCCAAATAGAAGACATAGTAAGGTCTTATTCTGATAGCCAGCAGTTTTTGATGTAACTCACGAAAGGTCTCAACATCATCGTTAATACCTTTCATGAGTACTGCCTGATTACCTACATTCACCCCGCAGGTCAGCAGATCCCATACCGCTTCAGCCGTTCTTTCGGTGATTTCATTAGGGTGGTTACATTGAGTATTAAGCCAGATGGGAACTCGGTGGTATCCGCCCAACACTTTCTGCAGTCCTTTAGTTATCCTATGGGGCAGGACAATGGGCAGGCGGCTGCCAAAGCGAATCATTTCAATATGTGGGATTTCCCGCAGTTTTCTTATGATATATTCAATTTGTTCGTCGGGAAGCAGTAGGGGATCTCCACCTGTTACCAGGATGTCCCTTAATTCTGTATGCTCTCTAATCCAGTCCAGCCCTTCGTCTACATCCAACCGCAGCTCTAAGGACTCATCTACGACCAACTCCTTGCGGAAACAATGTCGGCAGTAATTGCCGCATATGTTTACCACAGTAAAGGCGATTCTATCTCGATACTGTCTAGCGATGCTATCCGGTCTATTTTCTTCTCCTGACCGGTTCTCCTTATGAATTAAGTAGTTCTCAATCCCATAGAAATTTTCTTGTTCCTTTTTGGAAGGGACAACCTGTTTACGGATTGGGTCATCGGCATTATCACGGCCCATTAATGATGCAAAATATGGGGTGGTGCCCCAGCGGGCGGAAGTTGTTTTGATAGCTTCTCTTTCTTCGTCGGTAACATTGATGTATTTTTCTAGTTTGTCAATGGTATCAACCATATTTCGCATCTGTTCCTGCCATTCTTCTATTTTTGGTGCAACTGTTAATGATTTGCGTGTATTTTCTTTGATAATAAACACCCCTTTTCAGACGTTTTCTTCTATATTATTCTTGCTATCTCAGCGTGTCAATATTAAATATCTTAAATTATTTTAAATTTCCAATATCAGCCGGCTATTAGTTTTTCTTAATTTTTATTATTCTCCGTAAACTGCTGAGCTTAGTAGTATTCTTAACCTCAGCTTTTGTGTCGCTGTCATGATCATCGGCTGAATCTGATTCAATGATTTTTGCCGTGGGAAGGGGTGTAAAGTGGCGGTAGAACGCTCCTTTTTTTCCTCCGTCAGCCCCTTCAACTTCCCTATAGAAAAGCATTGTAAAAAAGCCCAGGCCTAAACCGAAAAACAGATGTGCGCCAATAGTGACCATAATTCCAGAAGGGCTTTGGGGCAGCTTACCTTGGACTGATTCGCCAAGCAGTGTGCCAAAAAGGCCAACCCAGACGGCCATGCCGAAACCGATGCTTTTGACCCATAAGTAATCCGTACCAATAAGATAATAAATTGTGAAAAGAAAGACTACTCCTAAAGCTGCGGTTACAGTCAAGTCGGCAATTCCGCCAATCAAGTATGCAGAAGGCTTAAATAGGTCGGCCTTGCCCAGAAAGCGGGCAGCGGTAATCTGCCAGAAAACTACGTTGGTAAAGCCCATGCTAAAGGCAATATAATTGAAAATTAACTTGACAGCATCTGCAAGAACACCAATTAGTACACCTGTGATAAATTTGTCATGAAACATTCTTTCGCCCGCCTCCCGAAAATTTTTTCCTTTCAGTATATATCCACCTGATGCCATACAAAGACTTCTTATTTATTATTTCTCTATAAATGAGTTTAATCCGTTTCGGTGTTTATCACCTTTTTTCCAGTATAGTATCTGATTAACATATATGAGAGATTATATAATTATTTAATCGCTGTTTTAAACTAAGACGCGGACCAGAAAAAAAGCCATGTAACACTTCTTCGACATAATGCCATCTTTTGTGGTAAAATTATCAAAAAATATCCATATTGTGGGAGGTAGGTTTTCGTGGGGAAAAGAGGGTTGAGTTGGATAACTATCGCGTTGATCTTTACTTCAATGCAGCTGGCGGAGGCAGCAGCTGCTGATATAGGGGACCGTTGGGACAGCGGTTTTCAGGTGCTCCTTGCGGAGCAGGATGGCAGGGTTTGGGACTTAAGCTCGGAACCAAGAGTTTTACAAGGGCTTTCAGATATTGTGGCAGTATCCGGTAGTACTTCCCATTACTTATTTCTTCAGTCAAACGGCACGGTGTGGGCTGGGGGAAATAACAATTATGGGCAATTGGGTGATGGTACTACCAGTTGGAAGGCGGCGGTTCAAACCAAGGGTATTACAAGTGCTACGAGGATTTCCACCGGTGAAAACCACTCTCTGGCCCTGATGAAAGATGGGACAGTGTACGCCTGGGGAGATAACTCCAGTGGGCAGGTGGGGGCTGGAGGGGTTAAAGTGACCGAACCGTTAAAGATTCCCGGATTAACCAACATGGTGGAAATATCCGGTGGTTGGAAAAGTTCTTTGGCTTTAGGGTCAGATGGTACGGTTTGGAAATGGGGTAATAGCGAATATCAGCCAAGAAAAGTTACCGGTCTTAGTAGTGTGACGGATGTGGCCGCCGGTTCCGGTTACTGGTTAACGTTAATGGCAGATGGCACTATCATGGGATGGGGCATAAATAGCGAAGGACAATTAGGGGATGGTTCAGGTAGTCACCAACAAACACCGGTAAAGGTAAATGGGCTGGAGAGCGTAACAAAAGTGGAAACCGGTTTAGGTCATTCTTTGGCTTTGTTAACCGATGGTACGGTGTGGGCATGGGGAACTAACGAAAATGGGCAGCTGGGAAATGGTAGTAAGGCAAATAGCCTTGTCCCGGTTCGGGTGAACGGGCTTAGCGATGTAGCGGCAATAGCTGCCGGACGAAACAACTCCGCTGCTATTACCAAGGATGGGAAGGTCTGGCTTTGGGGCGAGATAAACGCTTCTGTTGTAGCGACAGAAATGGAGTTTACTACTGGTATAGTCCAGGATGCGGAGGCGGGAACAACAGGGGAACAACTCCTTCCCGGTGCCGGCAAGACCGGACCTGAAGTAAGCTATCTCGGTACCAATGCCAATAGAAGCAACTTAGGTACAGATATAGTCGAAGGCTATAATATGAGTCAAGATTACAAGGTAAGGCGGGCAGAGGGCAACAACTTCGTCCATGGTCAATTTAAGAAGAATACCAACGCCTGCGCATCCTGTCATATGACCCATATTGCCGCAGGCGAAATGCTGCTCATTCAAAACGGCATCTATAACACCTGTACCGCCTGCCATGACGGTACCATCGGTAAACTTAATGTCTTCGATATACCCCCATATGATGCCCAAGTAGAAGCGGCGAACTTTGCAAATATCGGTGGCGGTACCTTTGGCGGGATGCTGGACAAAGCGGAAAATGCATCTATGCACCGACCTACCGGCTATTTAACATTAACAGCCGCTCCTGGAGGTAACCGGGCATTAGACGCCGATCTAAATGCTGATGGCATCAATGATATCGAAACTGAATCCTGGTTAGGGGAATTCACATGTTCATCCTGCCATCAGCCTCACGGGACATATAGTGACCGGTTATTAGTGCCAAACCCGGCAAATATAGAACGCCAGGCCGTAACCATAGCCGACTGGCAGGTGATAGATGACACAATAGGTAATGAAGTATGGGGAGCAGTTTACAACGGAGCATTAATCCCGGGTCCCTGGGTCTACGGAGAACAATACGGTAAAGGTATGACCCAAACCGTAGTATTTGAAGCAATCTATAATATAGACACTAATGTTACACCTATGGTGATAGATCCAAATAAAAGCCAAGCAGAAGCAGGTTACATCTTGCCTGAAAGCAGCCATTTAAACAAACAGTTTGCCATCAATTATGCCGAAGGTGTCGCTGAGATAAGAGATGGATATTACCCCAGCGAGCCGCTAAAGATAGCCATCGTTCCCGCTATGGTAGTGATAGTAGACAGGGGCAAATTCCAGGGGGATAATGATTTAGCAGCCGCCGGGGTTTATACAGTAGATGAAACAGACGACCAAACTCCGGCAGCAAACCAATACATCCAGGGATTAGACGGGTCAATAACCCGCTGGAAGGGAGCAAATGAAACTGAAAACGGTGGTCTAAACGGCATTACCTGGTTTTGTGCCGCATGTCATACAGATTACTACGCGGATAAGTTCAAGACAGAAGAGGGCGGATTGGAGGGGAAATATACCACTGCTTACCGACATACTATCAACCGTGAAATGCTGCCAAATAAGGCTAGCCCCGCCGAGCAGCTGTTTGTTTATGAGTATGGCATATATGAGGGGGCAGCACAGGATGTTTTAACCTGTCTATCCTGTCACTATGCCCATGGCACCACAATGCAGATTATGCGTAACGCCGATGATACGCAGGCAGATAGTGCCGATGTCAACCCATCGTCAGCCATCAAACGGTATGTGAACATGGCAGTTTGCTGGAAGTGCCATGCGGAGCAGCATAATGCTGAACTGGTGAACACTGAAAGTTATTATTCTCAGGATGTCTTTAATATTAAGCTTAGTAATGGGGGGCTTTAATATATTAGCTGGTGAAAAAACCTCATCTTTTACTTTTGTAGAAAAAGTGCTAACATTATAGAAGTATTATGGAACAGCAAAAGTAGTCAGAAAGGGTGAGAGTTATGAAGCAAGATATCAAGCTCCAATACGCTTTGGATGATAGCCCGCCTTTGTGGGAGCTGATATTGTATGGTTTGCAATGGTTAGCCATATCGATACCTACAATAATCATTATTGGCCGAGTAGTGGCGGGAATAGAAACCACTGAACCGTTGGCGCAGGTGGCCTATATTCAAAAAGCATTTTTTGTTACCGGAATAGTGCTATTGGTTCAGATATTATGGGGTCACCGACTGCCGTTAATACTGGGTCCGGCTGCAGTATTATTGGTGAGTATTGCTGCAAGCAGTGGAAGCAATGTTGATTCTATTTATACAGCTATTGCCATTGGCGGTGCTGTATTAGCCTTAACGGGTATTACCGGTATTTTTGGGCGGTTGCTGGGCATCTTTACTCCGAGGGTGGTAGCGTCAATATTGTTGTTAATTGCCCTGACGCTGACACCAACTATTATGGGCCTTGTCACTGCTTCTAATGCCGGGGTGGCTGCCCAGGCGAATCTAATATTTTCTTTGGTATTTGTGTTAGTGCTTTTTATTGCTGCAAGGTATTTAAAAGGAATTTGGAAAGCCACCCTGATAGTGTGGGCAATTATTGCCGGGACGCTGGTTTATAAATTGTTTTTTCCCGCCTACGCAGGTACTATGAGTTTTGATAGTGCCGCCGTAGGCTATCAATTTCTTTTTTCCGGCATCTCTCTATCCGTAGATTGGGGTGTCATATTGGCGTTTCTGATCAGTTTTTTGGCTTTGTCCATCAACGATTTGGGGTCGATACAGTCTGTTGGCGAGATGATAAAGCCAGACGGCATGGAGAAAAGAATCAGCCGGGGGACATTCGTCACTGGTTTGGGCAATATTTTATCGGGTTTGATGGGAGTTATCGGTCCAGTGGATTTTTCAATGAGTCCCGGGGTTATTGCTACCAGCCGCTGCGCATCCAGGTTTACATTAATTCCTACCGGGATTGGCTTATTGGTACTTTCTTTTTTACCGGCGGTTATATCATTCGCCGGAACCATTCCGTCCGCTGTCATCGGCAGTGTCTTGGTTTACATTATGTGTTCACAAATTTCCGCCGGCTTAATAATGGCCTATGGCTCAGGGGATTTTAGCTTTGATAACGGTTTGACTGTGGGGTTACCTTTAATGCTGGGGGTAATTATATCATTCCTTCCCGGCGCCGTTACGGCAGGTTTTCCGCCGACATTAAGACCGATATTAGGCAATGGTTTTGTAGTAGGTGTGGTGGCCGTATTGGTGATGGAACATCTGATTATAAAAGGCAGGCCGTAATTGAATACGGGTACGGTTAAACTTGACAGGTAGAAATGCTTGATTGAACTGCGGATTAGAGGTTAAAACATGAGCAATTACTTCGTGTATATTTTAAAATGCAGTGATAATACATATTATGTGGGCATAACAAATAATCTTGATGGAAGAATAGATGCCCACAATCGAGGTAAGGGAGCTAAATATACACGGGGCCGTGTGCCGGTGGAACTCTATTATTTTGAAGAATGCAGTGACCGCAGTGAGGCGTCTAAAAGAGAGTATCAACTAAAAAAACTGACCCGGCTGCAAAAGGAAAGTTTGGTGTATAAGGCCAAAAAACAAGAGACGGTATGACCAACGAAGTAAGTAAGAGCCAGCTCTTTGAATGGAAAAGCTTCTATCAAGCCGGTACCCGGCTTGATAGAAGCTTATTTTCCGACGAGATTGGCCGCAATTTGCTCTAATTCTTGCGCCACCGCCTGTAGCTGTTGAATTGATGCATTGGTCTGTTCTGTGGATGCTGCCTGCTCTTCACTTAAGGCAGCAATTTTTTCAATTTCACCAGTTAGCAGTGAAATCATTTTGGTCATCTCATTTAAGTTTTCCTTTATTTCTTTGGCAGAGGCCTTGGAGTTTCCGGCCAGTTTTCTTATTTCTTCCGCAACAACTGAAAAACCTCTTCCCATATCGCCTGCTCTGGCAGCTTCGATAGCGGCGTTCAAGCCGAGCATGTGTGTGGAGTCTGATATTTCCTGAATTAGTTTCATAATACCGTCGGTTTGGCGAATTTGTTGACCAATCTTACCAGCTTCTTGGGAGATAGTTTGTGTTATTGTCGCAAGTTCTTGTGCACCCCCGGTTAGGTTTTCCGAGACGCCGCTTAGCTGCTGGCTTGTCATGGAAAGCTCCCGAGACATATTAGTAATCTGTTCTTCCGTTTTTGTACTTTGGAAAAAAGCTAGCGTACCTTTAATTTCGTTGTCTTCGGTTAATAGGACGGTGTTGGCAATGTAAGGGAAGCCAAACTTTGATTGCTCAGAACTTACCTTTGTTACTATTGCTTGTTCTGCCTTCAATGTTTTGGCTACGGTAGAGCCGTCAATGATTTTGTCTCCAATGGTAACCCCGAAATCAACTGCGCCTATTTCACAAACAACGTATTTGTCCAGGTCGGAAACGATTAAAGTAAACTTGTCTCCTAATAGGGCCTTAATAAATGGTGCTGAATCTACAACTTTATCAACTATACTCATAATAATATTCCTCCTTAAGTTTCTTAGTGATAGTAATAGGTAGTATTTAGGGCCTGCTAGCACCTGTTTAACCCAGTAGTTTTAACCGGAAGTTTTATATAATTGCTAATATTTCGTCAAAAAATAATAAAAACCTCTATGTATTTATAATTTTCCTTTTACACAATAAAAGGGTTTTTTCTCATTGTTAGCTAAATTAAATGTAGACCACCCCCAAAAACGGGGAGATATTGTCGAAAACTATTAGAGATTATGTCAGGAGTGAGATTGTGTTCGACATTAACAGCTTAGACCGCATCATTAAGGAAACTGTTAAGTCGGTGGAAAAAGGGAAGGAACAGATATATGATATTGCTGAAAACGCGCGAGTAGAAAGAGATAATCTGCAAAAGGAACTGGAACGAGTGCAAATTAATACTGCCAAAACCATCCATGAAGTTGATCAGTTAGAAAAGGCAGAAAAAACAGCCAGGTATCGACTGATGGAAGTGAGTAGGAATTTTAGTCGTTACACGGAGCAAGACATAAAAGAGGCGTATGACAATGCCCGGGAATATCAGGTCAAGCTAGGTCTTTTTCGGGAACGGGAGAGCCAGTTGAGGCAGCGCCGCACAGAGGTCGAATTAAGATTACGTAAGCTTTTGGACACAGAAAATAAAGCAGAAAAATTAATAACTAACGTGGGGGGAGCACTTCGTCTGCTGACGGGCAATTTACAGGGTATTACTGAAAAACTTGAAGAACTGCAGCAACGCCAGAACTTAGGACTGCAGGTCATTAAAGCTCAGGAAGAGGAACGCCGCCGGGTTGCCAGGGACATCCATGACGGACCGGCGCAATCTATGGCCAGTGTTATCTTAAGGGCGGAAATCTGTGAGCGCCTGCTGGAAAAGAATCCTGCACAAGTGCCCGGCGAATTGCAGGCACTAAAAGAGGGAGTTAAATCTACACTGCAGGATGTTCGCAAGATCATTTTCGACCTACGCCCGATGGTGCTGGATGATTTGGGACTAATACCGACACTGAAAAGGTATTTTGCCGAGTTCCAGGAACGAACCGGATTATTGGTGGACCTTGTAACCATGGGGAAAGATAAGCGAGTTTCATCCGCGATGGAAGTGGCAATTTTCAGGGTGATTCAGGAAGCAATTAATAACAGTTACAAGCATGCCCAGACAGAGACGGTGAATGTGCGCCTAGAGATGAAGCCGGAGTTTGTAAACTGTAAGATTACTGATGAAGGTGTCGGTTTTAATGTGGAAGAAAAATTGGGTCCGGAGGCCAAGGGTTATGGACTTATTGGGATGCGTGAAAGAGTAGAATTACTGGAGGGAACTTTTAAAATTTCAAGCTTGCCGGGGAAGGGAACAGAGATCAAATTACAGATTCCCATTAAGGAGTAGGCAGAATGAATGTAATTAGGATTTTAATTGCCGATGACCATGCTTTAATTCGTCAAGGATTAGGGAAAATATTATCCATGGAACCCCAATTGGAAGTGGTCGCTGAGGCGGCTAATGGTACAAAGGCTGTGGACATGACACGGGAATTCCGACCCGATGTGGTGCTGATGGATATTAATATGCCGGGAATGAATGGGCTAGAAGCGACTCGAATAATTAAAGGGGAGTTTCCTCTTACGGAAATAATTGCTTTGACTATACATGACGATGAGGAGTATGTATTTGAAATGGTTAATGCCGGTGTTTCCGGCTATGTTTTAAAGGATATAGATGCGGAAATTCTTGTCGAGGCGGTTAAAGATGTAGTTCAAGGTAAGTCAATTATTCACCCATCAATCACTACGAAAATTCTAGACAAGTTTCAACAAATGTCCAAAGGCGAAAAAGAAGAGGCATCTCCTTTGACTCCGCGTGAGATGGAAGTGCTTACTGCCATAACTATGGGTTTGTCGAACAAAGAGATAGGTGATAGGCTGTTTATCAGTGATAAGACTGTAAAAAACCATATCACTAATATATTTCGCAAGTTAAATGTCAGCGACCGTACTCAAGCGGCAGTCTTTGCTTTAAAGCACAATATAATAAAAGATTAAGACAGATTCAAGAGTTTCAGATTAGGACCCGTTGGGGGTCTTTTTTGCTTTCTAGGACTATTTTCCTATATTAAATGAGACCTACGGTGGATTAAATGCAGCTGTCGAAATTGATAAACTTTAAGTGAAACAAAACAAATGGAGGTGCATTTAATGTTTAACTTGCTGACTGAGTTTTTGTTTGATGAAAAAGGACAGGCGATGACGGAATATGGATTGATCTTGGCGCTTATTGCGGTTCTCCTTATTGGCACCTTATTACTGCTCAAAGACGAGCTGGTGACCATGTTCGAAAAGGTGGTTACCGGTCTCCAGGGACAAGCGCCAACACCCTAATGAATATGTAATCATGTAAAGCCCTACTTATTGAGTAGGGCTTTACACAACCAGGGGGGATTAGTATTGGCTAAAATATTGCTTATCACAATATTACTTATATGCTGTTACACTGACCTGCGCACAAGAAAGCTGTACAACTGGGCTACGTTAGGCGGGGCTTTGCTTGGTTTTATTACGAATTACTATTATTTAGGCACACGGGGTCTAAGCATCGCATTTATCGGCTGGGTTACTGGAATTATAGTTCTTATTATACCTTATTCAATGGGCGGTATCGGTGCAGGTGATGTTAAATTACTGGGTGCGATTGGCGCGTTTCTCGGTCCTTACCGTGCAGTACAATCATTTTTAATCGCGGCAATTCTAGGTGGTATTTATGCTGCAGCAATTTTGTCAAAACAAAAAAAGCTGCTGGCGATTACCAAGGGTTCGATAATGGAATTAAGTATATTTGTCATGTCCGGCTTTCAGATTAACACTTTTGTGGGGGAAAAGGACGGTACTGCAGCAGCAACTATTCCGTACGGTCTCTTATTAAGTATCGGTGCATTAGTGGTCTTTCTGTTGGGGGTTTGAAGATGTTTCTAAAGAGTATTCGATGCAATAAAGGACAAGCATTGGTGGAAATAGCATTGGCGCTGCCGTTGTTAATAATATTATCTTTAGGCGTATTGGAAGCTGGGCGAGTAATCCATACTTATTTAATTGTGGGTCAAGCTGCTCGGGAGGGCGCAAGAATTGCTTCCCTGAGGGCTGATGACCTGGAAATAGTTACTAAGGTAAAGGGAGAGCTGTTCTCTTTGGGGGCGGAAACTGCGGCTGTACATGTCCTTCCCAGTGAGGTGGAACGGCAGCCGGGGAGAAGTGTAACGGTACAAATAGATTATCCCCTAAGCATTTATGCTCCAGTATTGAATGGATTCTTACCCAATCCATTTATTGTTCAAGCTGAGACAACGATGCGTATCGAATGAGGTGGTTAGGATGATTGAATTGATTAAGCACCTAAAAAATGATAAAGGACAGGCCGTGGTATTTGTGGCTCTTTTGATGCTTTTGTTCATGGCAGCAGGAGCCATAGTTGTGGATGTTGCACTGACTATGGTGGCGAAGGAAAAGCTGCAGCAAGGCCTTGATGCCGGGGCATTGGCAGGTACGATGGAACTGTACGACCAGCCTGCTAACGCTTTCGCTGTTGCGCAAGAATATCTTTTAAATAATGTTCCTGGGTTGGATAGCTACAGTATCAATAATAGACCGACAAAAGCTGGTCTAAAACTATGGGGAGAAAAAGACCTTCATTTCTTTTTTGCACCGTTGCTGGGATTCAGTAGTGGCACTGTATCCGGAGTTTCTGTCGCTGAAATCGGCGCTGTTTCCTCTGTTATCGGGGCTGCGCCTTTAGCCATTGAGCAGCATAATTTTGATTATGATGACCCTTATATACTGAAGCAGTCGCCAAACGGCTTTTCTTTTGAGACTTATTTAGGTGCAGGAAATTTTGGCGCTCTATCACTAGGGGGTGGCGGGGCATCAAAGTATGAAGAGAATCTCAAGTATGGGTTTAGGCAATTATTGGCCGTGGGTGATGTAGTAGCTACGGAAACAGGAAACATATCCGGAGCAACCCGGCGAGGGGTTGATTTCTTGCTCCAGCAATGTGACCATGACCCGGCGTGTACATATAGTAGTTTTAAACCGGGTTGTCCTAGAATACTTTTAGTTCCGGTCTATAAAGAAGTAGAAATCCTTTCGGGGCAGATTAAACAGGTTGAAGTTGTTGGGTTTGCATCTTTTTTTATTTCAGAGGTTTCGGGAACGGGTGTAAATAATCAAATAATTGGCTATTTTGTAAAATCCTTTGCGGCCGGGACTACAGGGGTAGATGTACCTGACTTTGGCCTTAAGACCGTAAGGCTTGTGAAAGGGGATAACCAATAATGCGTAAGAAACTAGTGATTCTTTCTATAATATTTGCAGTGGCGGCAGGTGTTGCGACATACTTTTTTTTCGATGGTTTAGAGGCGAAAACCGACAGTAAGGCTGAGACGACCAAGACATTGGTGGTGGTAAAGGAAATATCATCGCTTCAGAGGATAACGCCGGCGGATGTAACTGTCAGAGAGATTACGAATAACCAGCTTTTGCCTGGTGCAGTAAAACAACTTACGGGTTTGAAAGATGCTGTAGCCAAGGTGCCGATTTACCCCGGAGAACAAATAGTGGCTCAGAAACTTTTATTTCCAGATCAGGCGGTGGCAGGGCTTAGCTTTAAAATAACACCGGGAAAAAGAGCAGTAAGTATAGCTATAGATGATGTGCAGGGGTTGTCAGGGCTGATAAAACCAGGAGACAGAGTGGACGTCTATGCTACCATAGAGCCTCAACAAAATATGCAGCAGTCTAATGGAGGGGGGATTAAGGCGGTGTTGGTAGTGGAGAATGTGCGTCTTTTGGCAGTAAACCAACTACTTAATCGCGGTGAAGATGTGGTGAAGATGGCTAATGTGAGCATCGAAGTAGAGTCCAAACAATCCCAGGCCGTTATATTGGCATCACAGTTGGGCAGAATGCATCTCGTGCTTAGGCACCCTGAGGATAACCAAATGCTTAAGTTTAAACCACTGGGTAGCAATACTTTCTTTGGAGGGGGGGGACCTAGCAATGGAGCAAATAACGGTAGTAATAGTTGATGACATTGCTCAAACAAGACAAGATATATCGCGTTTATTATATTTTGAAAAAGACGTTGCGGTAATTGGGGAAGCAGCTAACGGTAATGAGGCCATAGAAATTGTGGAAAGCAGCAGCCCGGATGTCGTCTTGATGGACATCAATATGCCGGGTTTGGATGGCATTAAAGCTACTGAAGAAATCACATCACGTTATCCCAATGTGGCCATTATCATGATATCCATTCAGGGGGAACAAGAATACTTAAAAAAAGCTATGATGGCCGGTGCACGTGAATATCTCACTAAACCTTTTAGCGGCGATGAATTGGCCAACACCATTCGCCAGGTCAACCAATTAACTAAGCGTCGTGCGGGGGCGGGCACAGAAGGACAATCCCTATCCAAAATGCGTCGGGGAAAGGTAATCAGCATTTTTTCCGGTAAGGGCGGTTCAGGAAAAAGCTTTATAGCAGTTAATCTTGGCGTAGTCTTAGCCAAAACGGCTAAGGTAGCCATATTGGATTTGGATACCCAGTTTGGCGATGTAGCGATTATGTTGGGGTTAAGCCCCAAGCGTACTTTAGAACAGCTTCTGGAGGAAGACAGAATGGATTGGGAGGTCCTACAAAGTTATCTGTTGCCCCATTTGTCCGGGGTGCAGGTGCTGCCCAGTGTCGGTAATGTAGGCAGCAGTGAGAAAATCAATCGCGGTTTTATCGAAAACATTATCAATGTTATAAAGGACCGCTTTGATTTTATTATTTTAGATATGGCTACCGGATTTAATGAGCTAAACCTGATGGCTATTGATAAGGCAGATTTAATTTTCCAGGTGGTTACCCCCGATATTCCAGCCTTAAAATCTGCTATATCGGCCCGCTCGGTTTTCGATAGTCTGGGTTTTTTAAATAAGGTACATTTGTTAGAAAATTTTGCTGGAATTAGTGGCGGGTTGAAATCATCGGTAATAGAACAAAACCTGAAGACGGGTTTAGGGGTATCTATTCCGTGGGGTGAGAAGGAAATCTTAAATGCGGTGAATAAGGGCATGCCGCCGTTATTGGGCCGAGCCCCTGAGGGGATGAATGATTCCTTCAAAAAGCTTAGTGGTATTGTCGGCGGAAGTGCAGCTGCGGTTGCAGAGGGACCGGGTTTGTTTAAAAAGATATTTAGCTTTTAGGAGGGTGTAGCATGACATTATTAGAACGTTTGGAAAAAAGTCAAAACCGCACCTTTCAATCGGTAACGGTGGAAAAGGATGGGCTGAAAAGAAAAGTGCATGAAATGGTGATTGGCGAACTGGGAAAATCGGAAACGGCGGCGTGGGGCTCCAACGAGGGGGAATTGGAACACCAAATAAGAGAAATAGCGGAGAAAGTACTCAAGGAAGAGAGTGGCTTGTCCCAGGCAGCGCAAGAGCAGTTGATTAGAGAGATTATCAACGGTGCAGTTGGCTATGGCCCAATCCAGGAACTGCTCCACGATGAAAAAGTGTCTGAAATTATGGTTAATGGAATTGACCAGGTGTTTGTCGAATGTAGTGGCCGTCTAGAAAAAACTGAAGTGAAGTTTGAAAATAGTGAGCAGCTTACTAGTTTGATTGAAAGAATCGTGGCCCCCTTAGGTCGGCGAATCGACGAAAGTATGCCCATGGTAGATGCCCGGTTAAAGGATGGTTCGCGGGTTAATGCAATTATTCCGCCGCTTTCCCTAAAAGGCCCTATCCTGACGATAAGAAAGTTCTCGAAGAAGCCATTGGAGATTAATAACTTAGTGGAATTAGGGACACTCTCTGAGGAAATGGCCACACTTGTAGAGGCCTGTGTCAAGGCACGTTTAAATATCATCATTTCAGGCGGCACAGGGTCAGGTAAAACTACTACGTTAAACGTACTATCCTCCTTTATCCCGGGAAATGAACGCATCGTTACCATTGAAGATGCGGCCGAACTGCAGTTAATGCAGGAACATGTAGTGCCTTTAGAAACAAGGCCATCAAATATTGAAGGGCGGGGGGAAGTGACCATTAGGGAGTTGGTACGTAATGCGTTGAGGATGAGGCCGGATAGAATTGTTGTGGGTGAAGTACGAAGTGGTGAGGCGTTGGATATGCTTCAAGCGATGAATACGGGTCATGACGGGTCCTTGACCACGGGTCATGCAAATTCCCCCAGGGACCTCTTATCCAGACTAGAAACTATGGTATTAATGGCCGGGATGGATTTGCCCGTGCGTGCCATTAGGGAACAAATTGCTTCTGCAATTGATGTAATTATACAGCAGTCCAGGATGAGTGATGGAAAGCGGCGTATTACTTACATTACGGAAGTCTTGGGCATGGAGGGGGATATAATCGTGCTGCAGGATATATTTCGCTATAATCAGGAAGGCTTTCAGGGCGGGTTCAGACCCACGGGGATACGGCCGAAATTTATTAGCCGGATGGCGGCAGAAAATATAGAATTACCGCAAAATTTATTTTTTAACATGACTAGGTGATTAAAATGACTGTAATAATTAGCGGCTTGATATTTGCCTGGACTTTAGTGGTACTCTTGGGTTTATTTACCGTTTTTGAAGAAAGGAAGCGTTTGGACCGCCTACTGCAGGAGACAGGGTTTAACAGTGAATATCCGGGGGCGCAAAAAACTGAGAAGAATAGCCTGCTTGAATTAGCAAAAAAATTAAGCATGGGCCAGCGCTTGGTTAACTATCTTCTCCAGGCCGGGGTACCCTTACGGCTTGAAGAAGCTTTGTTAATTGGCGGAGCAGTTTTTTTGCTGTTAGGTTACTTGATAGTAGCCGGCCTTTTCATAGAAGCTTTGGCATTAACCATTGTATTGATGTTTTTACCTTCGTTATGGTTAGCGAGCGTACGCGGCAAAAGAATACGTAAATTTGACGGTCAGTTAGGAGAGGCAATGGTGTTAATGGCCAATTCAATGCGGGCGGGTTTTAGTTTTTTTCAGGCGATGGATCTGATTGCTAAAGAGGCACCGATGCCGTTGGGTGGGGAATTTTCTGGGATATTAAAAGAAATTCAATTGGGTATGCCCACTGAGCGTGCGCTAAGCGGTGTTTTACAAAGGGTTGCCAGTGAGGATTTGGAAATGATGGTTACTGCGGTACTGATTCAAAGGCAGGTCGGCGGTAATCTTGCTGAAGTACTTGACAAAATTTCTGAAACTATTACTGAGCGGGT
The DNA here is from genome assembly GCF_035573695.1 of Metallumcola ferriviriculae. Lineage (NCBI taxonomy): Bacteria > Bacillati > Bacillota > Clostridia > Neomoorellales > Desulfitibacteraceae > Metallumcola > Metallumcola ferriviriculae. The sequence goes on along the minus strand of NZ_CP121694.1, from coordinate 3,607,548 downwards.
TCGTATTAAAGGAGAAATTAAAACTTTAACGGCGCAGGGTCGAATTTCCGGGATGATTATTGGTTCGCTGCCACTGGTATTAGCGTTTATATTAATGTTAATTAATCCGGAATATATTAAAGTTTTAATTACTGATCCAGTGGGACCGATACTCATTATTTACGGTGTTATTTCGCAAATAATGGGGGCGTTAATGATTAGAAAAATAGTTTCTTTGGGTATATGAAGGAGGCGAATGGGATTGATACCGGCATTACTAGTTTCTTTTGCAGTGTTATTTATTGGGTTGAGTTTGGCAAGTCCGGCGGTAAATTCCATAGAACAGCGTTTAAATACTAGCGCTCCAGGAGATACAAAGCTGCATGAGCCGTTCACACAAAGGATTTTGCATCCTTTGCGGCAACGATTGGTAAAGAAAGTATCCTTTATGCTTCCAAAAGAAAAAAAAGAAGCATGGCAGAAGCGCTTGTGGCAGGCGGGTTTTTTGACTGCTGTCCCCAGTGATTTGGCTGCGGCAAAATTGCTGGGAAGTACCGTTGCTGCAGGGATTGTATTATTATTGCTGGTTTTGGGAGACGGTGGCTTTAATGTTTTCACTGTAATAAAGGCAATAGTACCAGCGGGAACGATAGGATATTTGGTGCCGGAACTAGTAATCGGGCAGCGCATAGTTCTGCGAAAACAAAAATGCGATAAAGAGCTTCCGGATTGCTTGGATTTACTTACCATCAGTGTGGAAGCCGGTTTAGGCCTTGACGCCGCATTGGCAAAGGTAGTAGAAAAAGGGAGGGGAGTATTAGCTAAAGAGTTTGCCTATTTGCTGCGGGAACTCCAAATGGGACAGTCAAGGAAAAAAGCCTGGCGCAATGTGGCCAGTCGGGTTGGTACGGAGAGCGTGGCTAATTTCGTTTCCGCCGTCATACAGGCAGAACAGTTGGGAGTGGGATTGGCGCAAGTATTGCGGTCGCAGAGTATGCAGGTGCGTACTAAACATCGCCAGAAGGTTGAGGAGAAGGCTATGAAAGCACCGGTAAAGATGTTGCTGCCGCTGGTATTGTTCATTTTCCCGACCATGTTCGTTGTGTTATTAGGACCGGCACTAATCCAAATAATAAGGGTGATGAGCCAATGATTTTTCATCCTGTGGCAATTACAGTCCCGTTCAGAGGGGTGACAATATCCTCCCAGACTGCTTTGGCAGAGCGCTTTTTCAGCCGTTTAAAGGGGCTGCTGGGGATGAAGCAGTTTTCCCCAGGGAGTGCATTGATTATCAAGTCATGTTCCACCATTCATACGTTTGGCATGAAATTCCCTATTGACGTAATCTTTGTCGATAAACAGGGCAGGATCAGCAAAATGTATTACGGAGTAAAGCCCGGGAGGATTGTTTCAGGCGGACTTAGTTCTGTGATGGCAGTTGAGCTTCCTCAGGGAACAATAGATAACACATCCATCTCCACCGGAGACAGAATTAGTTTAACCTAACCCCTACAGGGCAGATAGGGGTAACCTGTAATGCGGAGGGTTTGATATGAAAAAAAATAGGCCTTTGGTAAATAAAATATTCTTACTTTCAGTAGGAAGCATTACCTTTTTTATAATTCTCTGGGCAATTTACTTTAAAATGCGGATTATTCCTTTAAGTGCCGAAGCGGAACAGATTTACTTTCGGGAGATAATGCCAGGCCTCATAATTCAGGGGTTAGTTTTTGCTCTGATGTTTAGGTTTTTTTATACCAAGGTATTGGGAAGAAGAATTCAGTCGCTGCTCAACTACTTGGATGCCTGTGTCGGAGGCGAACTGAATTTAGACAAAGACGATGTTATCAATGGGCAGGATGAAGTAGCCCTCGCAGGAGAACAGGTAGGCGTTCTGTTAAATTATTTAGATAATACTTTTAGACTGATGCAGGAGCGAACGGCTTATTTTAAAAGTGCAGTGTTAAATTTGATGAATAGTGCCGGCAAAGCCGACCAAGGTTTGTCTGAAATCAATGACAGCATTCAGGATATAAATAAAAAACTTCAGTCTATCACAACGGATATCAATAATTGGGAAGCAAAATACGTCAATGTATCAGAGTCGGAAGAAACCATTGCTGATTGCTGCCAGGCCCTTACGCGATTGTTAGAAATGGGCAAAAATGAAGAAATGGCAAATCAGCTAAAGCAATATAATAGGTCTGATTTTGCACCCATGAGGGGTTTGATGACAGTATTGACGGAAGATCGAGAACATTACGGGATTGGCAGGGATATATGCAATAGTTATTTACTAGCCATACGGCAAACCAACGAGACGGTGGCGAAGCTAAAGCAGGATTTGGAGGATATGATGCGCTTTACATCCAGAGCTTATGAATGTGTTGAGCCATTGGAGGGTATTTCGCTGCGTGGTGATGCTGACCGTCTGTTTCATGCGGTTGGGAACTTAGAAAATATCTATCAGCAAAGAAATAGTGGTTTAGCAAATTGACCAAGGGAGGGAAACCTCCCTATAATTTTTTTCTAATGTAAAGGGACAGTTAGAAGCAGCTTGAATCCGGTAAATTAATTTAGCGGTTTTTTTGCTTTTTAGCAGGAAATATGCCGAAATAAAATGTAACATTAATAGAAACCTCCTGTGAAGGTGAAATTGAAAAAATGTAAAGAACTACTAGATTAAGGTGCGTGGCAGAATATGTTGAGAAAAATCATGGGTATTACAATTTTAATTATAATGTTACTTTTATACGCGGCTAATCTAAATTATAGCGCCGGCAACGAGCAGATCAGCAGCAAGAAAGATAGTGTTGAGAAAAATACGGTAGATGAGATTGCCCCTTTGATTGAAGAAGAGGTCTTTCCTACATATATAATAGAAGCGTTTATTTCGAAAGAAAACAGAGTCACAGCGAAGATGGCGATAGACTATACCAATAATCTTAATTATGGCCTGGAAGTGGTTAAGTTACTGCTTCCCGCCAACATTTTATACAATGAACCATATATACGCGTTAACGAAATAAAAATTCAAAATAAGCCAGCTGTGTACAAGCTAGATACGGGGCATGCCATGGTAAAACTGCCCGAAAGGCTAGCTCCGGGTGAAAAAATCAGCATTACTATGGATTTCAATACCGAGGTCCCTATTCAAGGGGAAAGATTCGGCTATTATCTAGGTGTGGGAATGCTGTCTAACTGGTATCCGGTTATTGCACCTTATGATATCAAGGAAAAAGAATGGATGGAATTCCACCCCAGTGATTTCGGGGACCCTTATTTTTTTGACAGCGCTTTTTTCAAAGGTCATATTCGTTCTTCTAATAATCTTCAGGTCATATCTCCTTTTTTCCCAGCAACAGAGAGTGCTGAGAGAACTATTTGGTTTGACAGCAAGCTGCCGATTAGAGATCTAACCCTCGTTTATGGCGAAAACTTTAGTATGATGCAAAAGAAAGTTGATGATACAATCGTACAATACTTTTATCATAAAAAGCGCAATTTTTTGGATGCAGCCGCCGAATCTTTGCAGTTTTATAACGAGATTTACGGCCGTTATCCCTACGAAAGACTGGTCGTTGCCGATGTTCCGTTGCAGAGATTAATGGGCATGGAATTTTCGGGGATGTTTTTCTTAAGCACCCGATATAGGAATATCGGGGAGAAAACTTTAGCTCACGAGGTTGCACACCAATACTGGTATGGCCTGGTTGGTTCAGATCAAATAAATGAGGCATGGATTGATGAAAGCTTAGCTAACTATTCAGCAATTCTATTTTTGGAAAATAAGTATGGGTTCAAAACCTATCAAGAAGAAATAAATAAGATTAAACGTAAGAACATTGGATCATCCAGCTTACTCTCGTTGCAGGAATACCCTTCCAAATTTGCATATCGTGAAGCGGTTTATGAGAAACCTATTATGCTCTGGGATGAACTTAGAAACTATGGCGGGAAAGAAAGGGTAGTATCTCTTTTAAAGAGCATTCAAGATAAGTATCATTTTCGACGCATTAGTACAGAGGCTTTATTTGGCGAAATAAAACCAAAATTTAAAGAGCAGGAAATCGATTATGATTTTTAATATATTTTGAACCGCGGGGCTATTTAAAGCAGTCTCGTTTTTTTTGAAAAATACTTTGTCGTATTATTAACAAAAGATGCCAAAAAAGAGGGATTTTATCAGGTTTGATGGAATTAATTCTATCAAAACTATAAAAAAGCATGGTAGGAGGTTCTTTCAATGACAAAAGGTAATTCGATTGTGGAAAGACAATTAGTCGTATTTAATTTAAGTACCGAAACATATGGTATTGATATTTCTGCTGTTCATGAAATTATTCGTATTCAGGGCATCACGGAAGTTCCCAGAACGCCAGAATTTGTGGAAGGGGTCATTAACCTTCGGGGTAGAATTGTTCCTGTAATAGATTTGAGAAAACGTTTTGGCTTAGATTTGGTTGAAAAAACAAATAACACCCGCATTATCGTTGTGGAAGTGGACGACATGACGGTAGGGATGATAGTAGATTCAGTGTCTGAAGTGCTGCGTTTACCGGTAGATAGCATTGAGCCGCCACCGGCTGTGATTTCCAGCGTAGACCTTGAGTATCTGCAAGGGGTAGGAAAATTAGACGACCAAATTATTATCCTTCTTGACTTGAACAGGGTATTAAGGCAGGAGGAGAAGGCACAAATAAGTGAAGAAAGTTTCCAGGAAGTGGCTGCTGCCCAGGAGTAAGCTAGGCCCGGATGGACAACCTGGAAACACGGGGAGGATAGGAATATGAGTTCTTTTGATGATATGTCTCAATACCTAGGTGTTTTTTTGGATGAGGCGGAAGAACAGCTGCAAATGATGAGCGAAGGACTTGTTAAACTTGAACAAAGTGGTTCGGACCAGACACTGTTAAACCAGGTTTTTCGGGCTGCTCATACGATAAAAGGGGCCTCGGCATCCATGGGTTTTGATAAGATGGCGCACCTAACCCATGAAATGGAGAACCTGCTGGATAGAGTGCGCAGTGGAGAAATGGATTTTAATCGGGAACTGGTAGATACCTTGTTGGAATGCTTGGATACTTTGGAACTGCTAAAATCAGAAATTAGTGATGGTGACGACCGCCAGATAGAGATTGATGACTTGGTGGCTAAGCTGCAAAGGTTTGATGGTGAGATTGCGGGTGCAAACTCTACCCCATCTTCAGATGACTCAAATTTCACAAATGACTATGATGAAGTTGAGCGAAACCTCCTCAATTCCGCAAGAAAAAGCGACTTTAACACTTTTAACATTAAGGTGGAACTAGCTAGCGATTGTCAGATGAAATCCGTTAGAGCGTACCTAGTATTCAATAATCTGGAGGAGTTAGGAGAGGTCATAAAAACAATTCCGTCCACTGAAGAGATTGAAGACGAAAAATTTGACTACTCTTTTGAGCTGGTCTTTATTTCTCAGGCTAACGCTGCTCAAATTCGAGATATGATTAACTCCATTTCGGAAATTGAAAATGTCACGGTTCAACCAATTCATTTGGATAACTACGACGTAAGCGAAAATGAGGCAAAAGGCCTAAAGGAAAAGAGTGGGATTGAGAACGAATCAAAGGCACAGCAAACTAAAGCTGCTGCTGCAGCTGCAGCAAACCGTAAGGTTAGTCAAACGGTGCGGGTAGATGTAAAGCGGTTGGAAAGTCTTATGAACCTGGTTGGTGAATTGGTAATTGACCGCACTAGACTGGCGGATGTAGGTATCAGTATTAAAGAACATCTTGGTGGGCATTTGGCTGAAAACATGGAAGAGATATCTACCCATATTGGCAGGATTACTACCGACCTGCAGGAAGAGATTATGAAAGCGCGGATGCTGCCTATAGAGCGAGTGTTCAATCGTTTTCCCCGAATGGTTCGGGATTTGGCTAAGAAGGCAGGTAAGGAGATAAATTTCGTGGTTGAAGGTCAGGAGACGGAACTTGACCGAACGGTGATAGAAGAAATTACTGACCCGTTAATTCATCTCTTGAGGAACTGTGTCGACCATGGTATCGAGAATCATGAAAAAAGAATAAAAACTGGTAAGCCGGCGCAGGGGATTGTCAAGCTGAATGCGTTTCATGAGGAGAATCAGATAGTTATTACCGTTAGTGATGACGGTGGAGGGATTGATCCCGAAAAGGTGCGTCAAAAAGCCATAGCCATAGGGATAATTGATGTAGATGTCGCCGCACGCATGCCGGATCAGGAAGTGATAAATTTGATTTTTTATCCCGGTTTTTCCACGGCCAGTGAGGTTAGTGATGTTTCCGGGCGGGGTGTGGGTATGGATATCGTTAGGGCGCATATAGAGAGAATTAACGGACGTATTTCCATTGATACTAGTGTTGGTAAGGGTACTACTTTTAATATTACCTTACCCTTAACATTAGCCATCAACCGTTCGCTATTGGTTCAGGTTTGTGATAGCGTTTTGGCATTTCCCTTGGTCAATGTGGTAGAAATTATAAATGTAGAACAGGAAAAAATATATTCAATGCAAAAACGCCAAGTTACTTTGGTACGGGGGCATGTTTTGCCGTTATTTAGTCTCGCAAAGGTGCTTGGCTGGGAAACGAAAAGCAAAGCTAAGGAAAGTTCTAAACTCCAGGTGGTAGTAGCGGGAATTTCGGAGAAAAAGGTTGGTTTTGTAGTAGATGGTTTGTTGGGAGAACAGGAAATAGTAATTAAGTCTCTAGGTGAATATATCGGACAGGTACCGGGGTTGGCAGGAACTACTATTATGGGAGACGGTAAGGTGGCATTAATTCTCGACATACGGGGTTTGGTTGAGCAAACGGGAGCGATTAACAACTATGGTAAAGCGAACTGAACCAATCAAGGTTTTGGTAGTGGACGACTCTGCGGTAATGAGAAACATTCTAACACAGATTTTAAATGACGATGCGGCCATTAGGGTAGTGGGTATTGCTCGCAACGGCCAAGATGCGCTGCAAAAGTTGAGCCGGTTAAGTCCAGACGTAGTCACAATGGATGTAGAAATGCCGGTAATGGATGGATTAACTGCGGTAAAAAAAATAATGGCCGTTAATCCCGTGCCTGTTATTATGTTGAGCGGACTAACAGCAAGAGGGACACGGGAAACGATAGAAGCTTTGGAAGCTGGTGCAGTAGACTTTATCACTAAACCGGCACCAGGGGCCGGTGTGGAAGATTTAGCGAGTACCTTAACTACTAAGGTAAAAGGAGCAGCATCCGCCGCCGTACAGAAATGTACATCAGGTGGTAGACAGGATGTGATACCTGTACGCTCATACTCCCAGACAGGCCTTTTTTCGGTTGTGATCATAGGTACCTCTACAGGCGGGCCTTCAGCGCTGCAACAGGTCATACCTAAATTCCCGCGAACGTTCTCTGTGCCTATCATAGTGGTGCAGCATATGCCGCCGGGATTCACGGGTCCTTTAGCAGAAAGACTTGATAAGAGCAGTGAATTAAAGGTTAAAGAGGCAGCCAACGGGGATGAGGTAATGCGCGGCACTGTTTTGGTCGCCCCAGCGGGAAAACAGCTTTTGCTTGAAAAAAATGCTGGCACTGTCAAAATTTTATTGAAGGATAACGTTAACTATCAAACTTTATTTAAGCCGTCAGTGGATGTAACAATGACATCTGCAGCCAATACTTTTCAATCACGAACTTTGGGTGTCATTTTAACTGGAATGGGGAATGACGGAACGCAGGGTGCCACATTGATTAAGGAAAAAGGCGGTACAGTGATTGCCCAAGACGAAGAAAGCTGCGTGGTATACGGGATGCCTAGAGCTGTTTTTGAAGCAGGCCAGACAAATGCCGTATTTCCCTTAGTAAAAATTTCTCAAGAAGTTATTAGGTTAGTGTAAAAATCGGCTAAAGTTTTTCTAAACTATGCCGATTATTTTATTAGAGGACGTTTTAGGCGGGGTGATAAGCATGAAAATTTATGATCAGTCACATTTGAAGCTGGCAAAAATTTATCAACAAAAGGCGCAAGAACGGCATAACCCACAAAAAACAATGCACGAAGAGGCAGATAGGGTGGAAATATCACAAGCCGCCAAGGAATTACTGGGTTTGACAAAAAAAGTGATGGAACTTCCGGAAGTGCGGCAGGAGAAAGTTGCAAGTTTAAAAGATAGTGTGCAGAAGGGTGTTTACCAGGTTCCGGTGGAAGCTCTAGCGGCCAAGATGCTGCAGAATATTAACGCAAAGAAGGGTGATTCCTGATGGAGCAGACCTTTGAAGAATTAATGGGAGCATTAAAAAAGGAACGAGAAATTATTGACGAGCTGGTTGAGTTGGCAGAAACTGAAACCCAATTGCTTATTAACTCTGATGTTCAAGGATTGATGCAGCTGGTAAATACACAGCAGCAGGCAGGTAATAAATTGGCAAATTTAGAAAAGGAACGGCTGGTTTTGGAAAAGAGATTGGCGGGGGAACTTTCTTTTGAAGACGAAAATGTTCGCTTAACTGAACTGATTAAAGCAGCCGGTGTAAGCGTACCTGCGGGACTTCAGTTTTTGGCGGAAGGCATGAAAAAGCGTTATTACCAACTGGGTGCCTTAAATGAAACTAATAAATTACTTATTAAGCAGTCTCTTGGCTATGCCAATAAGATGTTATCAGTGATATTACCCCAACGGAAAACTACTTATCAGGAAAGTGGTGCCGTTAAGTTAGCTAACAATGCATCTAGACTTGACCAAACTGTTTAGGCGGTGAAATGATGAGTTCTTCTTTTTTTGGTTTGAATATCGCACTTAAAGGGCTGCAAGCCCAGCAAAAAGGAATGGAAGTGACCGGTCATAACATTGCCAACGCCAATACGGAGGGCTATTCTCGACAGCAGGCAGTTCTGGTTCAGGACCGTTCCATTGAGATCGGGGATTTGCGTCTCGGCACCGGAGTGGATGTGGCGACCGTAAGACGCATGCGGGATGATTTTTTGGATGCTCAGAGCCAATCGAATAATACTCAGTTGGGCTTTTGGGAAGCTAAACAAGATATGCTGGGTCAGGTGGAGCTAACATATATGGAACCATCTGACAATGGTCTTGCCAATATGATGACGCAATTCTGGGATGGATGGCAGGAGCTGAGCAAAAACCCAGAGAATTCCGCAGTGAGGGTCAGTTTGGTTCAAAATGCCAATGCTTTGGCAAGCGGAATCAATAAAGTACATTCCGACTTAACAAATATTGTTGAGAGCATTGAAGATTCGGCAGGAAAAACTGTGCAGGACATAAATACTAAACTAGATCAAATTGCCCAATTGAACGGACAAATCCGCAGCAGCCAGACGGGTAATCAGGCGCCTAATGACCTGCTGGATAAGCGGACATTGCTGATAGATCAGCTTTCCCAATTGGTGGGAATCCAGGTACAGCCCACAGAAAGTGGCATGGTGGACATCTATGTGGGCGGGCGGCCATTAGTATCCGGGACCGACTTTCAGGGACTGACATTAGACAGAAATGATGCCGGCATAGAGGTGAAATGGGCAGGTGCCCCAACTGAAGATCTTACTATCAGCGGTGGGAAGCTTAAGGGTCTGCTGGATGTACGCCAGGAAATTAAAGATACCTATTTGAATAATCTTGATACTTTGGCGGCTGTCCTAATTGATAAAGTTAACACGCTGCATCGTTCCGGGTTTGACTTAACCGATGATGTTGACAATACGGGCAATAATTTCTTCGAGTCATTGCCTTCACCGACACCTGATAATTATTCGGCGGCTGCCAATATTAAGGTGAGTGATCAGATATTAAATGACCCTGGGAAATTAGCTGCGGCATCTTTAGCTGACAGTGCCGGAGATGGCAGTATTGCCTTAGAAATTGCCCAACTTAAGCAGGCAGCAGTATTGAATGGCGATACTGCAACATTTGATGAATTCTATACGGATGATATTTCACGTTTAGGCGTCAATGCTCAAGAGGCCAATCGTATGGTGGAAAATATTGATGCAATGAAGCAGCAGCTGCAGGTGCGACAGGAGGCGGTGGCCGGGGTCTCCTTAGATGAAGAAATGACTAACTTAATGCAGTATCAGCATGCTTTTTCTGCAGCGGCCAAGGTGGTATCTGCCATTGATGAGATGCTTAACGTACTCATTAACCGGATGGGTTAGTAAGGAGAGGTAAATATGCGTGTTACGAATAAGATGATTAAGATGAATTCCTTGGACAGTCTTCAGCAAAACCTCAACAAGCTTAGCAGGTTGCAGGACCAACTTGGTTCGGGTAAAAATATCTCCAGGCCGTCTGATGATCCTATTCTGGCCACCCGGGCGATGGATTTAAACGGGACTTTAGCGGAGATCACTCAATACACAAAAAATGTGGATGATAACATTTCTTGGCTTGATTTTACGGATTCTTCTTTAAATGATGTAACAAATATTATCCATAGATCTAAGGAATTAGCTGTTGAAGGTGCCAGTGATGCACTGGCAGAAGGTTCACGGGATGCGATTGCGGCGGAAGTAGACCAATTAATTGAGCAGCTGGTTTCAATAGGCAATTCATCCTTAGGTGGTAGATACATATTTGCCGGTTTTAAAACCAAAGGGGACAACCCATTCCAAAGAACTGGCGATACTGTTAGTTACAATGGTGATAGCGGCAAGATAAGAAGAGAGATTTCTCCCGGTGTGGAAATGGCCGTTAATGTTACCGGTAAAGAAGTATTTATGGACAGCGGTATTTTTGATACATTAACGGAACTAAAGGATGCTTTAAATAATGCCGACACCGATAAGATTACATCCGATGTAATTGGACAACTTGAGGATTCGCTGGATAAGGTTTTAACGGGCAGGTCTGAAATGGGCGCAAAATCTCGGCGGATGGAATTAGCTAAGGAAAGAATATCAAGGGATGAAATAAATTTCAAGAACTTGCTTTCTCAGTTTCAGGATATTGATGTGGCGGAAATTGCTGTTGAATTGCAAATGCAGCAAAACATCTATCAAACGGCTTTGTCGGCAATGGCTAAAACCATTCAGCCCAGTTTGATTAACTTCTTAAGATAAACTTTTAAATACCTTCCAAAGGTGTGTGGCGATTATGAAAGTGATTTCGAAACGTTTTGGAGAATTAGAAGTCGATCAGAACGCAGTAATTAATTTCGAGGAAGGACTGCTGGGGTTTAATTCTGCAAAGCAGTTCGTGCTGCTGGATGTTCCCGAAAATCCGTTGTTTAAATGGCTGCAATCGGTGGATAGTGCTGAGGTAACATTTTTATTGGTGGATCCTTTCGTGATTAAAAAGGACTATTCGGTAAAACTTGACGATACTTTTCTTAAGGAACTGGAAATTGAAAACAAAGAGCAGGTATTGATATACACCATTGTCACCATACCTGCAGGGGGCTTTATAAATGCCACCACTAATCTGATAGGGCCGTTGCTTATTAACTGGCAGCGAAAACAAGGGAAACAAATAGTGCTTGAAGACGAGAATCTTCATGTGAGACAACCGCTGTTTAACCCAAGAAATAAGCCCGCCACTTCTCAGGCAGCCCAATGTGGAGGTTAAATTATGCTTATTTTAACCAGAAAGAAAGACCAAGGAGTTGTTATTAACGGCGGAATTGAAGTGTTTGTCGCAGCCATAGAGGGAAACAAGGTTAAGCTAGGGATTAAAGCGCCCAAGGAAGTATCTATTATTAGAAGCGAACTGATGGAAGCGGTTAAAGGTGAAAATAAAGCGGCCAACGATATTGGTGCCGTTGAAATAGATTTTTCAGCTTTCAAACCCCAACAGGATTAAGGAGGTAAAGGAGTATGGACATCAGCAGTGCTGCTGTTGGTCAACCAAGATTGCCTGAAAAAAGAAAAATTCAGGGGACCCAGGAAGTTCAAAAGGATAAGCATAAAAAATCGGAAACCCAAAATAAAGAAGGGCAACCAAGACAAGCGAGACAACCTGGTATTAAGGACAATGAGTTTATTGCGGCTATTGAAACCGCCAATAAGTCTTTAAAATCTTATAAGACTAGGTTTGAGTTTTCCATTCATGAAGCTACAAAGGAAATTATGGTAAAGGTTGTTAATACTGAGACAGACGAGGTCATCCGTGAGATCCCGCCGGAGAAAATTTTAGATATGGTTGCTAAAATGTGGGAGCTTGCTGGAATTATGGTAGATGAAAAAGTTTAAGGGGTGAGTTAGATGCCTTTAAGAATAGGCGGGTTGGCAAGCGGTATGGATATTGACAGCATCGTGAAGGACTTGATGAAGGCTGAGCGAATCCCTCTAGATAGGTTGAAACAAGAGCAGCAAACACTGCAATGGAAGCAGGACGAATATCGTGATATCAACAAATCATTATATGCTTTGAGAGACGAGGTGTTTTCTCTTAGACTGCCTTCCACTTTCGATGCTAAGACTGCCACATCGGGTAATTCGAGTGTTGCGGAGGTTTCCGCCAATGCTGCAGCAGTAGCAGGTACTTACGAGATTTCCGTATCCAACCTTGCGAAGGCGGCTTATAAGACCAGCACCGTTGAGACTGCTGCTTATACTACTGGGGCAACATTAGAGCAGCAATTTGGTTTCGGCGCCACCGCTGCTGATAAGACGCTGGCTTTCACCATTAATGGCACGGAGTTTTCTTTTGATGCGACTCAAGACAGTGTTTACACGGTTGTAAAGACGATAAATGAGTATAAGGATGCTACCGGGAATGGTTTGGGAGTGACGGCTTCCTATGATGCCGACTTGAAAAGATTTTTCTTGATGAGCGATAACACCGGCGCCGGTCAGCAAATAGATGTGAAAGATACGGTTGCTGTTAATGGAAACACTTTAATGGGATTTGCACTGCACATCGACAAATCCCAGATAGCTGTAGGCGAAGATGCTCAATTTACCTTAAACGGGACAGCGCTCTCTAAGTCTTCTAACCAATTTACCATTAATGCAGTTACCTTTAACTTAAAAGGTATCAGCAATCAGGATGCAGGCGGAAATCCAGTTCCATCTACTGTTATGGTCAGTGCAGATACCGAGGCTGTTTTTAACAGCATTAAAGACTTTGTAGAGCTTTATAACGAAACTATGGAAGACATTAATACTGAATTACAAGAAAAAAGGTACAGGGACTTCCCACCACTTACTGAAAGTCAAAAGGAAGGAATGTCCGACAAAGAGATAGAGCTCTGGGAGGAAAAAGCCAAGAGCGGTCTGTTACAAAATGACCCTATTCTCAATAAAGTTGTGTCGGACTTACGTAAAGGGATATCTGATATTGTAGAAAACATCGGTGGCAGTTACACCAACATGACTGAAATAGGCATTACTACCGGGTCTTGGTATGAGTTGGGGAAGCTTCACCTTGATGAAGGTAAGCTGCAAAAAGCACTTAACGATGATGTGCAAGGTGTTAAGGATTTATTTACCAACGATAGTGCGGTAGATAATGAACAAGGTATTGGTATCAAGCTTTATGATGCGATTATTAATGCCACTAAGCGTCTGATCGATAAGGCCGGCAGCCAAACCGGGTTTACTACCGTAGATAACAGCTATATCGGTAAAAAACTAAGCAGCTTAGATGATAGAATTGATAAATGGGAGGATAGGCTGCTGGATGTAGAGGACCGGTATTGGAAGGATTTCTCCAGGATGGAACAGGCTATTCAGCAAATGAACGCCCAGAGCGCGTGGCTGGCCCAGCAGTTTAACAGCGGTGGTGCTTAAAGGATGATGATAGGGTGCTGAAAGGTAAAGATAAGCTGCTGGCAGATAAAAAAGAACTTCTTAGTCGCTTTCTGCGTCTAACCCGGGAACAGTCGGAATGTATGTCAGATGAGGCCTACGCTCAACTCGGGGAGTTAAGTAATATAAAACAGGATTTAATAGAGCAGATAGATGCTATTGACAAGAGACTTAGCAACCGAGAGCGCATTAGTTTTACCCACACAAATCAGGAAATAAACAAGGAAATTCAGGAAATAATTGCTGAGACATTATCTATTGACAGGGATAATAATAAATTACTGGAAACGATGAAGCGTGACACCTTAGAAAAGATTAAACATACCAAAATCAGAAGAAGAATGCACTCCTTGTACAGAGGGGACCATCTTTCCATTGAGGGAACACTGCTGGACAGAAAAGGCTAACCTTTTCAAGGAGTGAGTGGGATGTTTTTTAAGATACCAGGGATTGATAACCTGGTCGTCAACCGTATTAAAGAAAGAACCAGCAAACAGGTTGTCTTTCAGTCGGAGAAAACGAAGATAGCCGAAGATAAATCCCAGGAAAATAAACAAAATAAGCAAAGGAAAAAGCGGCACTACAATAAGGAAGACATGGAGAAGGCGATACGCGACCTTAATGAATTACTGGCAGAAAAGAACACGCCGCTGGCCTTTGAAATGGTTGAAGAAAAGAGCCGTTGGCATATAAGGATAATCGATACTTCGAAGCAGAAGGTATTACATGTTAATGTGTCTCCAGAAAAGGTAATGGAAATGCTGACGGCAGTTGAAAAATCAACCGGGGCAGTGATAGATGAAACCGTGTGAAAGAAAGGTTTGGAGGGGAGATTATGAATTCGGCTTTAAATGCTTATAAAAAGAACCAGGTGCAGACAATTTCCCAGGAAAAACTGGTGCTGATGCTTTACGATGGGGCAGTTAAATTTACTTTAAATGCCATTGAAGCCTTGGATGATAAAGATATTAGCAGGGCAAATGAAAACTTTATTCGCTGCCAAGACATTATTCTGGAGTTGATGTCCGGCATTAACTGGGAAACAGGAGAGTTGGCCCAAAGCTTTTATACGATATATGAGTATATGCACCATTCTTTAATGCAGGCAAATATTAAAAAAGATAAGCAGATTGCGGTGGAAGTCTGTGGGATGGCACGAGAGTTGAGGGATGTTTGGTCACAAATGCTGGGTGAAGCTCAGGGAACTAAGGATTATAGCACTCAGAAAAGAAATTTAAGTATCAGCGGCTAAAAAGTTTTTTAATTTAAGACTAAAGTTTTCTAAAAATAAGTCGATATATGTATTGTAGGGGTTTCAATGGATAACTTTTCCCCAAGGGGCCCCGGGGAAGTTGTCATAAAATCAGGCGACATGGAGGTCGCTTCTAAACAAAAACAGGGAGGTTTAAAACAACATGAGAATTAACACTAACATTGCGGCTTTAAATGCTTATCGTCAATTAAGTAACGCCAACATCAACACGTCCAAGTCTTTGGAAAAGCTGTCGTCCGGTCTACGCATCAACCGTGCCGGTGATGACGCAGCAGGTCTAGCAATTTCAGAAAAGATGCGTGGTCAGATTCGCGGTTTAGAGCAGGCATCCAGGAACGCGCAAAATGGTATTTCCTTAATTCAAACTGCTGAGGGTGGCCTAAACGAGGTCCACTCCATCTTGCAGAGAATGAGAGAACTATCCGACCAGTCTGCCAACGGCACTAACACTGCTGAAGACCGTAAGGCTATCCAGGATGAGGTTCAAGCATTAAAAGATGAGATTGACCGCATTGGTAACACAACTGAATTTAACACTCAAAAGTTGTTAAACGGTAACCTGCAGGGGGGAGCCATTACCGGTTCCAGCAGCACAAACGGGGCAGTTGTAGCCAAGCTTGATTCCGCTTCTCTAAGTGCGAATATGTCTACTGGTAGCCCTGGTACTTATACAGCAGAAACTATCAATGTTGACGGTACCGACATCACTGTTGACTGGCAGAACCTTACCAGCGAACAACAAGCCGTGATTGACGGCGGTATGGCGACTGGTTCCAGCTACACCGCTAAGACAGCAGCTAAGGATCTAATTATTAGTACCATTAACAATGCCATAGATGCCTCTGGTAAGAACATTGACCACGTGAGCGGCTACGTTGATGCTGGCACCGGTGATTTGACTATGGAAAGCGGCAGCACAGGCACTGATTCTAACTTGACCGCCGGGGCTAGTGGTGTGTTAGCAGATGTATTCGGTGCTTCAGCTACTGACGCCGGGACGAGTGTTTATAATGGTGCTACTGTCAGCAGTGTTGCATCCGCGGATCTTGAAATAAATGGCGTTCTAATGGAAGTAACCTTTGGTTCTGACATAACCAATGGCGACTCGATGAGCAACTCCGCCACTACCATCGAAACTGCTGTTAATACCTCGATAGATAACTATAATACTGTTAGCGGCAAACTAGCAGGTGAAGAGGGCTTTATTGAGCATGTAACAGTAACTGTAGGTGACAACGGCGCGTTTAGCGTTAACAGTGAAAGCGGTTCCGTACAATTACAGGACCGCGCCGGTCAAACTGCGGTATCAGACCTTGGTCTCAGTCAAGCTCAGACAGAAGCGACCAGCAATGGCGGCATGACTTTCCAAATAGGGGCGAACCGCGGCCAAACTATTTCGTTTGGAATTCAAGATATGCGTACTATCGCACTGGGTATTGGTAATTTGGATGTTTCAACAGCGGCGGGCGCATCTCAAGCATTAGATTCCATTGATGGTGCCATTAAGAACGTTTCACTGCAGCGCAGTAAAATGGGTGCCGTTCAAAACCGGTTGGAACATACCATTAACAACCTGAACACTTCCACCCAGAACATGAATGCTGCAGAATCCCGTATCCGCGACGTGGATATGGCTACCGAAATGATGAAGTTTACAAAGAGTAATATTCTCAGCCAGGCTGCCACTTCCATGTTGGCTCAGGCGAACCAACTACCGCAGCAGGTGCTGCAGTTATTACGTTAGGTTAAATTCCCAAGTTAAAAGAGAGAGAGAGCAAGCTTACCTTGCTCTCTCTTTTTAAACTCTCATCCGAAAGGATTATGGAAATGAAAATATCTGCGTGTGTAATAACAAAAAATGAGCAAGAAAATCTGCCTGCTTGTTTAGGGAGTATTGCATCAGTTGTTTCAGAAATGATCGTGGTGGATACAGGCTCGTCGGATAATACTGTTAACGTGGCCAAGGAATTGGGCGCAAAGGTCTCTTATTATCAGTGGGATAATAACTTCTCCAATGCTAAAAACGCGGCTATAGCCAAAGCAACCGGTGATTGGATAATATTTTTAGACGCAGATGAATACCTTACCGAGCAAACTGCTGAAAAGTTGTCCATGGTGCTAAAACTAGCTGAGAAAGAAAAAGCAGATTTCATTGATGCGCTGTTAGCTAACTATGATACGGGTACTAAATCTATGATAAATTCTTTTAACCAAACCCGAATTTTCCGAAATTCTCCTTTCATTAGATATGAGGGTGCTATCCATGAAAAACTGGTTTCTAAGAAACAGCATTCCAAAAAGCTAGACGCTACCAAATTCCTAACGATTATGCATACAGGATATTCCCGTTCTGAGATGGAAAGAAAAAACAAAGCGGACAGGAATATAGAAATACTATTGAAAGAATTAGAGAATAAACCCCAAGACAGCCTGCTTTGCTTTTATCTCTCGGAAGCGTTTTTGGCTAAAGGGCATAGCAAAGAGGCCTTGGAATATGCCGAGAAATCGCTGGATTATAGGCAGAACAGCAAATTAGACATCTATAAAAAGAATTACTTAAATATGCTTAAATGTTTAATTCATGAAAAGCATCCTGCAGAGAATATTAACCAAATTATTCAACAGGCAATTGATGAGTATCCTGATTTTCCTGATTTTTATTTTTACCATGGGGCGCTATTAGAACAGCGGTACCGGATAACCGATGCCATATTGGCTTATGATAAAGGGTTAAATTTGATGGAACAGGGATTAGGTTCTCAGTCAGGAATACTTCATGATTTTAAGGAAGTGCTTTTTGCCGTAGGAAATCTTAACATTAAAGTGGAAAATTATCATGAGGCGGTAAAACTCCTAATTGAAGTTTTGAAAGCCGATCGATATTATTATAAAGCATTAGACAGTTTGATGCGAGTGCTTATCAAATTCGAGCAAACAAAAGACATTATTGGCTTATTTGCAAAGATATATGACTACCAGGCACCCAAAGATGTGCTGATGCTGCTTAAAGCGGCTTCGGCTGCCGGAGAACCTAATATTGTGGAGTTTTGTTTAGATAAACTGGCAGGCGAAAAGGTTAATCTAGAGCAAGAAGCAGCCCAACTAAAACTATTACGCCGGGATTTTCCCAGTGCCGCCAAGGATTTTCAGAAGCTTTATTTAGAGAAGTTTGATAATGTTTTAGCAGTTAAGATGATATCTTCAGCCATTTTAAGCAGAGAAGAACAGCTTATCAGAGATGTTTCACAACTGGTAAAGCCTTCGCTGAAAAGGTTGGCCGATCGGGAATTGAATCAAGATATTTTATTTTTACCTGAAGATAGAATGGATATTGCCCAAGTGTTTGAAGTTGCTATTAAAGTACAAGAATTTCATTTTGTAAAAGACCGGATCAGCTTACTTAGGAATAATAATTTGCTATGGGAAGTTGCAGAAACTTTATATCTTTATGAAGAATATGCAGTGGCATTAATGTGTTATGAGGAGTTTTTCGCAACTGAAATGAGTGGGGAAACTTTTTTAGATAGTATTTATTCAGATATTCTGATTAAACAAGCAGAATGCTTGTACAGAATTTACGGAGTAGATGGAGCAAAGGAAGCTTCGGTGAAATTGGAAAAAGCCTTACAGTTGTCCCCAAAAGATTACAGAGTATATCGCGTAGGAATACTTTTTTCCGAGTTGCTAAGTGATTATGGTAAGCTAAATCAGTGGGTAAAAACAGGGATAGAATACTTCCCCGATTCTAATTACTTAAAAAGTAAGCTGCAGTGAAAAAACTTTGATAAGTAAGGAGCATAACTATATGACTTTTAAAAAGCGACTTTCCTATCTAAACACCATAATTGAAGGGCTCAATTTTTCTAATGAAGATAGTTTAGTCATTGAGGATACTAGGGGTCGTTTGCAGTCTAAGGAAGTATTTGTTGTTTATACTAAGATGGCTCAGCGGTTGGAAGACCATCTGGAAATAGCACTGCAAATACTTGTTAACAAGGGATATAAAATAAGCATCTGTCCTTTCGAAGACATGGATATAGAGATGTGTGAAAAATTTGCTTGCAGATATCAGCACCAAGATGTCCGTTCGTTAGACTACACTATTAATCACCAAGGGGCGTTGACGGTATTAAACCAATGTTATTTTAGTATTAATTTGGCACCAGTAGTCAATACGCTATCACTAGCATTACTGCAACCCGTCTTGCAATTAAACTACAATGACGAGATTTCAGATTATTTTAGTAAACTTAAATTAAAAGAATTATTGATAGATATTGACCAATTAACAGCAGGAGTTATTATAAATAAAGTGGCTGATTTGGAGGACGGATTTAAAGAAGTAGTTACGAAAATTGAGGAAATATTTCAGGATTGCAAGTTTGATCAAACCAATGACGTAGAGGAAGAATTAAGACAACACCAGCAGCAAGTCAAATCGAAAGTAGAAGCGTTGATTACTGAAGGCTATTTCGAGGACGCCAAAGAAATATTAACAGAATACGAAGCGGTCGTTTCTAATGATATAGATCTATATTCTATGAAAGCAATTATCGCTATTATGAAAAAAAGCTTAAACGAGGCGGAAATTTATCTTAAAAAGGGCTTAGACTTAGAGCCCAATAACTTCGACTTGCTATATAACTTAGGATACCTTTATACAGTGAAAGGGCTGAAAAAACAAGCCAGTAATACATACCAACGGGCACTGCCTTATGTGCCTTCAAAAGAACTAAAGGATGAGATAACAGGATTTATCAACCAAATAGGCCAAGGGAAGGGTAGTTCTGGAACTCCCCTAACCAGCATTGTAATTTTGACTTATAACAATTTGGAATATAGCAAACTTTGTATTGACAGCATTAGAAAATATACGGCAATAGATTCTTATGAACTGATTGTGGTGGACAACCACTCCGCGGATGGCACTGTTCAATGGCTAAAAGAGCAAAGAGACATTAGGTGTATTTTTAATAAAGAAAACTACGGTTTTCCTAAAGGGTGCAATCAAGGAATACAGATTGCTGCAGGAGACAGTATTCTCTTGTTAAATAATGATACTGTTGTTACCCCTAACTGGTTGGATAATCTGAAGGCAGCCTTAGATAGCAGTAAAGATATTGGGGCTGTGGGTGCTGTTACTAATTCTTGCTCAAACTATCAAGTTGTTCCTGCACAGTACACAAATCTTGAAGAAATGTTTCGGTTTGCAAATAAGTACAATGTCAGTGATGCTAACAAATGGGAAGAACGTCTTAGGCTAGTTGGTTTTTGCATGTTAATTAGGAAAGAAGTAGTGGATAAGGTAGGATTACTTGATGAACAATTTACACCAGGGAACTTTGAGGACGATGATTACTCTTTGCGGGTAAGGCAAGCAGGCTACCGATTGCTACTATGTAAGGATACTTTTATTCATCACTTTGGTAGTGCATCCTTTGGCAAGAGGTCTGAAGCCTATAACCAGTTATTGCGTACTAATAGTAAAAAATTTCAGGCAAAGTGGGGGGTAGACCCCTACCATTTTATTGAAATTAGGAAAGATATAACCGACGTCATTAAAGAGAACGTTGGGGGTTGCAAAAATATTCTTCAAGTAGGTTGTACCGGTGGAGGGACTTTGCTAGATATCGGCAGAGAGTTTCCCCAAGCAGAGCTTTTTGGGGTTGAGGATATAAATGTTGCCCTACCGGATGTCTGTAAGTTTGCTACTATTAGATCAAACCTGAAAAGCTTTGACGGCCAACGTTTCGACTGTATTATTATTACCTCGCAGGTAAGAAACCTTAAGCATTTTAGGGACACTTTGGCAACGCTTGCAGAATACTTAGAAGAAGCGGTAATCGTTATTGCGTCTATACCATCGGAATTGGACGTGGAAAATAAACAATTTGGCAGACAACTAAAGAAACTTTTCCAGAACTATTCATTAAAAACAATTAACACCGAAAGGGGTCTATTAGCTTGTCTGAAAATTGGACATATGCAGGCTAAATTACCATTAGTGAGCATTCTCATTCCTGCCTTCAACCGGCCTGATTATTTGGAAATAGCGCTTAACAGTGTCTTGGCACAGACCTATGAGAAAATTGAGATAGTAATTTGTGATGACAGCACTACTGACGATGTGGGAAATATGATTCAAAAGTACTTGACCGGGCATAGTAATATTCGCTACTATCGTAACGAAACAAACCTGGGGCAGTTTGATAATGATTTAAGGCTATTGGGATTAGCAGAAGGCGAATATATCAACTTTCTAATGGATGATGATGTTTTTGAAGTTGAAAAAATAGAAAAGATGATGCGATATTACCTTCAGGACATGAATGAAGAGATAAAATTAGTAACATCACACAGACAGATGATTAACAAAAAAGGTATGAAGCTGCCTAAAAAAGGTGTAACGCAACAGTTGTTTAAGGAAGATACGGTGTTGAAAGGTATAGAATTCGGAGACTTAATGTTAAGGCAAAATTTCAACTGTATTGGAGAACCTACGACAGTTCTATTTCGAAAAAAAGATTTAATTGAACCCTTTGGCTGTTTCAACGGGCGAAAGTATGGGTGTAATGTTGATATTGCAACTTGGTTAAACTTATTAAGCCAAGGCAAGGCGGTTTACATTGCTGAAACGTTAAGTTATTTTAGAATTCATGATGAACAACAATTGAGTTCCCTTAAGATGAAGTTATTGGGGGCTATGGACTATGCACACGAAGTCTTAACCGCACGGGAGAAAGGTTTCTTAGTAAAAGAGAAAGATTTTAATGAAACAATTTTAAACTGTCAGAATTATATAACCTATGTGTTGAATGACTTAAAGGAAAAAAATTATAATCAAACAGATGTAAGCGAACTCCAAAATTTCCAGCAAAAGTTGCTCAACTTGAAGCAGAAGACATATATGGAATCTAGAGATATTGAAATAACTGCGGCGGCCCCTTTAGTTAGTATATTAATCCCAGCTTATAACAAACCTGACTATTTGGAAGCTGCTTTAAATAGTTCATTAAATCAAACTTATCCCAATATTGAAATTATCATCGGCGACGATAGCACCAATAATAAGGTTGAAAAAAGGGTTAGTTCTTATTTAAAGAAGTATGACAATATCAAATACTTTAGGAATTTGCCACCCGTTAAGGATTTTGGGCTGACAAATGTAAAAAGATGTTTGGAGAAAAGTTGTGGTGAGTATATCAATTTCTTGATGCATGATGACATGTTTCACCCCCAAAAGATAGAAAAGATGATTAGTCACTATCAAGCTAATAATAATGTTACTTTAGTAACTTCCTACCGACACCTTATCGACGAGAAAGGGGAAATACTTTCTCCTTTACCTGCAACAAAAAAATTATTTAATGAAACAACAGTAGTGAAAGGAAAAGATCTTGGAAGGTTTATCATCAAAAATTTGATAAATGTTATCGGCGAACCGACGACGGTGTTAATAAAAAAAGAATACTTGGGGGAAGACTTTGGACTTTATACGGGCAAGGAGTATTGTAACCTGATAGACGTAGCTTCATGGCTAACGTTATTGAATAAAGGAGATGCAGTATATATATCGGAAGGATTAAGTTACTTTCGCCAACATGAAGACCAAAACCAGAAGAATACATCTCTCCATGTTATGGGAATTATCGAATGGTATAGACTGGTCCAGGACTCGTTTAAAGTCGGGCTGTTAGACAGAACAGAGTACCTTCAAACAATTAAACACTGGTTTGTTAGCCATGCTAGCGTATTAAAGGAAGTAGATCATACTCTTAGCCAGGAAACCAAAGCAGAATTATATAATATATTTAACGAAGCATTAGGTTTAACATTGTTTGAAGAAAATCAGGTGGGTTGACTATGATAAATGTAACCAAAACATATTTACCTAATGTTGAAAAATATAAACACTATGTTGACAGAATATTTGCGTCCGGCTGGGTTACTAATAATGGGCAGGTCATGCAGGAACTGGAACAAAGGTTAAAAGACTATTTACAGGTAGAGAATTTAGTGTTGGTTAGCAACGGAACATTAGCACTTCAGGTTGCATATAAATTGCTAGGTATTACGGGAGACGTTATAACCACCCCATTTTCCTTTGTGGCTACCACGAGCAGTTTGGTATGGGAAGGTCTAAACCCTATATTTGTGGATATACATCCACAAACGCTGAATTTGGACTGGACCAAATTAGAGGATGCAATTACTGAAGAAACCTCTTGTATTTTGCCCGTTCATGTTTTCGGCAACGGGTGCCATGTTAAAAAGATACACAATATAGCAAGCAAGTATGGTTTAAAAGTTATTTATGATGCTGCACATGCTTTTGGGGTTAAATTTAAGGATAAGAGTATCTTTGACTTTGGAGACATATCTGTGCTTAGCTTTCATGCAACCAAAGCCTTTCACTCCATAGAGGGGGGCGCATTGATTTTTAATGATAACAAGTTATATGAAAAAGCTAAACTAATGATAAACTTTGGTATTGATGGGCCGGACATGATCACCGAACTTGGCATAAATGCAAAGATGAATGAATTTCAAGCTGCCATGGGCCTCTGCGTCTTGGACGATATTGATGAAATCACGAAAAAACGTAAAAGTGTCTATAAATATTATTTAGAAGCACTTTCAGAAATACATTCTTTACAGATTCCTCAACCAAATAAATTATTTACCTCTAACTACAATTACTTCCCGATAATTTTTAGCAGCGAGCGAGAGTTATTAAAAATTAAAATGCTGTTTGAACAGGATAATATTTATCCTCGAAGGTATTTCTATCCGTCATTAGAAAAATTGCCATATATTAAAGGTTCAGGTAATGTACCTATTGCCGATGACATATCGCGGCGGATATTATGCCTGCCTTTATTTGCCACATTAACACGGCCAGAGCAAGATAAGATTATCAGCATTTTAGTAGGGAATCTATCCACGGATGCTTTCTAGTGACAGAAGGTCTTGAAAAGCTACCACTTTTACGATATGTATGCAAATGCAATAAAATGAGGTGTGGGGAATGTTTAAATGTCAAGGTAAAAACATAAATATTTTTGACAGAGCAAAAATTGTTTATCCTGAGAATATAGAACTGGGAAGCAACGTGATTATCGATGACTTTGTTTTGATAGTTGCCAAAAAAAGAATAGTTATTGGCAACAATGTTCATATTGCCAGCTTCACTAGTATCACGGGGAACGAAGAATTTATCGCTGAGGATTTCAGTGCGATTTCATCTGGATGCCGCATCTTCACAAGTACTGATGATTATTCTGGAGCCTACCTGTCTAACCCCACAGTACCAGATAAATATAAGAATGTGTTTTCCGCACCCGTTGTTATAAAGAAGTATTCCCTTGTTGGTGCTAATTCGGTAATTTTGCCAGGAAGTATTATAGAAGAAGGTGTTAGCATTGGTGCTAACAGTCTGGTAAAGGGTTTGACTGAGCCATATTGCCTGTACGTTGGAAATCCAATAAAAAAGATCCGCCATAAAGATGAAAAACAATTTAAAAGATTAGAAAAGGATTATTTGTCAAGATTGCAGGGGAAAAAGTAGAGGAGAAAGGGACTGAATTTTAAAGATGGCAATAAAGCAAAACATTTTAATAGCAATTGAATGTAATATTAACAAGGGAAATTTGCGCCGTGCCAAAGAATTACTATCGCATTATTACACTCAGTATGGTATGGATGAGGCATACTGCAGTACCATGGCGGTAATACATATTCACGGCGGCCAATATCCATCAGCCCAAGTGATATTGGAGCAAGGCCTTCGAATTAATGCTATAAACCTAGATTTATTGTTCAATTTAGCATTTCTGCAATTTTTACGTGGTGACATCATATATGCCGGATACCTTTGCGAGAAAATCCAAACACTGTCAAATGATGAAAACTTAATTACTGAGGTGAGGGATTTAATTAGCAAAATAGATTCAAGTGACCCTAGTGTAAAAAGAGCAAACCATAGATGTAATATTTGTTCCTCTGAAGTAAATAGGTTTTTGCCTTGGGGAGGCTACATATCTCCAGCGGTGAGTGAATATCAAATAATAGGCAGCGATATAGAAAATTTTTCTTGCCCTCGTTGTCGGGCTCACGATAGGGAAAGGCATATGGTGCTTTTCTTTGATACGCTTGATTTTTGGCAAGAGAACATAATTGGTAGGCGCGTTCTGCATATGGCACCAGAAAAGCATATTAAAAAAATAATCGACCTTTTAGGTACAGTTGAGTATGTCCGTGGTGATTTGTACCCAACTAGTAATGATGTCAAAAGAATTAATATTACTAACATTAACTATGAAAATAATCACTTTGATTTTATTATTTGTAATCATGTTTTGGAACATATTGTAGACGACCAAAAGGCAATAAAGGAGCTTTACCGGGTGCTAAAACCTGGAGGGAAGGCGGTGCTACAAACGCCATACTCAGCCAAGATCAAAGTTTCGTATGAAGATGAAACAATTGTTGCTGAGCAAAATAGATTGGAAAAATTCGGACAAGCAGACCACGTGAGAATATATGGCTTAGATTTTTTTGAAAGACTTAAGGCCGCGGGTTTTGAAGTGGCTATTATCCAAAATAGTAGCTTATTTACAAAAGAAGATGCTTTTCATTATGGATTTAATGAAAAAGAAGATCTGATATTAGTGCAAAAATAACGACTTCAGGGGTGTACACAATACGATATTTCTTATACCCAGGTTTACAATCTTGCTTAACCAACAAAAAACAATATTAGTTATATTCCACAATAACCGTGCCGGGGTTATTGTTTTTTTAGCTAATTTTTCAACAATATAGGTGTATTCTCAACTCTGTAAATACATTACTTAGAAAAAACATCCAAGGACATATTAAAAAAAGGTTGTAATTTGAAGGAATTAAAGGCTTTTTGTTGAAATATCTTCCTTAACAAGAAAAAATGCCATATTGAGGAAAAGGCTTGTAATTACAGTCACAAACCTATCTATATAGGGGGAGTTAGATGAACGGTCTACTAAATGATGTGACTTCTCAACTGTTGACCAAGGCTTTGAATGTGGGTGCTATCAGGCAGCGTGTTATCAGTAATAACATTGCTAATATCAACACGCCCGGATTCAAACGCTCCTTTGTTACCTTTGAAGACCAACTGCAGGAAGCACTAGCTCGAACTGAAGGTTTTGCAAACAAGCAGGTAGGGGTCAAACCGGAGATAATTCAGGACGAAAGCAGCTCCATGCGCCAGGACGGAAATAATGTAGACATGGATAAAGAGATGGCCAATTTGGCCATGAACTCCATTAACTACAGCACGGCGGCGCGGCAGCTTAATAAGAAATTTGCCATGCTGCGTTATGTGATTACTGAGGGAAGGGGATAGAATTATGAAGTTATTTCAATCCATGGCGACCAGTGTTAGCGCGCTGACAGCCGAACGACTGCGGATGGACCTTATTTCCAGTAATATTGCCAATATTAATACCACTCGTACCGCTGAGGGCGGCCCTTATCGCCGTAAGGTGCCGATATTTGCGGAAGTACTGCAGCAGAACATGGAGGGGGAGACGGTTGGTCAAGGAGTAAAGGTGTCTGCAATAAGGGAAGATGGCTCTCCGCCGAAAATGATTTTTGATCCGGAGCATCCTGATGCTAATGATGAGGGTTATGTGGCTATGCCCAATATTAATGTTGTTAAAGAAATGGTGGATCTGGTTACTGCCACTAGAACTTATGAGGCTAATGTAACTGTATTAAACGCAGCTAAAACTATAGCGACTAAAGCGTTAACCATAGGCAGGTAGGAGGGGTAATTGATGAAAGTCGATTTGCAAACAGTAAATCCCTTACAGACCGCCTTTAAGGCGGCAGGTAATTCCAAAATTGGTGAGACCAATGAGGGCCCTTCTTTTGCTGACCAGTTAAAGAAAGCTTTCTATGAGGTTAACGATATGCAAGTAAGGGCTGACAAAATAACCGAGCAGTTCGTTGCCGGAAAGGTGGAAGATATCCACCAAGTTACCGTAGCGACTGAACAGGCCAACCTCGCATTACAACTAACAGTACAAGTTCGAAATAAAATCGTTGAAGCATACCAGGAAATAGCCCGTATGCAGGTATAGGTCTTTCGGGGGGAATTGGCACATGAACTTAAATGGTGCAAGTTCGCAAGCATTAGAAAAATGGTCATCTTTAACAGCAGCGAAGAAATCGGCAGCAGCAGTCATTGGGGTGGCCGTTGTTTTGGCTCTTATATTTCTTTTCCGTGGTGTGGGGCAAACCCAATACACACCTTTATTTACCCAGCTTAACCCCCAAGATGCTTCGGCAGTAGTAGAAAAGTTAAAGGAAGCAGGAGTTAACTATCAATTGGCCGACCAAGGCGGCACTATTCTTGTTCCTGAGCCCCGAGTATATGAACTCCGTTTACAAATGGCCAGTGAAGGAATATTGCCTACCGAAGGAGTCGGCTTTGAATTATTTGACCAAAATAAATTGGGTATGACGGATTTTGAACGTCAACTGAATTTCCAGAGAGCACTTCAGGAAGAATTGCGCCGCACCATCACAGCTATGGAGGAAGTGGAGCAGGCAAGGGTGCATTTGGTGCTCCCGGAACAGAGTGTTTTTGTAGAAGACCAGGAGAATGCTTCTGCTTCAGTAGTCATTAAATTGCAGCCATTGGCTAAGATGACACCAGGGCAGATTAAGGGAATCGTCATGCTGGTAGCCTATAGTGTTGAAAATCTTAAACCGGAAGATGTCCATGTTATCGATATGACTGGCCGAATTTTGTCAGACGAGATTGCCCTGGGCGATGATCAGTCAAGTGTTCCCGGTCGAATGGAACAGCAAGAACTGAAGCGGCAATTTGAAGATGACCTGGAAGACCGCGTTGAAAAGATGCTGGAGCGTATTTTCGGTCCAGGGAAAGCGGTGGCCATGATCAGCGCGGATTTGGATTTTGATCAGCGCCAGGTTACCAGAATCAGCTATGGCGACGATGGTACCGTGAGAAATGAGCATCTAGTAGACGAAGAGACGACATCTACCAACACTTCTGCCGGTGGTGTACCTGGAAGTGACTCTAATGTCAGTACCTATCCAGCTATTGAAAATAATCAAAGCAATACGACCGAGTCTATTAAATCGGATGTTACCCGTCAATATGAGATTGACCAAGAGCAGGAAACAGTAGTAAATGCACCTGGGGCGTTGCAGAGATTGTCCACGGCAGTGACGGTGGACGGGCCTTTGACTGCACAGCAGGAGGCGCAAATAAAAGAGCTGGTAACCACTGCCATCGGTTACTATCCGGATAGGGGTGACCAGATTACCGTGACCAGTATGGCCTTCGATAACAGCCTAGCGGAAGCAGCCCAACAGGAAATGGCAGAGCAAGCCGCAAAAGAAGCGCAGCAGAACCAGATCAAGCAGTACACTACCATCGGTTTGGCGGCACTGGCGTTGATTTTAGCATTTATTATTATCATAGTTATACTTCGTCGGCGGCGTGCAGGGGATGAACTGGATGCAACAATAGAGGAAATAGTGCCTATTCAGGATTTGAGCACAGATCGGGTTGAGCAGCAGCAGACGGAGGGTAAAGACCAGAAGCAAAAACTTCGTCGTATTGTTGAAGAGAAACCAGACGAAGCAGTGGATTTAGTCAAGGCATGGCTTGAAGATAATTAAGGAGTGTGGGTAGTGTGCGGCAGCCTAAAGAATATACCGGATTACAAAAGGCAGCAGTTTTAATGATTACCCTTGGTCCGGAGTTGTCCTCGAAAATCTTAAAAAACTTACCTGAACCTATGATTGAAGAAGTTACTTATGAAATCACCAACATTGGCAGGGTTGACGTTAATTCCCAGCAGAAGGTTTTGGAGGAGTTTTTTCAATTATATGAGGCAAAGGAATATATCATGAATGGGGGCATCAAGTATGCCCGAGAAATGCTGGAAAAGGCGCTAGGCCCGCAAAAGGCCAGTGATATCATAAAAAAACTCATGGCTAATTCGAAAATAAGACCATTTTCCATGATCCGTAAAACCGATCCTAAGCAATTGGTTAGTTTTATCAGAAATGAGCACCCCCAAACTATTGCGCTTATTCTATCGCATTTAGAACCGGACCAAGCATCGGTGGTCCTTGGGGGATTGCCTGAAGAAAGCCAGACGGAGATTGCCAGGCGGGTTGCGGTGATGGAAAGGACCTCGCCGGAAGTTATTAAGGAAATTGAAGGAGTATTGGAAAAGAAATTAGCGTCGTTGGTACAGCAGGATTTCACTGTTGCCGGCGGCATAGCCACACTGGTGGAAATTTTAAACCGTGTAGATAGAGGGACCGAAAAGGTGATTTTAGAGGATCTTGAAGCTCAGGATCACGAACTGGCAGATGAAATCCGTAAGCGGATGTTTGTCTTTGAAGACATCATTAATTTGGATGATGTATCCATCAGGCGAGTTTTGCGGGAAATTGATGTCAAGGATCTTACCTTGGCATTGAAGGGTTCCAGTGACGAAGTCGCTGACAGGATTTTCCGCAATCTTTCCAAACGTGCCGGTGAAATGCTGAAGGAAGACCTTGACTTCATGGGACCGGTGCGTTTAAGAGATGTTGAGGAAGCTCAGCAGCGAGTTGTTAAAAGCATCCGGCAGTTGGATGAAGCAGGGGAAATTATTATATCAAGAGGCGGGGAGGATGCTGTAGTTGTCTAAAGTGCTGAGAAAAATGCCTTTGGACAAGCAAAGGCAGGAAATCAATCTGCGCCGTGACTTTGAACAAGCGGAAACCATAGAGGATTTAGAAGACAGTGCGGAGCAGCAAAAGGCCAATTCAATGGCCGAAATGGAAGTATTGATAAAGGAAGCAAAAGCCCAGGCGCAGCAGATTATTAGTGATGCTGATGCAAAGCGGGAAGAGATATGCCGTGAGGCGCAGCAGCAGGGTTATGAAGAAGGGTTTCAGAAGGGTGTATCTGCCGGGCGCGCCGAAGGGCAGAGACTGAGGTCCGAGGCAGAAGAATTATTAGCACAAGCCAGGAATTGGTATGCTGAATTAATCCAGGAAAGTGAGACCAAGATTATTGAGCTTGCTACAGGCATTGCGTCTAAGCTAGTGCGAGGGGAAATGCAGACCTTTCCGGAACACATAGTATCTGTTGCGCAGGAAGCGATAAGCAGTATTAAAGAGAGCAGTACCTATCTGATATTTGCAAACCCTCAAGATACGGAAATGTTAAGATCCAAGAAGGATTCTCTCATGCAAGAGCTTCCGGAAAATGTCTCGCTTCGTATATTGGCGGATCAATCCATCACCCCTGGTGGGTGTCTGCTTGATACTGATAAAGGCCAAGTGGAGGTTACCATTGAAGGGCAGTTGGATAGATTAAGCAGGATGTTAAGTGGAGAGCACTATGGCAGTTGAAATAGCATGGGAACGTTTAATTCGACAAGTGGAAACAGCGGTACTGGGGGAAATAAGAGGAAAAGTTTCCAAGGTGGTAGGTCTTACAGTGGAGGCAAAAGGCCTGAAGGCCTGCATTGGGGAGATTTGTAATATGTATCCGCCGGGTAATGGCGCGGTAAGGGCTGAAGTGGTTGGTTTCAAGGAG
The DNA here is from genome assembly GCF_035573695.1 of Metallumcola ferriviriculae. Classification (NCBI taxonomy): domain Bacteria; kingdom Bacillati; phylum Bacillota; class Clostridia; order Neomoorellales; family Desulfitibacteraceae; genus Metallumcola; species Metallumcola ferriviriculae. The sequence continues at coordinate 3,576,918 of NZ_CP121694.1, read as the reverse complement.
AATGCCACCTTGATGATGCCCTTAGGTCAGTTAGGAGGGGTAGCACCCGGATGTCTGGTGATACCAACCGGGCAACCACTAACAATCGATGTAGGCCCGCATTTATTAGGCCAAGTCGTAGATGGGTTGGGTCAACCCTTGGAGGGCAAGGCATTGCAAGGTGGACAGGGCGGTTCTCTTTACCCTGTAGATAATAACCCGCCAAATCCTCTGACTAGACGGCGAATTGACCGAAAGCTGGAAACTGGTGTGAAAGCAATAGACGGGCTGCTTACCTGCGGCTCCGGCCAAAGAATTGGTATTTTCTCCGGAAGCGGTGTGGGAAAGAGTACGCTGTTGGGAATGATTGCCCGTGAAAGTAGTGCCGACATTAATGTTATTGGCTTAATTGGCGAGCGGGGGAGAGAGGTTCTTGACTTTCTGGAAAAGGATCTGGGTGAAGAAGGATTAAAACGTTCGGTGGTAGTTGTGGCCACTTCGGATCAACCGGCGCTGATTAGAATAAAAGGGGCAATGGTTGCCACGGCTATAGCTGAATATTTTCGGGATCAGGGAAAACAGGTAATGTTAATGATGGATTCGGTTACCCGTTTTGCTATGGCCCAGCGGGAAGTCGGTCTGGCTATTGGGGAACCACCGGCTAGCAGGGGCTATACTCCTTCGGTTTTTGCCTTATTACCTAAATTGTTGGAGCGGTCAGGAAATTCGGCTGTAGGGTCAATTACAGGCCTGTACACCGTACTGGTGGACGCTGATGATATGAACGAGCCTATTGCCGATGCGACCCGGGGGATACTGGATGGACATATTGTCTTGTCACGTAGTATAGCGGCAAAAAACCATTTCCCGGCGATAGATATCTTGGAAAGTGTCAGCAGGTTGATGAATGACATTTGCGATGAAGAACATAAAAGGTTAGCTGGTAGACTGAAGAACTTGTTGGCCACTTATAAACAGTCCGAGGACTTAATCAGCGTGGGTGCTTACCAAAAAGGCTCTAATCCTAATGTGGATGAATCAATAAAATACTATGACCGCATTAATGATTTTCTCAGGCAGGAGATGAATCAAAGTTATTCTGCGGAGGAGACATTAAAAATCCTACAGGAAGCAGTGGTTTAGGTGGTGAAATTTTATGTTTCATTTTAGGTTGCAGAAGGTGTTAGATTATAAGAGTTTCGTAGAAGACGAAAAAAAACTGCGATTAGGTGAGGCGAACCAGATGCGCCTACAGGAAGAAGAGAAACTCGAAGGCTTTAAACAGGAAAAAAGGTCAAATCAGATAAACACTCATGGGAGCATTGATATAGCAGCTTTAAGCCAACGGCATCGGTTTTTGGCTGTGATGGATGAGCGAATTAAGCATCAATACCAGAATTTGCTGCAGGCTGAAGATGCGATCAGGCAGAAACAGACTGAATTAGCGGATGCGGTTAGAGAAAGAAAAGTATTTGATAAAATCAAGGAACGTCGACGGGAACAGTACGAGTACGAGCAGAACCTCAGGGAATTAAAGCTTATGGATGAGGTAGCAACGGCTTCTTTCGTGAGAAGGAAGGGTTGATATAAATATCATGGAAAGGGGGTGAGATAATGAATATTGGCCTCTTGATGGGGCAGACAAACCAGTTTCAGGGTGTATCTCCGCAAGGCTTTGGCTTGACCGGAAATGGCGGGCCGGGAAATGGCCAGACGGCTAACTTTGAAGGGATTTTGGCTCTGCTGGCGATGCGCTTGGCATCGGGTGGTTCCGGGGTTTCCCCAGAAATAGGGCAGCTAGGTATGGATACCGCAGCAATTAAACAGCAGCTACAGGAACTTTTAACTGGGGGTAATCAGCAACTGCAGCAACTGTTAACAACCGACCAACAACAATTTTTACGCATGCTGACTGCCAAAACAGAAGTGCCCTCTGAACTTAGCAAAAAAGGTGTTGATGGAGAAATGTTGGCCGCAGTCTTGGTACTAATTAATTTAGCTGCTACCCAGGTGGGCGAAATAAAACAAAGGGATGTCAAGCCTGAAATAAATAATGCCGGATATCCTCGCGGGTTTACGGAACAACAGTATCTGCGTCTAACATCCGAGCTTGATGGAAATGAAGCAAAGTTTCAGGGGTTATTCTCCAACACTAAGTCGAATGGCAAGCAAGAACAGCTTATGGCAAAAGTTAATCAAGCATTTGACACACTGGGTTTTACTACCCAAGAAATAAACGAATTTTTAATTTCGCTACAGCAGTCAAAGGCAGGAAGTCAGGCTAAACACCAGGGGTTACAGGTTTTAATTGATAAAGTCCAACAACGCCTTGAGGAAACTAACGTCGTTCCCAAGCAAGTTAACGAATTTAGCGCAGTTGCTGAGCACGCTAACGAAACTGGTGCGAATTCACAGCAAACTAGCATGGCCCGGCACAATGAAGAAGCAGCTACGCAGGCCCGGGATGTCACTACTCCTAGGGACTGGTTAGGGCAGAGAGATATCCAGCTAGATGCCCGTGGCCGACAAGGTGAGAGTACTAATCATAATGATGAGGGCAAAGGCGGCAATTTCTCCGACAGGGCGGCAACTGCACAGATTAATAGCCGGGTGGATGTGAACGCGGCAGCAGGTCTTAGCACCGGGGCATCGTTGGAGGTTGCCGGCAGTAAGAACGGTGCCGATGTAATTCAGCAGTTGGTACAGAAGCTTAAGGCAGATGGAACTGCCGGAAAGTCTGAAGTGAAAGTGCAGTTAAAGCCTGAACTTTTAGGGAAGGTGTCACTAAAGGTGGAGCTGACGAATAACGGGATATCAGCCAAAATTATGGTGGAAAATCAAGCAGTGAAGCATATCATCCAGCAGAATTTGCCCCAATTAAAGGATGCCATGCAACAGCAGGGTATCAAGGTGGACCAAGCGGAGGTATACCTCGGCGGCAGTGGTCAAGGAGCTCAGTTTCAGTTTAATGGGGGAAGACAGCAATTTCGCTATGCTGGGCAATCCAGTTACCCTGACGCGTCCTACCTAAAGGACGAAACAGAGGGACAAGAAACTCTAGCGTCTAACTTGGTTACCAGTAGGGTTGATTATCTGGCTTGAAAGGTGGTGTAAAGCATGGAAGTGAGAAATACAGTAACGGATGCATCGAACACGAATAGCCAAAGCAGCAGCGCTAACAAACAAGATAACAACATGGGAAAAGATGAATTTCTACAACTACTGGTGGCGCAGCTCAAGGCGCAGGACCCGATGGAACCGATGAAGGATAAGGAATTTATCGCGCAGATGGCACAGTTTAGCTCTCTTGAGCAAATGAAAAATATTGGCCAGGGTTTTGAACAATTGAATAGTGTCTTGACCCAATTTGTGCAAAGGGAAAGCAGTGACCAAAGCAGTGCATATGCCAATGCAGTTAACTTGTTGGGTAAGGAAGTAACCGGGATTGATAATTCGGGGGAATTGCTGACCGGTATCGTCACGGGCGTGTCCATAAATAATGGCGAACCTAAAGTATACGTTGGTGATGCAAGCATGCACTGGCAAAATATCTTTGAAATCATGCTCCCGCCGGACGAGGATGCAATTGAGCCGGATCAGGGTAATGGAGGTGAAACCGTTGACGGGCAAGGTCAATCTGCAGCAGCCGCTGACAACTCCGATACAACCGGGCAAGCAGACAGCACAAAGTAGCAAGGCCCAACAGCAACCTAACGGCCCTTCGTTTTCGGAAGTACTGCAGCGTAATATTGATACGGGCGGAGTGCAGTTTTCGCAGCATGCACAGCAACGTTTAACACGGAGAAGTATTGATCTCAGTCCGCAGCAATTAGCACAGTTAAACCAGGCGGTGGAAAAAGCGGCACAAAAAGGAGCCAAAGAATCACTGGTCTTGATGAATGATGTAGCGTTTATCGTCAGTGTAAAGAATCGTACCGTAGTGACGGCGGTGGATGGACACAACGTAAAAGAGAATGTTTTCACCAATATTGATAGTGCGGTGATAATTTAATGGGCTGGACCTCTGAGAGGAAGCCCCGGCTGTTGACCGATAGATACAGCCAAGAGCAGTAAAAATACTTATGGGTGCAAAAGGAGGTTAATTTTTATGTTAAGGTCTTTGTATTCAGGAATCTCCGGTCTAAAGGCGCATCAGGTGCGTATGGACGTGATTGGTAACAATATTGCCAATGTTAATACATTAGGTTTTAAAAAAAGCAGGGTGACATTTCAGGACTTATTTAGCCAGACTTTACGTGGTGCATCTCGCCCCAATGATGACCAGGGCGGCTCTAATCCTTTACAGGTAGGGTTGGGAACAAGCGTCGGCAGCATCGATAAAATCATGGAACAGGGTAATTTGCAGCCCACTGGAAAGTCAACGGACTTAGCCATAGATGGTGAAGGTTTTTTCGTCCTGACCAATGCTAATGGTGACGAAGTTTTCTCGCGGCTGGGGGCATTTGACTTTGATGCCACTGGTACATTTGTCAATTCAGATGGGTTAAAGGTACAGGGATATGTGGCGGATCCTGCTACGGGTACCATCAGTAAGACTTTGGGGGATATTGTAATTCCCAGGGACCTTTATCTAGACCCCAAGTCCACAACAGAACTAAACTATGTGAATAATCTAGACAGTTCAGCAGCTGTTGGTACGTCGAGGACAGTTACAAAAGCGGTATATGATTCTGAAGGACAGGCCCATAAAATAGACATGACCTATACAAAGGTGGCCGACAACGAGTGGCGCTATACCGTGGGCTTAGCAAAAGATGACCCCTTAGTGCAAAAGTATCTTGGTCAGTATTATCCTAACTTCGATACTCTTTCTACCGAGGCGCAGCAGATTGCCATTGAGGCAGCACAGGTGAATACCTTTGAGCCAGATGCCACCACTGCGTATATCGGTAAGGCCAGAGCCACCCTTGATGTTCCACCGGCGCAGGCATCAGAAAAAATCATGGGAGGGGATCTGATTGTTACTGCGGTTGACGGAGGTCCTCTAGGCGATGATATTTCGATGGAGTTCGTTAAAGCTGATGGAAATGATGCAAATACCTCCGTTGAGGTAAAGGGAAATAATGTGGTAGTGCACTTAGGGACTGATGCCAGCGGCGCGCTTGATCCCAGCATCACCATCGATGAAATAGTTAACAGAATTGCGCTTAGTCCAGCATCGGCATTGATTTCTGCTCAGGCCGCTGCCGGAGCGGGTGGGACTGCTCCTTCTATTGTGGCACCCACATATCTTAAAGGCGGGGCAGAATCTGTACCTCTAAACGTAACTGCCGTAGACGCCGGTCTGCCGGCCAATAATTACTCAGTAATAATGAAAGAAGTTACCACTCCCAGCCAGCCATTAACTGTTACGGTTACTGGTGATCAAATAATGGTTAGTTTAGAGACAGATGGGAATGGCAGAACCATAAGTACTTTGCAGGAGGTCGTTTCTGCCATCAATGGTGACCCTACTGCTTCAACGATGGTGGAAACAAGTATTGACCAAAGTTACAATCAATACTTGGCAGGGAAGGTAGGGGAAACCCAGCTGCAGGGAGGTTTCCCTCAGGGGTTGGAAATTAAGGCAGACTTTCCTGGCGTTGGCGGTAACGATATTTCGATTGAGATCGTTCCGGGTACAACCGCTGATACTACTGCCACGACAAATGGTAAAGAAATCATGGTTACTCTAGGTACTGCGAATAATACGTTAGCCGATGTGGTCAACGCGTTAAACAGCAACCCTGATACAGCGATTTTGGTTGATGCTTATGTAGACCCTGCGGTAAGCGGTAACCCGGCTTCTACTGTGGGCGCTACTAATTTAGTGGGCGGAACTAATTCAATAAATAGTCCCAGAACAGGAAGCTTGATTTTTGATACTGCTGGTCAGATAGACGAGGCGGCTACCAGCCGGGCAAATTTAGCCGGAAGTGATAACTTAGCAAAAAGTTTTAGCTTTGATCCCATCAATCCCGATGCCGGACCGGTAACTATTACCCCGGATTTTTCGGCATTGACTCAGTTTTCTTCCGAATTTACTGTAGTGGCACGGGGACAGGATGGTAACCCTGCCAGCACGATTAATGACCTCACGGTAGAAAAGGATGGGACTATCATTGGTGATTTTGTCGGCGGATACCGTAAAGTTTTAGGTAAAGTTGCCATGGCGGGTTTTACAAACCCGGCTGGCTTAGACAGTATTGGTGGAGGGCTGTACGCTGCCAGCGGCAACTCTGGTGACCCGGATGTAGGCGGGGCTCAGACATTAGGTAGAGGATCAGTAATGTCCAATGCTTTAGAAATGTCCAACGTGGACCTAGCAGAAGAATTCACTAATATGATTACCACTCAGAGAGGTTTTCAGGCTAATTCCAGAACCATTACAACATCTGATGAATTGCTTCAGGAATTGGTTAATCTCAAGCGGTAGAGATGAAGCATTATAGTAAGAACTGGTAAGAAGGAGCCGCTATACGGCTTCTTCTCCCCCATGGGGAGAGTTTTTCTCGATTGTGTCACAGAAGACAGGAGGTTGGGGAACGGATGCGATTGGATTTAATGACAGTAGTAGGGATTTTGGCGGGAATGGCTGTGGTTATTGCGGGTATTGCCACCAGCGGCAGCTTGATGTTGTTTTGGAACCTTCCATCTGTCTTAATTACTGTATGCGGTTCTTTTACGGCTCTGCTGATAAAGTTTAATTTTGATCAAATCAAAAAGGTTCTTGTCACAACGAAAATGGCATTTACCACGTCTCCAACAGAACGCACTGAGCTTGTAGAGCGGTTTTCTTGGCTGGCAAAAAAGGCAAGAAGAGAAGGTTTGCTGGCTTTGGAGGATGAGATTAATGAGGAAGAAGATCTGTTTTTTGCTAAGGGAATGCAAATGATGGTGGACGCCATGGAGCCCGAACTGATCAGAGAAATACTTGAAACAGATATCAGCCAAACCCAAAGAAGGCATGAATTGGGGCAGGATGTATTTAATACCTGGGCGCTGCTAGCACCTGCTTTCGGCATGATTGGTACATTGATTGGACTTATCCAGATGCTGTCAAAATTAGACGATCCCAGTGCATTGGGGCCCAGCATGGCAGTTGCCTTGTTGACAACTTTTTATGGTGCGCTTTTGGCCAACCTTATTTTCATCCCTATCGTCGGCAAGTTAGGACTTAAGAGTGACGAGGAACTGTTGGGCAAAAAAATAATCATTGAAGGAATAATAGGAATTCAGTCGGGAATGAATCCTAGGATATTAGATGAGAAGTTGAAGGCGTTTCTGCCGCCGGATGCGCGGAATGCTGAAGGAACTCAGGAAGGAGGGCCGGCCATAAATGCCGCGGGATAAAAAAAAGGATGAAGGTGCGCCCGCATGGATGGTTACTTATTCCGACTTGATGACATTGCTGTTGGTGTTTTTCGTACTAATCTATTCTTTTTCCATCGTCGATGTTCAGAAATTCAAGGCTTTTATGGCTTCCTTTCAGGGTGTCGGCATCCTAGATACAGGGGCACAGCCGTTGGATAATAATAGTCCAAATCAGAATGAAAGTATGGAAATAGAACATGAAATAGGTGATATCAGTAAAGGAGCGAAGCTCCTGGAAGTATATTCGGTTATCGAAACTTTTCTTACGGAAAATGGTTTGGAAGAGTTTATAGCGGCCAGTTATGAGGAGCAGGGAGTAACCCTTGATATCAAGGAAAAGGTTCTTTTTGACTCAGGTAAAGCTGATTTGAAGCCTGGAGCGGAGGTTATTTTGGCGCAACTTGCCACACTTCTTGACGACCTGCCCAATCAAATTACCGTGGAAGGGCATACAGATAACCGTCCTATTACTACACTGCAGTTTCCATCTAACTGGGAGTTATCTGCGGCACGCTCAGCACGAGTTGTACGCTTTTTTGTCGAGAGACACGGTATGGATGCACATAAATTTGTGGTAGTTGGCTTCGGTCAGTTTAATCCCATAGCTTCAAACAAGAATGAGGAAGGCCGAGCCAAAAATAGAAGGGTACTAATTGTTATCAATTCCCAAGATATTTATGCCAGTGGGGGGGCTGAAAAGTGAGTCAAAAAGGCAAGGAAGAAACTGAAGCTAACGGTAAGATATTTACATTGAAACGAATTGTGCTGGGAGTATTGTTGTTGGCATTTATTTTTGCTGCTATGGCTGCCCAAACTTACTATATTACTTCGCGTCAGAATTCGAATTCAGACGGAAAGCCTAGTAAAGTGACCGAAGAGCTTATGAAATACGAATTAGAACCATTTACGGTTAACTTACATGATTTAAATTTCCGCCGCTTTCTTAGAGCCACCATAACGGTGGAATACACATCCAAGGATACCGGGAAAGAACTCGAAGAAAAGGGCCACCGTATTCGGGACCAAATTATTACCATTCTTCAAAGTAAAGATATAGCATCCCTAAATAATTCAGATAAGGTTGCTACTTTACGAGAAGAATTAACCTCTGCTATAAACAGCTTGTTGAATAATGACATTAAAGGCATCTATTTTCAGGATTTCATCATCCAGTAGATTCCTGGGCGCTAAATTTAGGGGTGATAAATCATGTCAAGAAACATTACTGAAGACGACATCCGGGTAATATTAGAGGACAGCGGTGGAGGGGGCTTGGCAGTTAAAAAAGCTAAGTTTCTTCCGCTAAAAGAAACTCCACCGCGACAACGCCCATTGGATATCGGTTTTCTTTGGGACATAAACATGGAAATGTCAGTGGAACTGGGAGAAGTCACTAAAACTGTTCGGGATATCTTAAATATGCAAAGCGGCTCAATCTTATCACTGAACCGCTTAGCTGGAGAACATGTAGAAATTAGCCTCGGCGGTATTAGTTTTGCCCGCGGTGAAGTGGTGGTTATAAATGATGTATTGGCAGTACGCATAAATTCGCTAAAGAATTCGGAGCCTGACCATGATTGATTTTTGGGTAGCACTGGTCCGTCTAATTGTCGCATTACCGTTGGTTTTAGGTTTAATCTATCTTTTTTTAAAATTTGGCATGGGTAAAAGGAATAGGTCTGCGTCAGGTTCTCTGCAGGTTGTGGACCAAATATTAGTCGGCGCAAAATCACGTTTAGTGGTAGTTAGAGCCAAAGAAAGTTTTATGCTCCTGGCAGTAAGCGAGAGTGATATTAAAGTTTTAAAAGAATTTTCCGAGTATCCTGTGGTAGAGCCAGTTGCTGGTCAACACCCTGCTTATTTAGATAAGATCTTGAATAAATATCGTCAGTGGCAGGGAGGGGATAGGGATGAAAGTTAAGGCGTTTTCATTCTCTCTGATGACAATGCTGCTGTTGCTTTTTTCACAAAATCCCGCGTTTGCAGCACCGGTGCCAATACCTGATATCAACCTTAACATTGGCCAAAGCACTGACCCGCAGCAGGTAGTAGACAGCCTTCGTATTTTAGTTTTATTAACAGTTCTAGCCCTGGTCCCCGCCATCTTGGTTATGATGACTTCCTTTACGCGCATTGTAATAGTATTATCTTTTGTTCGAAATGCTCTTGCTACCCAGCAAACACCGCCAAATCAAGTGTTGGTCGGGTTAGCCCTGTTTCTAACATTTTTTACCATGATGCCGGTTTACCAGGATATTAACGCAAATGCGATTGAACCGTATTTGGCTGAGGAAATACCGCAGGAACAGGCTTTGGAGGCTGCAGGTAAACCTCTTAGGGAGTTTATGTTAAAACAAACCAGGGAGAAGGACTTAGCGTTATTTTTAAGTGTTTCTAAGCAGGAAAGGCCGTTGAACAAAGATGGGGTGCAGTTATCTGCCCTGATACCGGCATTCGTGATTAGTGAATTAAAAACCGCTTTCCAAATGGGATTTATGATTTTTATACCGTTCTTAGTTATTGATATGGTGGTTGCCAGCATTTTAATGTCCATGGGGATGTTTATGCTGCCACCGGTAATGATCTCGCTGCCTTTTAAGTTGTTGTTGTTTGTGATGGTGGACGGATGGTATTTAGTAGTAAAAGCGTTATTGAACAGTTTTTGACGGGGAGGGAAACTTTTTGAGCCAAGAATTTGTGATACATCTGGCGAGAGAAACATTGACCACCACATTATTATTGGCAGCACCGGCCTTGTTATTTGGTATGCTGGTAGGTTTAATAATCAGCGTTCTACAGGCCACTACGCAAATTCAGGAACAAACCCTTACCTTTGTGCCGAAAATCGTTGTGGTAATGCTTACAATATTGGTCTTTGGGTCTTGGATGTTAAATATACTTGTCGTATTTACCCAGAATATTTTCAATGATTTGAGCACGCTTGTTCGATAGAGGGGGAGCATATGGTTGACTTCCAAGAATTGATTGGCTGGCTGTTGGTTTTCACGCGACTAAGTGCTTTTGTCGTTACTGCCCCATTTTTCTCTATTAAGGGCATACCTTCTCTGGTTAAAATTGGTTTAGCAGTTTTATTGACGGTTATTATCGGCCCTTTCGTCCCGATGGATATTATACCTGTAAGTATGCTCGGTTTGGTATTTCTGATTGCTAAGGAAGTAGTTGTTGGCTTACTACTTGGCTTTACTGCTGGTTTGATTTTCCAAGCAATAAAGATTGGTGGTGAGTTAATAGACATACAGATGGGTTTTGCAATGGCCAGTTTATTTGATCCAATCAGCAATACAAGGGTCACCTTGATCGGTCAGTTTCAGTACTATTATGCCATATTACTCTACTTGGTCTTGAATGGACATCATAGCTTGATTTTGGCCATAGTCAGGAGTTTCCAACTTGTCCCGCTCGGGTCAGCAATGCTCTCGGGCATATTGGCCCAGCATTTCATAAGTATTTTTCTTGGGATGTTTGCAGTAGCTTTTAAAATTGCGGCACCGGTTATTGCAGTGTTAATAATAAGTGACATATCGCTGGGACTGGTGGCGAGAACTGTGCCCCAACTGAATGTGTTTATGTTAGGTTTCCCTATTAAAGCGGCATTAGGTATGCTGGTGGTGGCATTGCTGCTGCCGCTGCTTGCCGGGATAGTGACGGACTTAATGACTCAAATTGAAAAGGATTTGCTTATAGTAATGGAGAGTCTCTCGTGAGTGAACTAGCCGGTTTGAAGAGGGAATTTGATTTACAGCTTTTCAATCAGGAAAAAACAGAAGATGCAACACCAAAACGTAAGAGGGAAGCCAGAGAAAAGGGCCAGGTGGCTAAAAGCGCTGACGTCAACGCAGCAGTTATCATGCTGGTAATTATAGTAACATTATATTGGTTAAAGAATTTTTATCTGGATGAGTTTAGCAGGTTAATAGTCTTTTTTATTGACGGTGGAGTTGGTTGGAACTTATCTGAGGAAAATTTCAAAGTTATTGTGCAGGAAAGCATTTTTGCTATTGCCAAACTTCTCGGACCAATTCTAGTAGTTGCTGTCGTAGCAGCAAGTATCAGTAATTTCAGTCAAGTGGGTTTTCTGGTGGCCCCTGAGGCAATCAAACCAAAGCTGGAGAACATAAGTCCACTAAAAGGATTTAAAAAGATTTTCTCAATTAAATCTTTGGTTGAATTGGTTAAGTCTTTGCTTAAAGTTTCGATTGTAGGATTTACCTCCTACTACATGGTAAGAGGTAATTTTACGGAGCTGCTGCTTACTATTGAAGCAAATGCCCGGGGAGTTTACTTTATCGTCCTTTCAATCATTTTTAAAGTGGCTATTACAGCTGTGGTAATTTTTTCAGTGATAGCGGTCTTGGATTATATTTTCCAAAGACACGAATTCAATAAACAATTACGTATGTCAAAGCAAGACGTCAAAGAAGAATTCAAACAAACTGAAGGTGATCCTCAATTAAAGTCCAAGATCAAAGAAAAACAGCGGGAGTTGGCGACCAAGCGTATGATGCAGGATATTCCCGATAGTACGGTGATTATTACTAACCCTACTCACTTGGCAATAGCATTAAAGTACGAGGTCGAGCAAATGGATGCACCCAGAGTGGTAGCCAAAGGAGCGGACCTAATTGCTCAAAAAATTCGCGAGGTGGCTGCAGAGCACGATATTCCCATAATTGAGAATAAAGAGGTCGCCTGGATGTTATATGAGAATGTGGAGATCGGCGGTGAGGTACCTGCGGATTTGTATCAAGCAGTAGCCGAAATTCTGGTAATGCTATACCGTCTAAAAGAAAAAGGTAAACTCTAATCATTTTAGTATAAAGGAGAATTTTAATGGCAACACCTCATAGCCGTTCGAATATGGTTTTCAAGCAAATAGCTGCGAATAACGATGTCCTCATTGCCGCCATGGTAATCGCGATAGTGATTATTATTGTGTTGCCCATTCCGCCTGCTTTATTAGACATCCTACTGGTGATTAATCTGACCATTAGTTTGGTAATTATGTTAACTACTATGTTCACAACTCAACCACTGCAGTTTTCGGTTTTCCCGTCACTGTTACTGGTAATGACCCTATTCAGGCTGTCATTGAATATAAGTTCTACCAAATTGATATTGAACTATGCTCGGGCCGGAGACGTTATTAAGGCTTTCGGTGACTTCGTAGTAGGCGGGAATTATGTGGTAGGGTTTATTGTATTCATTATTATCACAGTTATTCAATTCGTTGTTATTACTAATGGTGCAGGGCGTGTAGCTGAAGTGGCAGCGCGCTTTACATTAGATGCTATGCCCGGTAAGCAGATGAGTATAGATGCAGATTTAAATGCTGGACTGATTACTGAGCAAGAGGCAAAAGACCAGCGTAAAAGATTACAGCGAGAAGCGGACTTTTTCGGCGCCATGGATGGTGCCAGTAAATTCGTGAAAGGGGATGCAATTGCAGGTATTGTAATTGCCTTAGTCAATATTCTAGGTGGTTTTGTTATTGGTGCGTGGCAGTTGAATTTAACATTGATTGAAGCATTACAAACATACACAATTTTGACAGTAGGTGATGGCTTAGTTTCTCAAATTCCTGCACTTTTGATTTCCACCGGCACCGGTATTTTAGTTACTAGGGCGGGAAGCGACCAAAGTTTTGGCAGTGATTTAGCCTCCCAGTTGACGGGCTTTCCTAAGGTTATTGCATTGGTTGCGGCACTGCTTTTAGTGCTTGGTTTAATTCCCGGACTGCCTACGATGCCTTTCGTTATCCTTGCTGTTGGGGCGGGTTATGCAGCTTACCTATTATTTTCAGAGGAAAGGCAGCTGGAGGAAATAGGAAAGGAAAAGGAAATGATTGACGCCAAAAAAATTGCTCGCCAGCCAGAGAATGTAGTTTCCCTACTGCAGGTTGACCCGTTAGAGGTGGAGATTGGTTATCAATTGATACCACTTACTGATGAAAAACAAGGTGGGGACCTTTTGGACCGCCTGGCAGCAGTGAGACGGCAGTGTGCTATGGAACTAGGAATTCTGGTTCGGCCTATTCGCATTCGAGACAACTTGCAACTAACCCCAAATCAATATGTCCTTAAAATCAGGGGTGTGGAGGTAGCCCAAGGGGATGTAATGCCTGGCTACCACTTAGCAATGAATCCAGGGAATGATGACGTTAAGATAGAGGGAATTGAGACTACAGAACCAACATTTGGACTTGCTGCATGGTGGATAACAGAGCAAAAGAAGGAGGAAGCAGAAATAAAAGGGTATACCGTGGTTGATGCCGATACCGTATTGATCACCCACTTGACGGAATTTATTAAATCTCATGCGCACGAACTGATGGGGAGGCAGGAAGTTAAGGAACTTCTGGATATGGTTAAAGAAAGTACCCCGGCGTTGATAGAAGATTTGGTACCTGATTTGATAAATCATGGAGAAATACAGAAAGTACTGCAAAATTTATTAAAAGAACAAATACCTGTGCGTGATATGGTGGGAATTCTCGAATGTATAGCTGATCATGCGGGACGCAGCAAGGATATTGATTATTTGACAGAAGTAGTTCGCCAATCCTTGAGCAGGGTAATTTCCCAGTTATATACCCATAACGGTAAACTAAATGTATTAACTTTAGACCATTCTTTGGAGGAATTGCTAGTGAATTCAATCCAGCAGACCCAAGAAGGAATGTATCCGATAGTAGACCCACAGACGACACAACGTATTTTTGATAACTTATCAACAAAATTCCAACAGGTAAACTTTGGCGATAATCCACCGATTGTATTATGTTCGGCTCGCAGCCGACTGGCTTTTCGCCGTTTGATAGAAAGATATATGCCAAACTTGGTGGTGCTTTCTCTTAACGAACTCACGCCAAACTTGGACGTAATAGCGGTGGGGGTGATTGAGCTTAATGAAAATTAAACGATATATCGTGCGTAATATGCATGAAGGGTTTTCAGTGATTCGCCAGGATTTAGGGCCTGATGCAATTATAATTAGCAGCAAAAAGGTTAGAGATGAGGGTCTATTAGGGCTATTTAGACCAAAGAAGTTGGAAGTAACAGCAGCGATTACTAAACAAACTGAGCAGGTTGAGCAGAGCCAAGAAAAAGAAGAGCGTGTCATGTCACAGAAACAAGATAGATTGGAGACGGAACTGGCGGAAATGAAACAAATGCTTGTCAACTTGGCTGCCACTAATAGCAGCGTTTCAGTACGCCAGGATAAATGGGAAGAAATCTTATTATCCTTGGAGATAGAGCCGCACTTAGCGGCGCAGTTGGCAGAAAAACTAAAACAGGCCAATGGGGAAACTGCCGACGATATGATCGAGCAGCTTCTGGCGCAAATTACGCCGATGCTGGATAAGAAGAAAGAAATTAACAATAAGATAATTGCATTTGTGGGGCCTACCGGAGTAGGGAAGACCACTACCATTGCAAAATTGGCGGCCCAATATGTCCTCCACCATGGCCAGAAGGTGGCCTTGGCAACTATTGACACATATCGCATTGGCGCTGTCGAGCAGCTTAAAACTTATAGTGAGATAATTGGGATACCCATTGAAGTAGCGATGACTCCTCACGAACTCAAGAAAATAATTACCAATCATAGTGATAAAGACGTTATCCTGGTGGATACTGCCGGGCGCTCTTCTAAAAATACTATGCAGGTTATGGAATTACGCAACTTTCTTGAACAGATAAAACCTGCGGAAGTTTGTCTGGTATTAAGCTGTACAACCAGGGCTAAGGATTTATTACGAATTGTGGAGGATTTTAGACAGGTTGATTATACAAGCTTAATATTTACTAAAGTGGATGAAACCGAAACCCTGGGTTCAATTTTAAATATTGTCCAGCACACCGACCTACCCGTAAGATACATAGCTAATGGTCAAAATGTTCCTGATGATATTGAAGCGGTAGAACCGCAAAGGTTGGCAAGATTAATTTTGGAGGCTGTAAAAGATGCGTGACCAAGCATATAATCTCAGGAAATTAGCCAGCAGCAAGATCATCAAGAAACGGGCAGAAAAAACAAATGTAACCAACAGTGGTTTTCGGGTTATCGCTGTTACCAGCGGCAAAGGCGGAGTGGGTAAAACCAATGTTGTAGTAAATACGGCCATTAGCCTAGCTAAAACTGGTAAGAAAGTAGTTATTTTCGATGCTGATTTAGGACTGGCTAATATAGATGTCCTTATGGGGTTAATTCCGAAACATACTTTATATGAAGTTGTCCGGGGTGAGAAAGAATTGGAAGAGGTCGTTTTGACGGGACCTCATGATATCAGGATAATTCCGGGTGGCTCGGGTATCCAGGAACTGGCTGATCTGGATTACTATCAACGCGAAAGGCTTATAACCGGCCTGCGTTCATTTGCGGTTGATACAGATTACTTAATTATTGATACGGGAGCAGGCATCTCCCGGAATGTACTAAGTTTCGTTAGTGCCGCGGATAAAGTGCTTGTTGTTCTGAATCCGGAACCGACGGCTATCACTGATGCGTATGGTGTAATCAAGATCCTTTCCAAATACGGTCTGCACCAGGAAGTCGAGCTGATTATCAATCGTGCATCTGGAGCAAGTGAAGCTGACTTCACAACAGAAAGAATTAAAAAAGTTGCATCAGAATTCTTAAAAATCAAAGTAAAACAACTGGGCTACATAGCAGAAGACCCGGCTGTGGGAAAAGCAGTAAGAAAACAACAACCGTTTATTACACTGTACCCTCATGCTAAGGCTTCGATTAATATCGAAGCAATCAGTCAAAGGCTGCTTGGGAGAAACTATGTTCAAGCTAAGGGTGTAGATGGGTTTATTAATAAGTTAAGGCGTTTATTTGGTTAGGGCATGTGACACCTGTTCAGTAGAAGGGGGTGAGCCTCATTATTAAAGTAAACCAGCAGATTGAGATAAGTATATATAATGAAGAAGGTAATATATATAAAAGCCTTGTTCAGGGGGTAGGGGATAGAACTTTTAGTATCCAAACTCCTACTAAGATGGGTAGAACTTTGTTTCTTCGCCGGGGCGATAATGTCAAAGTATCTTACTTTGACCAAGAAGGCCGTTACTTTTTCGACAGTGTAATTGTTGGCCGATCCCGTGAAGATAACGTTCCCTTATACCGCCTGCAAATACCCGATCAAATGCAGCGGGTGCAAAAAAGAAATTTCGTGCGGGTGGACATAATCACGGAAATAAAATACCAAAAGCTGGTGGCTGAAAAAAATGGCGGTGATAT
This sequence comes from Metallumcola ferriviriculae, assembly GCF_035573695.1. Taxonomy (NCBI): domain Bacteria; kingdom Bacillati; phylum Bacillota; class Clostridia; order Neomoorellales; family Desulfitibacteraceae; genus Metallumcola; species Metallumcola ferriviriculae. The sequence continues at coordinate 3,560,298 of NZ_CP121694.1, read as the reverse complement.
TATAGAGGATGGCCCTGTACGACGGGCTTCTACCCTTGACTTGAGTGGTGGTGGAATTAAGTTTATTAGCAAGGAAAAATTGCAGAAACATAGCTTAGTGTCAATAGAGATAAAGGTATCTGATTGGAGTAAAAAAGAGAAATGCATCAAGGCGCTGGCCAAAGTTTTACGAGTGGCGCAATCCGAAATTCAACGCGGGGAATGGATAGTGGGTGCTTCTTTTGAACAAATAAACGAGCGGGACAGGGATATGCTTATCAGCTATATTTTTAGGAAGGATTTAAAAAGGCGCCAACTCGTACCTGATCGGAGGAAATAGAGATGGGATACCCTCATGCCAAGCTGTGGGATGCGTATTTTCAGGGTGAAAAAGATTTACGCGGAAAATTGATTGAGACTTACTTACCTTTGGTTAAAAAGGTGGTTGGACGTCTGCAAGTAGCCATCCCTAAAATTATGGATGAACAAGATTTAACTGGCTTTGGTGTTTTGGGTCTAATGGATGCCATGGACAAGTTTGATCCTTCCCGTGGCATAAACTTTGAAGCTTATGCAGCTCATAGAATCCGCGGATCGATTATTGATGAAATAAGAAAAAACTACTGGGTGCCTCGTTCGGTAATGGAAAAAATTGATAAGATCCAAAAGACCGCAGCAGTATTGGAGCAGAAACTCAAAAGAGAAGTCAGCGAAGAAGAAGTAGCATTGGAATTGGGCATGTCCGCTGGTGAAATCTACCGAATTACTGCACAAATAAATTATCTTTCGTTAACCCATTTGGAAGAAATGCTTTTTGACGAAGGGAATCAAGAGTTGAAGGATATAATTCCTGATCCTGCTTCAGCACCGGAGCAGTTAATAGAAAATAAAATACAATTAGAGATGTTAAGCGAGGCATTAAGGAAATTACCAGAGCGGGAAAAATTGGTGCTATCGCTGTATTATTACGAGGAACTGACTTTGAAAGAGATAGGGCTAGTGTTGGAGGTAAGTGAATCCAGGATATCTCAGCTTCATTCCCGGGCAATTTCGAAGCTTCGTTCAGTGATTGTGGAGGATGGTTTATGATGGGATGGCTTTTTATTTTACTTGGCGGCGTAATTATAGCTTTTTCGATACCGGAAATAGTTAAGGACCACCAAACCAACCAAAATACCGATGTTGTTGAATTACAGGATAAATTTCAGCTGGCGCTACAGGAAAAAGAAAGCTTAGAATACCGATTGCGACAGGATAGCGACTACGATGAAATACATAATAGTTTAGCTTTGTTGACCCATAATTTAAATCTCATGCAGCAAAGGTTCGACCAATTCGATGAGACCATTAAAAAACTAGCAAACAGCAAAGAGTTATCATTTGAGCAAGTCATGAATGATATGAACCAATTGACTTTGTTTGACGATATCTATATAGATTATGACCAGGGCAAAAGTATTACTGAAATTGCAAGGGAATATAAGCGGGGAAAGGGGGAGATAGAATTAATTCTCTCTCTAAGAAAATAAAAATGGCTCTGAAACAAAATATTCAAATTTTATTCGGTATAGGTATTGGGTTAGTTTTAAGCGGCACATTAGTGATGCTATTTCCGGGCTCTGAGCCTACAGAAATGGAGGTAATCGCTGCTGCAAGGAACCTAGGAATGGTATTTAAGGACGAAGTAGTGATCTATAAAGAACCAAATAAGTCAGAAGTTTTGACAGTAGATGAAAAGGGCACCAGCCAAATGAAATCAGCAAAAAATGAAGGAAGCAAAAATGACGGTGCTATTTTACCTGAAAATGAAAGTGATCAGAGTAGTGAAAAGCAGTCTGAGAAGGTAACGAAGGCGGAAGATGTTGTGAGGGTAACCATTCCACGCGGCAGTAATTTGACAGAAGTTGCAGATATTTTAGAAGATGCAGGCGCAATTACATCAGCAAAGTTTCTTGAGCGGGCAGACAAAAGGAAAGTCAGTCAAAAAATAATTGCCGGTACTTATAATTTGGTTAAAGGCAGTGATGTTGATACAATAATTGACTTGTTAACCACACAATAAGGAGGGATTCTGTTGTTCAGAGGACTTTATGCCGCCACTACCGGGATGGTTACTCAGCAAATTAAGCAGGAAGGCATCTCAAATAATTTGGTTAATGCCAATACCCCCGGATACAAACGGGATGATACGGTCTTAAAAGCCTTTCCTGAGGTAATGTTGGCCGAGGTTGGCAAAGGGCATGCAGACAAAATTGGTACCATTACCCAGGGTGCTTTAGTTGACGAAAGGGTTACCATTCAGCAACCGGGTGCGTTGGAGGAGACCGGCCGTAATTTGGATTTGGCCATAGTGGGGAACGGGTATTTTACAGTTGACACTCCGTCCGGTTTAAGATACACCAAGAACGGGCATTTCCAGCTGAATAATGACGGATACTTGGTAACGGAAGAAGGCTATGATGTGTTGGGGGAAGACGGCAGAATTAAGTTGGATTCTAAAGAGTTCGCTGTAGACGATCAAGGTAATTTGATGATTGACGGCAATCAGGAGGCACGCTTAAGGGTAACAACATTTCACAACCCCAACAGCCTTCTAAAAGAGAAGGATGTCTTGTTTAGACCCACTGAGGCTACCATTATTGATGATGATGTGCGTTATTTGGTTAGGCAAAAGATGTTGGAAAAATCAAATGTTAATTTGGTCAAAGAAATGGTAAACCTGATGTCAGGGATCCGTGCTTTCGAATCAAACCAGCGAATAATTCAGGCGTATGACCAGATGCTGGGTAAAAGTGCTTCTGAAATTGGTAGGATTGATTAAACGGGGGGCGATTAGATGTTGAAGAGTTTATGGACCGGTGCCAGTGGGATGAATGCACAAATGCATAAGATGGATAACATCGCTGATAACCTAGCCAATGTAAATACCAACGGATATAAAAAGGGCAATGTTTCTTTTGCCGATTTGGTATACCAGCAGAAAGACGAAACCAATATGCCTGTTAGTTATGCCCGTCTGGTGCCCAGCTATGGATCGGGAGTAAAGGTTAGTTCCGTCACCAAGGTTTTTTTACAGGGTAACCTTAATGAAACCGGCAGGAGTTTGGACTTAGCCATAGAAGGAAAAGGTTTCTTTGCGGTTAAACTTCCCGGCGGTGAGATGGGCTATACTCGTGATGGCTCGTTTAATGTAGACAGTGATGGAAGATTGGTTAATAATTTTGGGCTTTACCTTAATGATGACATCGAAGTTCCTGAAGATGCTGCAAAGCTACGAATAACACCCCAAGGAATTGTTTCTGCTATTGATAATCAAGGTAATGAAGAGGAAATAGGCAATATGAACTTATATAAAGTGAAAAACCTCGCCGGATTGAAGGCGGTAGGACGTAACCTTTACCAGACTACTGAAGCTAGCGGTGCAGCCGAAGAAGCGAGTCCCGGAGAGGAAGTAGGTTATTTAAGGCAAGGTTTCCTAGAAAGCTCCAATGTGGATTTGGCGGAAGAAATGGTTAACATGATTTCCGCCCAACGGGCCTATGAGATAAGCTCACGCACAGTTAAAACCGCTGACGAAATGTGGGGGATCGCCAATAACATCAGGCGCTAATCTTGGTGCCTTTTTTCGGGGTTTTTAACGCTTTCTAATTTGATTAATAATTCTTTCGCCTGATGGCAATTGGGATAAATGCCAAGGATTAGCTGAAGCTCCTTTATCGCCAGTTTGGATTTTCCTATTAGACAGTAGGCGGAAGCTAGGTTCATTCGTGTATTGATATGTTGAGGATTGTATTGTTTGGCAACTAAGAGACATTTTGATGCTTCTTGTGGCTGCTTCATCTTTAATTTGAGTGTTCCCAAGTTGTACCAGGATAACGAATGGGCGGGGTTAAGCTGGATGGATTCCACGAAACATTGTTCCGCTTCTATGTAGTTATTATGCCTGTAAGAGCTGCAGCCATGATTATACAACTCATGCCAGGACATTAACAGCAGCTCCTCTTTAATACTTATCACTGTACCGCACTGCGGACAGAAGCGGAGACTGTCATGGGCAAACTCGAGACAATTGGGACATAACATATCCATACACCTCGCTGTAATAAAGGGCTAATATAGTATATTCCCTTGTAGTGGAAAATTATTCCTACTAAGGGTTCTGGAGGAAAAATGTGAAAAATTCAAGTTTAGTTAACCAGGAAATTAGGGTTGGCATCGCCGATTACAAAGTCGCATATAGTCCCGATACATTAATTACGCTGGGGTTAGGTTCTTGCGTGGGTATCGTTATATATGACTATAAGCTTAAAATAGGGGGGATGTCTCATATTATGCTGCCGGACAGTAGGCAATTTAATAGAGTCACCAACCCGTTAAAGTTTGCTGATTTGGCTATTCCCCAACTCTTGGAAAAACTTATTTCAATGGGTGGAGGGAAATCAAGGTTTCGGGCTAAAATCGCCGGCGGTGCGCAAATGTTTTCCTTTGCGGACAGTACTACTTTGAACATTGGAGAAAGAAACATAGCTAAAGTAAAAGAGGTGTTAAAGGATATGCAGATTGCTTTAACCGCTGCAGAAGTAGGCGGGAACATTGGTCGTACAATGATTTTTCATTCAGAAACCGGGAAAGTATTTATTCGTTCAGCAGGAAAAACACCAAGGGAACTTCGGGAGGAACCATGGACTTTAGCCAATTCAAGGGTACGATAGACCAACACTTCAACGTAAATCTTAATGGTTATAAAGAAAAACAGTTAAAAAGAAGAATAGAAAGCCTCATGCGGCAAAAGGGCTTTAGTGATTACGCTACTTACTTCGAAGCCTTGAAGCGGAACAAAGGTCTTTGGGCTGAATTTATGGATAAATTAACCATAAACGTGTCAGAATTTTTTCGTAATCCGGACATTTTTGCTCATGCTGAAAGAGAAATTCTCCCTGCGTTATATAGACAGTTTAAAACGCTTAAGGTTTGGAGCGCAGCTTGTTCTAATGGAGCTGAACCATATTCACTGGCAATGATACTGCATGAGTTTGGCGGGAGACATACAATTGATGCTACTGATATGGATGAAAAGGTGCTCTTAACTGCCAAAGGCGGTAAGTATGCGGCAAACTTAGTTAAAAATGTTTCTGAAAATAGATTAAGACAATATTTCACAGAGTCGGCTGGTATATATCATCTAAGCAGCACGATAAAGGATCACGTGACATTTCGGCGCCATGACTTGCTGAAGGATAGATATGGTAAAGGATACCATTTGATTGTTTGTCGCAATGTTACTATTTATTTTACCAAAGAAGCACAGTGGGAATTATACCAAAAGTTCGTTGACGCATTGGTGGAGGGAGGCATTCTCTTTATTGGTGCTACGGAAAGCATTCTCAATTATCGAGAATTAGGGCTAGTAAAAAGTTCGTCTTGGTTTTACCGCAAAGAGGCTTAACTAACTATTCTAGGTAAATTATAAGCCTTTATTTAAAACAGATCTATTAGGGGAAGGAGAAGGTAATTATGGACGAGCTGCTGGAAATACATTTAAGCGCTTTACAGGAAATTGGCAATATTGGCGCGGGAAATGCCGCTACTGCCCTGGGAAAGATGTTAAACCGTAAAGTTCAAATGACAGTGCCCAGATCTGGGATAGTTCCCTTAGAGGAAACATTTAAGCTGGTGGGAAAAGAGGAAGACATTGTCTCTTGCGTGAATTTTATAATGAGTGGAGATGTGGCAGGAAACATTTTCTTTTTATTAAATGAGTCCAGTGCCAATAGGTTGTTAAGCATGCTTCTTGGAAACGTACGGGATGAGAGTTTGGTGGAATCCACTCTCCATGAGATCGGTAATATTCTTACAGGAAATTTTCTTACTGCCCTAAGTCAGTTTACGAGGTTAAATATTTCCCGTTCTGTTCCAGCGCTGTCTTTTGATATGCTGGGTGCGGTTCTTAACGCTGCTTTTTTAGAAGGCGGGCATTTGTCGGAAGAAATTTTAATTATTGAAACCCAATTTTTTATTGAAGACAGCATTCTCAGAGGGCACTTCTTTTTAATTCCTACGGAGGAGTCTTTAAAGAGGATTTTGACAGCATTAGGGCTTTAATAATATTAAAATATTAGGGGGAGTGAACATGGGAAAAAAAGTATTGATTGTTGATGATGCAGCGTTTATGCGTATGATGATTAAGGACATTCTTCTCAAAAATGGTTATGAGGTTGTTGGCGAGGCAACTAATGGTGCTGTAGCAGTAGAATTATACAAAGAAATGGAACCAGACGTGGTCACTATGGATATAACCATGCCTGAAATGGATGGCATAGCTGCAGTAAAGCAAATTTTAGATATCGATTCATCTGCAAGAATCATTATGTGTAGTGCCATGGGACAGCAGATGATGGTGATGGAAGCAATTCAGGCAGGGGCCAAGGATTTCATTGTGAAGCCGTTCCAACAGGATAGAGTACTGCAGGCACTGCAAAAGGCCTTGGGTTAAGAGCAGCCTTAAGAAGGAAGGTGGTGCTATGGAAGAAGTCTTATCACAATCAGAAATTGACTTATTGCTAAATGCTATTTCCACAGGCGAGTTAGACACGAAACAATTAAAAGAGGAAAATACACAGGAAAAGGTACGTAGTTATGATTTTCGCAGGCCAAACAAATTTTCTAAGGACCAGCTGCGTACGCTGCACATGATACATGATAATTTTGCGCGGCTATTATCTAACTTTTTATCTGCCTATTTACGAACTAGTGCTCAGATTAAAATAATGTCTGTAGATCAGCTGACGTATGAAGATTTTATCAACTCAGTACCCACTCCAACATTAATGACTGTTTTTTCACTACCGCCGTTGAAAGGAACGGGTGTATTAGAGACAAACTCGGCTTTTGTTTTTCCCATGATTGATTTGCTATTTGGCGGCACTGGGAAGATGACAGAAGAAGTGCGGGAGTTAACCGAGATTGAAATGAGTGTCCTACGTAAAATTAACGCTCGGATGTTGGATAACTTGGTCACGGCGTGGGCGGATTTATTCGACATTTCACCACAAATTGAGTCTATGGAGACTAACCCGCAATATAACCAAGTTATTTCACCGAATGAGACCATTGCGTTGGTCACACTTAGCAGCCAAATTGGAAATACTCAGGGTTATATCAACTTATGTTTACCTTATATAACACTGGAAACAGTAATCTCTAAACTTTCTGCCCATTACTGGTTCTCGGGTTCTGACCAGAAAGACCGGGATACTTATTATAAAGCAATGAGTAAGTTTTTGGGTAAGGCGCCCGTGACATTAACAGCTCTATGTGGTGAAACCCAACTGACGGTAAGAGAATTTTTGCAACTGGAAACGGGAGATTGTTTAATTTTAGACCGCTCGGTGGATTCGGATATGGATATGTTGGTTGAAGGACACACCAAACTAAAATTCCAACCTGGTGTGAAAGGCAATACCCTGGCTGCTCAGATTACCACAATTGTGAATGAGGGAGATGTTGTAGATGAGTGACAGTTTTTTGTCCCAAGAAGAGATAGATGCCTTACTGCGTCAAGAAGAGGCGGGTGAAGCTTCTGCTAAGCAAGAATTAATGGCTGAAGAACAGGACGCACTGGGTGAGATAGGAAATATTTCCATGGGGTCCGCTGCCACAGCTCTGTCTCAGTTGATTAATCAAAAGGTAACTATTACAACTCCCAAAATTTCTTTAACAAATTCTAAGATATTATCGGAAACATTCAATATACCATATTTATTAATCAAAATTAATTTCACCGACGGGGTTAAGGGTGATAATATTTTAGTGATGCAGTCAAGGGATTCCGCTGTAATTGCTGACCTGATGATGGGGGGAGAGGGCAAAGAAATTACAGATGAGTTGTCGGAGTTTTCGATTAGTGCTGTGGCGGAAGCTATGAATCAAATGATGGGTTCTTCGGCAACATCTATGTCAACAATGTTCAATCAGAGAGTAGTCATTTCCCCTCCTGAGATAACCCCTGTAGACTTTTCCGAAGAGGTTGGAAACCCTTTTCAATATCCTGAAGACATTCAATTGGTGGTAATCTCCTTTAATTTAACCATCGGTGAATTGGTGGATAGTGAGATAATGCAAGTAATACCCATAGGTGTAGCCAGAGAGCAAGCAGAATTTTTACTTGGTACTTCTACGGGCGGAGACGAAAACACTGATGTTAGTTCGGAAGATGAAGGAACGGATGAATATCAGTTAATTGAGGAGGTCCCTAAGGGTAATGACGAGGAGATTTCCGCGCCGCCGAAAGGGATGCCTGCAGCGGAGCAGGATGATGAGCAACCGAGAAACTTAGATTTAATCTTAGATGTACCATTAAGAATTTCGGTTGTATTGGGTAAAACCAAAAAACCGATTAAAGAAGTACTTAATCTTACCCCAGGGTCAGTGGTTGAACTGGAAAAGATTTCCAATGAACCGGTGGACATTCTGGTAAACGGAACTTTAATTGCTCATGGCGAAGTGGTGGTAATCAATGAAAATTTTGGTGTGAGGCTGACCCACATTATCAGTACTCGGGAGAGATTAAACAATCTGATGGAAGCTTAAGAAAAAGTTTAGGGGGGATAAATTATGCGCTTTGGCTTGAGGGGCAAATTTATGATTGCATTTTCCGTGATTAGCGTGGCGCTTTGGACAGCAACGATAACATACACTTTCCCTGCGGTGGAAGCTAGACTAAGTCTTGCCGCTCAAGGGCAGGCGTATGAAGCACTTTTTTGGGAATTTCAAAGGAATATATTATTTGCCGGTATAAGCGGCACAATAGTATCCTTGATAGTTGCGTGGTTCTTCGCCGGGCGTTTGATCAAGCCGCTAGAGAAGATGGTGAAAGGGATGGAAAGGGCTGCTAGAGGGGATTTAACCGGCAAAATAATAGTCACAACCGGTGATCAAGTTGAATCGTTGGCCAGCAGTTATAACAGTATGATGAAACAAATGGCCAAACTGATTAACAAGGTGGCTTTAGCTGCTGAACAGGTTTTTGATGCGGTATCTACATTGGATGATAATAGCAGAGAAGTTGTAGATGCGACACAGCAAATTGCCACGACCATTCAGCAAGTTGCTCGTGGTACTGATCACCAAGCAGCAAATTTGAAAATGACCTCGTCTAATTTAGAAGACATGTCAACAACTGTGCAAGACGTTGTCGGTAGTGTCGCCACTGTGGAGCAGCAGGCGGGACAAGCAAATAAGGTTATCAAGGGAGGAACCAAAGCTATAACGGAGGCCGTTAGGCAGATGGATATAATAAACGGTACTGTAAATGATTCTGCTGAGACAGTTGAACTGTTGGGTCGACGTTCAAAAGAAATAGGTCAAATAGTAGAGGCCATCTCGGCCATTGCGGGGCAAACGGACCTTTTGGCGCTAAATGCTGCAATTGAAGCGGCGCGGGCAGGAGAGCATGGCAGAGGGTTTGCTGTTGTTGCAGAAGAAGTTAGAAAACTGGCAGAGCAATCAGCAGTATCTACTAAACAAATTGATGATTTGATCAAGCATATTCAACAGGAGACAATGAATGCAGTAGAGGCAATGAGAAATGGTACTAACGAGGTGAGTACCGGGATAGGTTTGGTTCATAAGGCAGGGGAAGCATTTGAAAACATTTCCAATGTTATTAATAGTGTCAGTGATGAGGTGCAAAGAGTGTCCCAAGCCAGTAAGAAAATGGCCGAAGCTGCGGGAAGTGCTGCGGTTGCAGTTGAAGAGGTATCATCAATTGCCCTCGAAACTACTTCCAGTGCCCAACAAGTAGCTGCTTCAACCCAACAAGAAGCGGCTATAATAGAGGATTTGGGTAATGCTGCCCAAAGGTTGTCTGTGGTAGCAAAAGACCTGAAGGAGCTTATTAAGAATTTCAAGGTTTAGTTAACACGGGGTACCCCTGTTTTCTTAATTTATAGGAAATTATGGGTTGTGGATAATTTCCTATACATGGGGGTTATTAAGGGGGTGTGCCCCCTTATGTTAATGTTTGCGAGGCATGTTGCCGAGCCAATGGTTTGAAAGAAAACCTGTCACCTAGCTAAAGGGAAGACAAGCTGTAAGCAAGGGCGTTTTCGGCGACGAAAGGGTCTGAAGGAAGCTGATGGCGGTGGTTGGAACGGAACGTCAGTGAACCAACGTTGGCATATGTAGCGGATAACCCTCCATTAAGTGGGAACGTCCCAAAAATTAGCTTAGCTACATGTGTTATGATGGTCGTTTTAACGACAGGCAGAGCAACTTAACCTTGGAAGTACTGTACTCGTAGCTGTAGGCTTTACTTCAAGCGAAAGCAAGAAGTGAAATTAGGGTGCAGTATGCAGATGAAGCCGTAGTAGTGATTAAACTTAAGCCAATGAAAGCGAGTAATCGCAAGGAGGAGAAAACTTAAGTGACACATCACAAAGTTGATGTGACTGTTTTAGGTCAAAAGCCTATGACAGATGCGAAGGGCAGAAGAGATTTCAAAGTGTATCCGAAAGGTCTTTTGTAAGAGTGAAGGAGTTAAAAGAAAGCTGAAACGCTAGAAGGTACGAATAGTTGGCATAAGAAAACTTGCGAACTACCTCGACCACACGGATATGAATAATTAGGGGAACGAAGATAAGATTGCCATAGAGCTAGAGACGTCAAGTAACCCTAATGAAGAACATATAGCTCAAACAAAAGATGCTGAAAGATACAGCAACAATGGAGGAAAGTCATGAAGAAATGGTACAGCCTTATCGATAAAATATATCGAAAAGAAAATTTAGAACTAGCCTTTAAGCACGTAAAGAGAAACAAAGGAGCCCCTGGGATAGATGGGGAAACCGTTTCTGATTTTGCGGCTAAACTAGAGCTAAATATTGAGTTTCTTCATGAAAGACTGAAAACCAAAAGCTTCGAACCCAGTCCAGTTAGGAGAGTAGAAATCGAGAAGCCAGAAGGTGGCGTAAGATTACTAGGCATTCCTACCGTAAAGGACAGGGTGGTGCAGCAGGCCATTGTAAATATTATAGAGCCAATCTTTGATAAAACATTTCATCCATCAAGCTATGGATATCGACCTAATCATTCACAACACCAAGCAGTAGCCAAAGCAGAACGCTTTATGAATAAGTATGGTTTAGAGCATGTGGTAGATATGGACCTAAGTAAATGTTTTGATACCCTTGACCATGAAATCATGATAAAAGCAGTATCAGAACAAATAAGTGACGGGCAAGTATTAGACCTGATTAGAAACTTTCTAAAATCAGGCGTAATGCACAGTGATAACTTCTCAAAGACAGAAGTCGGAAGCCCGCAAGGCGGCGTCTGTTCACCATTACTTAGTAATATCTACCTCAATCAGTTTGACCAAAAGATGATGAAAAAGGGCATAAGGATAGTACGTTACGCTGACGATATTCTTATCTTTGCAAAAGATAAGAAAACAGCAGGTGACTATAGAGCCTATGCCACAAAAGTCTTAGAAGAAGAACTGAAGCTAAAGATAAACAAAGAGAAAACCAAACTTACAAGCGTGCATGAAGGTGTTGAATTTTTAGGATTTGTAATTCGGAGGAAAACACTTGGAGTCAATCCGAAAAGGATAAAACGCTTCAAAGATAAAGTGAGAAGAATTACAAGGAGAAATTCAGGGAGAAAGCTTGAAAACATAATCAAAGAGCTAAATCCAGTGTTAAGAGGATGGATGAATTACTATCGAGTAGCGAACATTAAGGAATTTACACGAAACTTTATGGGTTGGCTACGCAGAAGATTAAGAATGGTGAAAATGAAGCAATGGAAAACCTGCAAGGCAATGGATAAAGAGATGAGAAAGCTAGGTATCAAAGGAAATGGATTAAAAATGGCTGTGACAAAATGGAAAAATTCTAATGTTCACATCATACATCAGATACTGCCAAATCAATACTTTGAGAATCTAGGTCTTATCGATATGCACCAATACGAAGTTGGGTTGTTGTCGAATCATTATTAATTCGGTGAGAAATTTCAGGAGCCGGATACGGCAAACGTAAGTCCGGTTCTGTGAGAGCAAAGAAAACAGGACTAATTATCCTGTTTTCTAGCTACTCGATTTTAGGAGGGTCATAGCGATTTCTGACAAAATAAAGGATTTTTCACCAAGTTTATAGAAATGATTTCCAAATATCGGGCTAATCAATGGGGTGATAGCATGGTCAAAAAAGTATTTTTTGCTATACTGACTATTTTTATGTTTACTGTAGTTGGATGCTCGCTGATAGGTGCTGATAAAAACTCGGTATCAGTAGTTGAAGATCCCCTAATTACCACTAGTTTTGGTGCTGACCGTTGTTCCGATTGTCACGAGAACCAATATAAACAGTGGCAGGAGAATGCTCATGCTAAAAGCCTGGAGACTCTGTCCAAAATATCTTATGCTCAGGATCGCTGCACGGAACATATGACAGCCAAAGGAGTACTGGCCTCTCCGGGGGAGGAAGTTACTTTAAAGAATGTAAAGCATGGCATAACCTGTGTGGTTTGTCATTTGCCGCATAAGGGTAGAGAAGGATTTCTTTTGAGGCTTCCCAAGCAGGAGTTGTGTATTAGCTGTCACAATGCTGAAGGGCCTAAGCTAGGGAGCGACGTTCATCATTCCCAAAAAGAGATGTTTATGGGATATGGGGGAGTTGGTCTGGTTGAAAGTCCGAGCAAAAAATATCAGATTGGCATTTCTTGTTCGGATTGTCATATGCCGTTGCTTTCTTCTGAACCGGAAGCTCAGGTGAATGCTTCTATTGCCAAAGAGAAATGGCCGGAGTTATTGAATCGCTTTTTAGAAAAAGGGTCAGTCACTTTAGAAAACGGAAATTATCTTGCCAAGGATGTTACTAGATTAGCCAGTCATGACTTTGCGGTGCAGTATGATGAAGAGGAAGGTAACTCGTGTAAAGCGTGTCATCCAAACGAAAGTATTAAGAACTTTCAGGAGCAGGTGGAATCAAGACAAAGTAGTATTGCTACAAAACTCGCAGAATTAGAAGCGAGAATAAATGCTATAACGGAGCAATTAGAGCAGACGTACGGTGATAAACTGCCGACTGAAGAGCAGTGGAGTGAGGGCGAACGATTATACTTTGAGGCCAAGCTTAATTTTCAAATAGTATCTGCTGATGGCAGTAATGGTTTTCACAATTATGAGTACGCTCAAAAACTGCTTCAGGTGGCAGACAAAAAATTAACGGCCAGTGAAAGATCTTTCTTCAAGGGGGGGAGTAAGTGATGAAGCTGCAGACTAAAATTCTGACGGCCTTTTTGTTGATAGTGGCTGCATCACTTATAGGAGGCACTTCATTGGCTATCAATGAGCTCAATTCTGTATTGCTCGATAAGCAGGAGGACGAAATTAGCCACACCATGGATACGGTGAAGGTTACCTTTAACAATTTGGCTAAGCAGGCAGGGGCATATGCTAACCTAATCGATACTGATGAACGGATATCGCGTAGTCTCGTGGATAACAACCGCGGCCAAGCGGTCCAAACAGTGGCCCGGTTTTTTCGCCATGCAAAGGATGACGGGTTGGATTATTTAATGCTGACCGATAGTGATGGAAAAGTTTTTGTAGCGGGACACGACCTGCGGCGATTCGGTGAAGATATAAAAGAATGGTCAATAATTAGGGAAGCTTTATCAGGTGAGGCGGGAAGCGGTACTCGGATGGGTAAACAGGGAATGCTGCATCTAACTTCCGGACCTGTTAGAGATAGCCTCGGAAATATTGTGGGCGCAATTGTTGCAGGGTATATAATAGATAATGAGGTCGTGGACCAAATTAAGGAAGCAACCGGGGCTGAAATCACCTTTTTTCAAGGAACCAGAGCCATCGCGTCTACCTTAAAAGATGAAGATAGTAAACGTCTGGTAAATTATCAGTTAGATAATAGGGAAATTAGCGACACGGTATTAACAAATGGCGATACTTTTACCGGGGTGACTAATTTAAACAATAGCCCTTTTGCAATGAGTTTCTCCCCGATTGTTAATCCCAGTGGGGGCAGTGTAGGGATGCTTATGGTCGCAAGGTCGCGTCAAGGCATAATAGATGTTCAGCGGCAACTAATTGGCAAGTTTTTATTATATGGTTTTTTAGCAATTATTTTGGCAGGACTAACGGCTTTATTTGTTTCGCGAAAAATTCTGCTTCCTGTGAAAGCATTGGTGGAGGGGACCAAGAGCTTAGCGGCAGGACAGTTATCTAAGAAGATTACGGTGCAGACCAAAGATGAGCTTGGTGATTTAGCCGTAGCCTATAACGAAATGGTTGAAAGCTGGCGGAAAATTATCGGTCAGTTAAGTCATGCGGCAAAGCAGCTGAAAGACGCGGGTGACGACTTAAACAAAGTCACTGAGGAAAACACTGGTGCTACCCAAAGTGTTGCCGCAACAATGCAGGAATTGGCAGCCGGGGCAGAAAGCCAATCTAGTAGTGTTAAGGAAACCGTCGGAATGGTACAAACAATGGCAGAAAGAATGACTGTTATTGCGCAAAGGTCTGAAGTGGTAACGAAATCAGCGCTGGAAGCATCAGATTTTGCTATTAAAGGAAAAGAGGCCGCCAGTAGTTCGGTTAGAAAAATGGATACGACTCGCGCTGCTTTTAAAAAGACAGTCAGTACAGTTCGAAGTTTGGGCGGGCGGGCCCAGGAAATTGGCAATATTGTTGATGTTATCACCAGTATTGCCGATCAGACAAACTTGCTGGCGTTAAATGCTGCGATAGAGGCTGCACGTGCCGGGGAACATGGCAGGGGCTTTGCGGTGGTGGCTGAAGAAGTGCGAAAGCTTGCTGAACAATCTGCTCAATCGGCGGATCAAATTGCCCAGATGATTAAACAAATTCAACAGGAAATGGAAAATACCTCATTACTAGTTTCGGAAAACAATGTATTGCTGGACGAAGGTATGGGGGCGGTCGAACATGCTGACGAAGCGTTAAGCGAGATTGCCACTGCGGTTAATAAGATAAGCGACCAAATAAAAGAAGTGTTCGGTGCTACTCAACAAATGAATAACCAAAGCAATGTATTGGTCACTAATATCGAAGATATAAATATAATTGCTGAGCAAACGGCTAAAGGTTCTGAAGAAGTATCAGGTGCTGCCCAACAACAAAATGCATCTATGGAAGAAATTGCTGCATCGGTACAAAGCTTAAATACGCTTTCGCAACAATTGACTTCAATAGTAAATAAGTTTACTGTTTAAAAAGAATGTATAACAATGGCTAGGTTTTAAGACCGCGCCCGGAAGGGCTACTGCCAAAAAAACAAAGAAAATTCTGTAAGTTGTGCTTTTGAATTATTTATTTAATAAGGGAGGGTCTATTCGAAATGTCTAAGGTCAATAAACGCCAATCCCGGAAGGTCAGTTCCAAGATTGTAGACATTGCTCAACAATGCGCAAGTTTATTCGGCAGATTTGACAAAAATGACGAGGTCATGAGTCACATTAGAGATGTCTTCGACAATCAACTAGGTAATTTTGAGTACTTAGTATTGGTGGACGAAACTGGTTTGGCTTTGGTACATACTAACCGCTTACGTGAAGGGGTTTTGTTTAATGATGAAGTGGGTCTTAAAGCGGCTCAAACCAAAGAGACATTAGTTCAAGTATATCACCGTAATACTGGAGAAACTTTGTTGGATGCGGCCGAGCCAATTATTGTTAATGGAAATAGAGCGGCTACTGTACGGGTTGGCCTTATAATTGGACAGTCCTCCGTTTTACCCAAAATAGTCGCAGCTGTTATTACACCTGTTATCTTACCCAGCATATTGGTATATTTAATGGGTAATACAGATGGGGAGTTGATCTGGTGGCCCATCTCGGCTACTGCGCTGGGGATGCTTGGAATATGGTGGTTAAACAATTTAATCAGTCGAACTTTAAAAGAGATCAAATTGTCGTCCGAGGCCTTGGCCATTGGTGATCTTACCAGAGCTTCTCGGCCCACTTCTCGCGATAGATTAGGCGCGGTTGCTTACGAAATGAATAAAGTACGTCTTGGTTTAGATAAACTGGTGCGGGAATTGGCAAAAATGAGCTCCCAGGTATATATGGCCGGCCAAGACCAATTAAGGGCTACCGAGCAAGTGAGTAAAGCCAGTGAACAAATCGCGGAAACTATGAATCAGGTAGCAAGCGGGGCCCAGGCTCAGTCCGATGATATGCATGGTGCAGTAAGTATTTCACAGGAAATCACGGCTACCATGGAGAATATGGCAATAAATAGCAGACAAACGGTTGAGTTAGGTGAGGATATACTTAAAGCAGTACAGCAGGGAACAGAAACAATTCAAAAATCCATTGAACAAATGTCGCAAATTAACCAAGCCGTAAGTGTATCTGGCGAAATAATTTCGGAATTAGAAGTGAATTCGCAGCAAATAGGTAATATTAGCAATGCTATTACTGACATTGCCAATCAAACGAATTTATTAGCATTAAATGCTGCCATTGAAGCTGCGCGGGCCGGGGAAAATGGCCGCGGATTTGCTGTAGTGGCAGAGGAGGTGCGTAAGTTAGCTGAGGAATCATCAAAATCCGCTAATGAAATAATGGAGATAATAAAACACACACAGACTAAAACAAAGGAAGCTGTGGTAGCCATGGATGATGGTGAGAAGCAGGTGACTCTCGGCACAGAGGTTATCAAAAAAGCCGGAGAAGTAATTGACGTGATTAAGGGAACGGTGGGTCAAGCAGCAAAACAAATAAACGCTAATTCCAAATTGGCGGAAGAGCTCAATAATGGTACGCAGCAGCTAATGGGAAAAATAACCGACGCATTGACTGTTTCACAGAATACCGCATCATCCACCCAATCCATAGCCAGTTTATTAGAGGAACAAGCCGCAATGGGCGAGGAGATAAATTCCAACGCGGCAGAACTGTTTAACACAACGACAGAAATGGACAAGATTGTCAAACGCTTTAAAGTGGAAAAGAAGTGATAACGTTAAAATAAATTTAATATTGTACGAATAGAACGAATCTAAAACACAACACACTCAAATTGATAGTTTAATGATAGATGCAGCTACTCACCTTTTTCAACAAAGGTGGGTTTTTTGTTTAAAATAAACCGATTTAATACGGCGGCCCAGGGAACTTATTAGGGCCACTAACCGTCTAAGGAGTAAGGAGTAAGGAGTAAGGAGTAAGGAGTAAGGAGTAAGGAGTAAGGAGTAAGGAGTAAGGAGTAAGGAGTAAGGAAATAGGTGAATTGCATGAGAGAGGGGAACGGATTTTTGGCTTTTAATTACTTCGGCAGAGTGTTAACTGTACTTATTCTAACAACGGTAATGTTGGTGGGAGCAGCGCAAGCGGCAGCAGGAGCTGATACGATAAGAATAGTGGTGGATGGCCAACCAATTAATTCATCACCTGCTCCATTTATTCAAAAAGGTCGCACCCTGGTGCCTGTTCGTCTGGTTTCCGAGACATTAGGTGCCCAGGTGGATTGGCATAAAGAGGATAAGACTGTCACAATTGTTAAGGCTGATAAGGATGTGAAGCTGCGTATTGATAACCGTCTAGTGGACTATGACAGAGGTAACGAGTTTGGTGTAACTGATGTGTCACCGGAAATTTTTAACGGCCGCACCTTTGTACCGCTTAGGTTGGTAAGCAATGCTTTAGGAGTAGCGGTGGAGTGGGATAACGATAGTCGTACTGTATTCGTTGATTCGGACGGTGTTGCAGCAATTACTCCGTTTTTTGAGATGGATATCCAAACGGTGCAGCCGGGGCAAACAATACCTGGTATCACCCAACTGGCGGTAATTTTCAAGAATGATGATCCGAGCGGTGCAGCCGAAGTTAAGTATTTGCTCCTTGACCCGGAAACAGGTCGCGGCCCGGTGATAGCTCGAGGGGATGATATAAACGCCGCTTATCAATGGCTTCCGGACCAACTGCACAGCGGTTCTAGAGTGCTGGCCGCTGTAATTAACGATAAAAACGGCCGGTTTTTAGCCGGGAGCGTGGTACCTGTGCAGGTAGCGGTATCGCCTTGGGTAGCGCTGACAGGGTTACAGTCAGGGCAGGATATAGTTGATAGTGTATCTTTTAAAGCTGATTTGAATTTTGTAGCCGAATATGTAAGATACGAGATAACTAATCAGGTGACCGGTAACGTAATTACTACCGGTGAGGCAGACCCTCAGGGAGCATACAGCTGGACGCCCCAACTTACGGATAACGGAAAAACCATTGTCAGAGCATTTGCTTACGACCGGTACGGAAATGCCCATGAGAGTGAACCAGTTGCCATTAACGTTAACGTAAAGCGCCAATTGACCCTAAGAGGAATAGCCCCCGGGGCATCGGTGGAGCGTCCCGATACCTTATATCTCAGCCGTAACTTTGCTATAAGTCAGGTAGATTATTTGGTCAAGAATGTGGAGACGGGTAAAGAAGAAATTCTAGCTTCACAGAAAGGTTATGCCAGTTATCGTTGGTTCCCCGTACCCCAGCAGGTTGGAACATGGGAGTTAACAGCGCGTGTTAAGGATGATGCAGGAAATGTTTTCACCAGTAATTCCATAAAGGTAAAGGTACCCGGAACCCCTTTGTTACTTCTTAAAACAGTAGGTCCTGAAGAAGTCTTAACGGGGACGACAAAGCTAAAATGTGAAACTAATGTACCCTTGAACGATATCACCTACTACCTGATAGATTCCCAAACGGGGGCCAAGCGAGTCATCGCTAGCGGTAATGATGTCACTGCTGAATATTCCTGGACTCCTCAGGAGGAAGATGAGGGACAATGGCGGATTCAAGCGGAGGCGGTTACTGCTGAAGGGAAAAAGCTTATTACTGAAGCTGTGCCGATTCGGGTGTATTTGGGTAAGACCTACCAATCTCGGCCGGTGATTGAAAAAAGCAAATTCCTAGATTTCGCTGCTAATTTAGCCAAAGAGTCTCGCGAAAAGACGGGTATGTCGGCAGCATTGCAGACAGCACAAGCAATATTGGAAACGGGTTGGGGGCAGTATACACCGGTGGATAAATATACCGGCCAGATGTCTTACAATCTCTTTGGCATCAAGGGTAAAGGGTCAGCCGGGTCGGTTATTTCCAATACATGGGAAGAATATAACGGGAACAAATTCCGGGTTGATGCTGCTTTCCGTGCTTATGCCAATGCTGGACAAAGCTGGACTGACCATAAGAAGTTATTGTTAAGTGCCAGCAGATACCAACCGTTTAGAGAGGTTATGTATGACGGCACCTTAGGTGCCTGGGCGTTAAAACGGGCAGGTTATGCAACTGATTCTCAGTACCCTCTCAAGCTGATGAGAATTATTAAACTGTATGATTTGCATCTCTTAGATGAGGAAGGAATTTAAGTTTAAACGGGCACCCCTAAAGGGGTGCTCTTTTTATTACCAATAGTTGCGGTATCAGCGTCTGCCCAGTAAATATTGTAGAACATAGGTCTAGAGCATTAATTTTCACTTGATGTTCCGTTTTTAGCAGGTCCATGGTAATATCCCTACCAAAGCAGGGCAATGTGCTGGTCATAATAACCAGGGAAATGGGGTTACGCAAGGTACCGACGTGTGATGCTTCCAGCATTGGGACATTTTTTCAGCCAGTGGCTTTAGATGTTCGCTAAAATTAATGACCGTGTTTTTGGGAATACTTATTATTATAAATTGCTGCGGAGGGTGATTTAATGACCACAGATTTTTATCAAGCAATATTTTATTCGCTAATTATCTATGTGCTTCTACTAGTGCTTAGCAGGTTGATGGGAAAAAAGTTTATTGCTCAATTAACTTTTTTTGATTTCATTACCGCAATTACCATTGGCACAATTTCTGGGTCTTTTATTACCGCTGAAGTCAAAGGTGCCTATCTATTATTATCACCGGTGGTTTTTGCAATTGCAGTAATAACTACCGGCTTCATTTCACTAAAAAGTGTTCCAGCTCGGAAATTCATTGAAGGCGAACCTGTAATAGCAATTCAGAATGGCAAAATCCTGGAAAAAAACTTGGGGAAAATGCGCTTAAACATTGACAATCTTATGATGATGCTTAGGGAAAAAAAGGTGTTTGAGCTATCTGAGGTAGAATTCGCTGTGCTGGAACCTTCCGGTAAACTTAGTGTCTTGAAAAAAAGTCAAAACTTACCGTTAACTCCCAGTGATGTTAACATTGAGACAAAATATAAGGGTATGTCATCAGAAATCATTAGAGACGGAAAAATCGTCGAACAAAATCTACGCCAAAACAATTTAACGCACCAGTGGCTTTATAATCAACTGTTAGCAAAAGGTGTTAGGGACCTTAATGATGTATTTTTAGCTTCGCTGTCAACCGACGGCATCTTATATTTTGACCTTAAAAATGATAAGCTCGACTACGTTCAGGAAGTAGACGATGACCAATAGAGGTAAAAGGAATGCTAATTAAGTAAAGAGTGGTAACAGTAAGCCTAACCGGTATCTATCAGTCCGGAATATGGTGTTAAACAATGTCTGATATTGAGCGAATGCCCTCAAAGTCTTGCCGCCCGGACTGATTTTGGTACCGGATTTTTATGAAAAATATTCTTTATTAATCGGCATCATCATTAGCATGGCCAAATGTAAGCGGTACTTGGGATGTGGATGAAACGTCCTGTGCTGTACCATTGCCAAACTGCTCATCAATGTCTTCTGTGCTGATAATATCAAAGCTATCCTCATATTCATCCCAATCCACCAAGGCCTGATAAGTAGCTGGTCCGGGCATTGTATCTGATGCTGGAAAGGTTAACATCATTTTCTTTTTCATAATCAAAACTCCTCGTTGATTTATTTGATTTCTCCTTTATTTTCTGCCTGAGGTGACAATTAAACCGGTTAACTTTAGGAAAAGGCGGAAGCTTTTACATAATTGTATTCAGTGGAAAAAAAGGAATTTTGTACGATGGGCAGCTTGGGGTGAGGTATAGCATGATTGCCGTGTTTATTGTGCTGCAGGGATGTTTCGGGTAAGCATTATATTACTGGTTTGGAATAAATTAAGTGAGCCATAAACCGAACTATTGCTGCTCAATTAATCGCATGATATAATATGGAAAAATAAACCTCTAAGTATGGAGTGGCTTTTTTATGACAGATAAGCGTGAGGTATGCGATGAGTTTTGTGTTAGCCCTGAGGCGGTTAGTCAGGTAAAGAGTAAAATGTTGGCCGAAGTGGAAGTGGGCCATATGGCTGAAATTTTTAAAGTGCTTGGGGATAAAACAAGGATAAGCATCTTACAGGCATTGATGCAGAAAGAGCTTTGTGTTTGTGACATTTCTGCTGCTTTGGAAATGACTCCCTCTGCTGTTTCTCATCAACTTCGGGTACTCAGGCAAGCGAGGTTAGTGAAGAATCGCAGGGAAGGGAAGAATATCTACTATTCCATCGATGATGCTCATGTAGCCGCTTTTTTTGTTCAAGCACTAGAGCATGTGCGTCATGGGTGATAAATGGCGAGAAGGCCAGGTTCAAAGTACGCAATGGGTCGTACTTTAAACCTGGCTTCTCGCATTTTGGAAATATTATTTTGCAGCTCCTCGGCCGAGAGATTGAGTGATTCTGTCCAGCACCATAGCAAGGATTACCACTGCTAGACCGCCTTCAAAACCCATGCCAAATTTCAATTGAGTGATGCCACGTAGTACGACTATACCTAGACCGCCGGCGCCGATCATGGCAGCGATTACCACCATAGACAGGGCGAGCATGATTGTTTGGTTAACCCCGGCAAGAATGGTAGGTATGGCTAGGGGTACTTGCACTTTGAACAGCAGTTGTTTAGGGGTGGAACCGAATGCCATGGCGGCCTCAACAACCTCTTCAGGTACCTGTCGAATGCCCAAAGTGGTCAGTCTTACTGCCGGAGGCATAGAGAATATGATAGTAGCTACTGCACCGGGAACATCACCTAGTTCAAAGAACAGCACCGCAGGAATTAGATAGACAAAGGCGGGCATGGTCTGCATTAAGTCCAACAAAGGTCGGATAATATAATCCACAGTGCTATTTCTTGCCGAAAGTATGCCTAATGGTATTCCTACTACCAAAGCCATCAACGCAGCAGAAAGCACCAGGGAAAGTGTTGCCATAGTTTCCGGCCATAGTTCCATACCATTCACAAAGAGCAACCCTAGAAAAGCAAACAGCGCGACGCCTTTACCAGCTGTTTTCCAGGCAATCAGGGCAATAAACGCAATTAGTATGAGGCTGGGAACGGCTAGTAATAGCATTTCTAAGTTTGAAATCAGAGCTAGCAAAAATGATTTTATTAGGTCGAAAAAAGGCGCGAAATTGACATTAAGCCAGTCAACTGCACCTTCAAAGATGGGTCCTACATGAAAAGTAAACATTGTGTAATCCTCCTAATGAAGTCCATAATCATGTGAGAGTAATGAGTATAGAGAAGGCGGGAATTTCCCGCCTTTCTCCTTAGTAGGACTCTTTAATAACGTTTTGTGCATCTTTTCCGTCTACGGTTACTACACCGTCAAGCCACTGACTGACCAGGTCGAGGTTATTTGAAACCCATTCCGTGGCCACTTCTTTGGGGTCACGTTCATTTTTAGCATATTCCAAAATCCATGCACTTTGGATGTCACTGGTGATAGTAAATTGCTCCAAGAATTTGTTTACATTAGGATGTTCCTCAGGGAAGTCCGCAGAACTAATTGTACCTACTTTAGCGGCTTCACCCCAGAGGCCTTCAGGGTCGTCTAAATATTTGATATCGTAGACAACGTTCATCCAGTGAGGTTTCCACGCACTAAACACGATCCACTCTTTTTTATCGGTTAATTTTTTAGCTTGAAGCAGCATACCTGATGTACTGCTCTCTACAACTTCCCAGTCGCCTAAATTGTAGGTGTCGTTATTTACTGCATCAATCATAATTTGATTTCCATCGTTTCCAGGCTCAATACCATAGTATTTGTGATTGAACTTATCGGCGTATTTATTCAAGTCAGCCATAGACTTGACTCCGGCCTCAAACACATAAGTGGGTACCGCAGGTTTATACAAAGCATCTTCTAATTGAATGCTTGTGACCTTAATACTGCCATTATCAATTTTTTTCTGCAGTGCTTCGCCAAAGGTTTCAAACCAAGTACCTGCGAAAGCGTCAATGTCACCTGTAGATAATCCCTGTATCACTAAAGGTACTGTATAAGTGTTAATTTCGACATCATAGCCTAACTTGTCCAGTACTTCTTTAAGGATGTAAGTCTTCTGGGTGACTCCAGGCCATTCAACCATGCCCAGATTTATATTCTTATCGCCAACCTGTACTTTGGTATCACCCTCTTTAGGTGTGTCAGCGTCATCTTTCTGGGCATCCTCGTTTTTGCCTGCCGTATCTTGCTGCTGGGTTTGGTTAGTACACCCTGAAACAACTGCTCCCGCAGCCACCAGCAAAACCAGACATAATATCATAACTAAACGTACTTTCCCCATTTTTAAATATTTAATGGTTATTACCTCCTCTTATTTATGAACAAAGTTCTAATGAAAGCGTACACTAAAGACCTAGTCCACCTCCTTTTCCAATTTTGGAATGAAGTCAAAGATTTTGCCGCTTTCAAGACTTTTAACCAGCTTTTCAAGCCATTTGTAATAATTCTGGCCATTCTCCAACTGCGCTAGATCTCTTTCAGCTAGACGTCTCACTTCTTCGTCACTGCTTTTAAGCAGTGCTTTTAATTCCGGTTCTGCTTTTCTGATAGCCTCCATGTTCAGCTCAAGTTCCCTGTGCCACATGTTACAGTAGAAACCAATGAAGCTTTCGTAGAAGTCTTTTTGGGCTTCGTAGAGGTCTTTGCGTACACCTTTTTGCCAGACTTTATTGACGAAATGGTTTTCCTCCAACTTCCTTACACCGGTACTCATGCTGGTTTTGCTCATACCCATAGACTCTTTTAGCTCATCCAGCGTCAAAGGATCCTCGCTGAAGTATAATGTGGCGTAAAGCATGCCAATTGAAGGAGGTGTGCCGTATAAATCCATGGTTTTTGCCATAACGGTGCTAATACGCCTTCTAGCTATTTCTAATTTATCCATATCTGAAGGACAGTTCAATTTCAACCAACTCACCTTTTTCGTTTGATTTTTTCCGTATAAACAGTATATAATGTATCTAAATATTAATCAAGTACAGTTTCTACTGTACAAACAGTATAGACAATACAATGCATGTAGTTCGTAAGGGGGAGGAGTATGGGAAACAAACTAGTAACGGATTTTAGTATTTGTACTGGATGTGCTATCTGTCTGCTAGCGTGTAGCAATGCTGCTGTGGGTGGTTTTAATCCTAGATTGGCCCGAATGAAGGTGCTTAATGAAAGAGATGGCTTAGTCAGCCGGCCTGTAGTGTGCAATCAATGTAAAAATGCCTTTTGCCAGCAGGTTTGCCCAACTGGGGCGATTAAACGAAATGAACAGGGGGTACTGGTGGTAAATGAACAGGATTGTAACGGCTGCGGCAGCTGTAGTGAATATTGTCCTAACGGGGTAATAGTTATTCTTAAGAAGAAAGCTTTAAAGTGCGACCTTTGTGGTGGTTCACCTCGGTGTGTAGAGCAGTGTCCTACGGGTGCATTGCAGTTATTTAACGGGGGTGATTGTTGTGAATAATACCGGATACCATGGCCGACTTCTTTACATTGATTTGACTGCCGAAACCCATGAAATCAGGGAAATTCCCAAGCAAGTACTGGGGGACTATGTAGGCGGCAAGGGGTTAGCAGCCTATATCTTAAATAATGAAACTTCCGGAAAAATTGACTCTTTGGGGAAGGAGAATCTTTTGATTTTTGCTGCCGGGCCGCTTACGGGCACCAATGCACCGGCTACCCGGGGTGTTGTTGTGACCTGCTCCCCACTGACCGGGGGATTTGTTGATTCCTATTACGGCGGTCACTTTGCTCAAGAATTGAAGTATGCCGGCATTGATGCCTTAGTGGTTGCTGGTCAGGCAGAAGAGCCTGTTTACCTTTATATCGAAGACGAAGAGGTTCAAGTTAAGCCGGCAGGCCATCTGTGGGGGACGGACACCTTTGAAGCGAATAAAAAAATAAAAGAGCAGCTGGCTGACCAAACAGTGAAAGTGGCTTCCATCGGCCCTGCCGGGGAAAACCAAGTACCATTTGCGTTAGTATCTTGTGAATATAATCGCCAGGCAGGACGTGGCGGTGTTGGCGCCGTCATGGGCAGTAAGAAGTTAAAAGGGATTGCCGTCAAGGGTACGGGAATAGTATCCATCAATGATAATCAGCGTTTTGCGAAAGCTGCTGCCCTTGCCCGGGAAGAATTAGCCGGGGATGAGACGGTGCAGGAATTAACCAGAGCCGGCACGGCATCTTCCTTATGGTTTGCTGATGAGCAAGGTCTACTTCCTGTAGAGAACTATCGTAAAGGTACCTTCAACCCTGAAGGACTGGCAGAAGACGCCCAGAAAAAGGAAATTTGGCTTAGAGATGTGGGATGCGCTTCATGCCCAATTAGGTGTAGTAAAGTGGGTGTAATCAGAAAAGGAAAGCGAAAGGGCACTGTGTCAGACATCGTGGAGTATGAAACAGCGGCATTAATGGGTGCAAATCTGGGATTAACTGATATTCGCGAGGTAGCTTATTTGGTCTACCTCTGTGATGCCCTGGGTCTGGATGGTATGTCCGCAGGCAGCGTCGTCGGTTTTGCCATGGAATGTTTTGAAAAAGGTATATTCAGCGAAGCTGCTCACCAATATACTGTCGAGTTTGGGTCCGCTGAGAATATAGCGAAGCTGCTCACCGACATTGCTAATCGACGTGGCCCCTTGGGTGAACTTCTGAGCATGGGAACCGCCAAAGCAAGCCAGCAGCTGGGTAAAGATGCACAGTTGCAGGCATGTCATGTCAAGGGGATGGATATTCCCGCTTGGGGTCCTAGAGGGGTGCCGGGTATGGGGCTTGCCTATCTTACTGCTGATCGCGGCGCTTGTCATCAGAGAGCTTTTCCCATCAATTATGAAGTAGGTGGTGTACCTTGGGACGGTAAAATAGTAGATCGGCTGGCAGTTACGGGAAAAGCGGCAATGGTCATCCATGACCAGAACTATTCTGCCGGTCTGGATACCCTGGTTAAATGTGACTTCGGCTCATTTGGCATTACTGCAGCCACGTATTTGGAAATGTTGGCTGCAGCAACAGGTGTGGAAATGAGTGAATCGGAATTAATGATTATGGGTGAGCGAATATGGAATACCACTAGATTGTTTAACCTTCGACAGGGGTTGGATATGACCCAAGAGAGATTACCTAAAAGGTTTTTTGAGCCACTGCCGGATGGACCGGCCAAGGGGCACAGGTTCACACAAGAAGATCAACAGGTAATGCTTCAGGAATATTATGCTCTTCGAGGTTGGGACGAGAGTGGCCGGCCTAGAGAAGATAAATTAAATCAATTAAACATTTCTAAGGAGGTTATTTAATGAGAATTGAGCAAATGCAGAAACTAAGTGTCTTCGAAGTTCCCACGGTAATGAAGCACGGTATTGGTGCAATTAAGGCGTTGGGGGAAGAAGTACAAGCATTAGGAGTCACCAAGCCTCTGATTGTTACTGACCAGGGTGTAAAAAATGCCGGGTTGCTGGAGCCGGTAGAAAAAAGCTTGAAGGCAGCGGCAGTTCCTTATGTAATTTATGATGGGGTTGTTGCTAACCCTCCTTTGGAAGTTGTGGCCAAAGGGACAATGTTATATAAAGAACAAGGCTGTGATGGTTTGGTTGCTGTTGGCGGCGGTAGTTCCATGGATACTGCTAAGGCCATCGGCGTGGAAGTCGCTCATGGTGAATCGGTGTTGGAATATGAATGTGCAGAAGGTAAAAAGGAATTGACAAAGAGAATTCCTTCATTGGTAACGATACCGACTACTGCAGGTACCGGCAGTGAAGTTACTCTTTGGGCGGTAATCACCGACCCGGCTAGGGAGTTTAAGTTTAATACCGGTGGTCCGTTAATTGCTGCACACTTGACTTTGATTGACCCGGAGCTGCATGTGACTATGCCGCCAGCGGTTACTGCCGGCACAGGTATGGATGCCCTTTGTCACGCCATTGAGTGTTATACCTGTCACTATGCTCAGCCCCAGACTGATGCGGTGGCCCTTTTGGCTATTGAATATGCAGCAAAGTACCTCCGTCGAGCTGCAGCTAATGGGCAAGATATTGAAGCTCGTTATGGGATGGCAATGTCAGCAATGTTAGCCGGTCTTGCTTACGGCAGTGAAAGCGCAGGCGCGGTACATGCCATGACCCAGACATTAGGTGGAATTATTCCAGTACCCCACGGACTTGCTGTAGCGGCTACTCTCGCGCCGGTAATGGAATATAATTGGGTCGGCGACCCGGAAAAATTTGCTCGTATCGCTCAGGCCATGGGTGTTGATACTTACGCGATGGATATTAATGATGCCGCGTGCGCATCCGTTGAGGCAGTACGGCAATTGGCAGAAGACATCGATATTCCTACTTTGGGAGACCTAGGTGTTCCTGAAGATATGATTCCCCGCCTTGCCAAGGAAGCGGAAAAGGACCCACAAACCGTTGGTAATCCCAGAGATATTAATGCCAAGGGTTATGAGAAAATTTATCGCAGCTGTTTCTAAGAAGAATTGGGCAAAGGTCCGAGGGGGGGGAAGCTCTCTCGGACCTTTTTTTATTTTCAGCAACCAAATCTCACTATTTCCTTACTAGGTTCAAACCAAGAAGGACGTGGTAGGGGGCAGGATTCACCGCCTGGAAGTGGTATTTGAGCGCTATGGCGAAGAGGTTACTTACTTTGTACTGAAACCAGTTTCGCTGTATTCCAGACATCGGTTCCCGGTTCATAGTTAATGTGAAATTCCTTAATGGTTAGCGTGATTCTGCTGGAAGATCCCTTCGGCCCTAATTCTTCCCTTGCAAAGTCGTGGTTTTTCATCACAAACCAATTGTTACGATTATCTTGTTTCAATACTGGCAGGGCGGTAATACTGTCCCGGTCAAGACTGTCCACCTCAAAAACAACCTGATGGCCAAGCATAGCACTATCGTCGTAATGGGTATATGTGCCGCTAATAGTTACTTCGCCTCTGAACTGCACTTCTGCCGAGTAGCCGTCGATGCCGGGGGTGGTGGAGAATGCTAGTTGAATCTATTTTCAAACCTGTTACCCAATCCCCAACTATTACGTCTCTCGCATCAAACCGGTGGTTCGTCGTACCCGGCTTTATATTTAAATCTACAATGGTCCACTTGGAATCATTGTTTTTACTGATGCTAAAAAGCAACTGAGTGCCTTTTTCTAACCGGGCGTTATCATTAAGTTGTTTTTGTACCCTGTCAGACAATAAGAAAGCTTTAGAGCCGCTAGTGCCAAATGGATGATTGCTAACGAGACGGACTTGTATGGAATTTTTAGCCGGAAAGGAAATGAGCGTCCCCGCTACATCCTGATAAAAATCTTCATCGGATGTGGAGTGTTTGGTCAGCTGATCTCCGGGTGATTCACTGTTATTGGCCGGTGGTTCTTTTGGCGTGGCGAGATGAATTGGCCTATTTACGGACTGCTCATTTTGGTCTGCCGGCTGGGGGCTTGTGCATCCTGAGAGTAGAAGCCCCAAGAACAAAGTAACAGTTGCTAAAAAAGTAAGTTTTTGCTTAGTCAACCGCAAATGTCTTTTCGTAAGAATAATACCCCTCCTAAAGGAAGTTTTACTATTTAGGACGAGTATTTAACTTAAATGTTCCGAAAAATAATTGACAACAATTAACTTAGTTTTAGACATCTATATGGTAGAAAGATATTCGTTACAGAAAAAAACAGTAACAGCATTAAATCGCTGCTACTGTTTTCATCAAATGGAAATAAAATTTAATCGGTAATGGTAAATTCCCAGCCGCACCAGTAATCTTCCGTAGTACGTTCCGGCGGGCAGCTGAGACAGCTTGTTTTAATACGCGGGTCAATTGTTTTGGCGAAATCACCATATTCAACTAAGCCTACTGGCTTACAAGGATGCGGTGTCATATTCTTGCGGTGTCTGGCCGATTGGACACGGCAATCAACCATCAGGTATCTGAGCGTTTTATCATCGGGCCGCTCTACTTTCCATACATTAATTACAGCGTACATGCGAAAACGGAGTGCCTGTTCTAAGGCATCTAAACCTCCACCAGATTCGATCCCAAAGCTTTTCATAATCCTTTTTGCTTCAATTACAGTGAGCTTCTCCCAGGCATTTCTATTAAATTCATTGGCTTTTTCTATACCGTAAGCCTTTTCTACCTCCTGGAACCACAACCCATCGTGGGCGAGCCAGTTTTTTGCTGCATCAGTAACGTACGCCAGCAGTTCCTCTTTAGACAAATCTTTAAAATCACGCAATTTTTTTCCCCTCCCCTGAATAATCTAACACTAAGTATAAACCAAGAATTACCACATATTCAACAAATATTATGAAAATTGAATATTTTATACATATCTTTGCACAAATTTGCTTCCTAGCCATCGAAATAGACATAGATTAATTATATCAGAGTGGGTTTGGACAACATAAAAATATAACTCGTTACTAGGAGGTGCTAGATTGTCGGAAGTAATCTGGAGCATCTTTAAGATTTTTGCCGCTATATTTCTGGTGTTATTAAATGCATTTTTCGTAGGTGCCGAATTTTCTTTTGTTAAGGTACGGAAAACCAGATTAGTTGAGCTTGCAGAAAAGGGTTCAAAGACTGCTGATACTGCTTTGGGTGTTACATCCTCTCTTAACGAATATCTTTCGGCCTGCCAGTTGGGCATTACCCTTGCTTCATTGGGGCTTGGCTGGTTAGGTGAACCGGCAATAGCGGGGTTGTTGGATCCGTTATTCAAAGGGATAACCGGATGGACCGAAGTATATACTCATTCTATTTCTATAATTATTGCGTTTGTAATTATCACATTTTTGCATATAGTGTTAGGAGAATTGGTGCCTAAATCTCTTGCTATCCAGAAACCTGAAAGCATTGCTTTGAGCACAGCAGGGTTGTTAAAGCTGTTTTACCGCATTTTTTATCCTGCAATATGGGCATTAAATGCCATTGCTAATTTGCTTTTACATCTAGGCGGCGTGCGTCAAGGGAACGAGGGTGACTTGGGTCACACTGAAAAGGAGCTGAGGATGCTGGTAGAAGTCAGTCAGCGTCACGGTCATTTAGATAAGATGGAAGGTAAGCTGTTGGACAATGTTTTTGAATTCTCCGATCGGGTGGTCAGTGAAGTAATGGTACCGCGGCAGGATATGATTTGTATTTTCGCCGGTCAATCATTTGCTAACATTATGGAGGTAGTTAAGCAATACGGGCATACCCGTTTTCCCCTTTGTGAAGGGGAAAAGGATAATGTCATCGGCTTAATTCATATGCGGGACCTATTTGACCTGGGTGATAATGCATCAACGGGTAATATTACGCAGTTTAAGCGGGAAATTATTGTGGCACCGGAAAATATGCCAATTTCTCACTTGGTACAAAAAATGCGCAGTGAACGGAACCACATGGCGGTGGTAGTGGACGAGTTCGGGGGAACTGCGGGACTGGTAACCATAGAGGATTTGGTGGAGGAATTGGTAGGTGAAATCTACGACGAATTCGATACAGATCAACCGTCTATAAAAAAGGTTGGAGAGCAGGACTACGAAATAAACGGCCGGGTGCTTTTGGAGGAGGTTTCCGACATCCTAGACGTTAGATTGGATGAAAAAAATGTTGCAACCATCGGGGGATTTGTTTTTAGCAAATTAGGAAGAAGGCCAACTGCAGGAGATGAAATTTTCGCTGGGGGATATTGTTTTCAGGTTCTGGAGATAAGCGGGATACGCATTACGAAGGTATTGGCGGTAAAGCGCGGCTAAAGTCTACTGCTATAGCTCTATCTTACTTGAGAAAGAAAGCTTTAAATTCAAGAATAAGTTATCAGGTGCGGACATCTGAATATCGGCGAATGGCTGACCTTAATGGGTCAGTATTTTTTTTAAATATATCACTTTCTGGGGTTGACATTACCCTGACGGGTGAAATATACCAATAGTGCACTAGTTAACTAGTGCACTAGGTTACATCGGAAAGGAGGGCGCCTGTGCAGGTAAATTTCAACTTGGCTAAACCAATCTATCTTCAAAGGAAATGGACCGGTAAAATGCGGGTTACGAAATTTCTGTGGCCATCCCTTTACTTTGTTTGCGAGGCATGTTGCCGAGCCAATGGTTTGAAAGAAAACCTGTCACCTAGCTTAATGGGAAGACAAGCTGTAACAAGAGCGTTTTCTGCGGCGAAAGGGTCTGAAGGAAGCTGATGGCGGTGGTTGGGTGCGAAGCACCCAGGGGGGGTTCCTGGGTAAGAGTATAGGAGAATTGGTAACTTGTGCCGTAGCCCCCCTTGATGCCTTTGGTGCAAAAGCATTACCTCTAAATGCCGAATGGCACGGAATACATTTGTCCCCAATTGGATTAACTTAAATATTTACTATTAAGCAATTTGGGGGTTTTACGACGCTCCAATAGATCGCCGGCAGGTAAGGTAAACTTAAATACACTGCCCTGTCCGTACTTGCTTTCGGCCCAGATGATACCGCCATGAGCTTCAACTATGTGTTTGCAGATAGCTAAACCCAGACCTGACCCACCGTAAGCACGTGAACGGGATCTTTCTCCTCTATAGAAGAGTTCAAAAATATGGGGTAAATCCTCACCGCTAATGCCGGTACCATTATCAGATACCGAGATGATAATAAGTTGATTTTCCTGCACGGCGCTAATTGTGATTTCCCCATCTTTGGATACATGCCGGCGGGCATTTTCAACCAAATTGTCTATCACTTGAATTAGCCTATAACGGTCAACTTCAAGAGAGACCGAGGGAAACGGTCTAATTACTTTAAAATCGATGGGTTCGTTACTAAACTCCAACTCCCAGTTTTTAATTATATCGTTTAAAAGCGCCGCGCTATTTTCTGTGGTCAGGGTTAATGTCACTTTGCCTAATTCCAGTTGGGAAAACTGGGATAAATCGTCAATTAGTCGGTCGAGCTGTTCAGTTTTGTTTTTAATCACGGCTAAGTAGCGGTCAAACATTTCCTTATTGGAGGCGACTCCATCCTGAAGACCCTCAACATAACCCTTAATGGAGGCAATGGGCGTGCGCAAATCGTGAGAGATGCCCGCAATCATTTCCTTTCGTGCGCGTTGATATGCCGCCTGTTTATCCAAAGATTCTTTGAGCCGATGCCTCATGTTATCAAAGGCCCGGGCGAATTTACCCAATTCATCGTCTCTTTTATTGATAATTTCAAATTCCAGATTACCTTGGGATATATTTTGTGCAGCATTGTTCAACTCTGATAAAGGAGTTAAAATACTACGGGAAATGTACCAGGTAAATATAACCATAAGTATCAACAGCGATAAAAAGCCAAGGGAAAAACTACTAATAACAGATACTATGATGTTGGAAAAACCCCGTAATGGCTGTCCCGATGGGTCAACCTGGATAATTGCTTTTGCAGCTACTTGTCCATCTATAAAAATAGGTGTGGTGAATTTAAATAATTTACTGCTTAGCGCAGCAAGGCTAGCAACTTTATTTTTATGGTTTTGAATATCATTACTATCTTCCCGAGAATTATAGATCTCCTTGCCGCTTTCATTTGTCAATAAGAGAGTCAATTTATACTTTAGCAACAAAGGCTTTATTTTACGAGAGAAGGTATCACGGTCTTGGTTAAGCAACGGGTAATTATTTTGGACCTCTTTTATGACACGGTCGTTAGCTTGGATTAGTTTGTTTAGACCTTCTTCATTGATTTGGTCAGCGCTTTGAGCACGCGATAATGTCACACTGAGTGCAACCAGGGTAATAGCGACAGGTACGGTAACGATAATAATAAAAGCGGTAATCAAGCGAGCTTTAATACCTGTTTTCATAGGCTTGCTCCGTCAAATTTGTAGCCCACTCCCCAGACTGTTTTAAGAAATACGGGTTTTGATGGGTTCTGTTCCATTTTCTCGCGGATTCTGCGGATATGTACCGTGACCGTATTAATATCCCCGTAATCATCATAACCCCACACGTGATCGAAGATCTGTTCCCTGGTAAATACCTGCCCTGGGTGCTGGGCCAAGCAGTAAAGGATCTCAAATTCTTTTGCGGAGAGTTCAATTGTTTTACCGTCCAACTGAACGTTATATCCGGCGCCATCTATTTCCAGGTTGGGGAATTTTAATGTTTGTCTTGTATTTTCCGGGGCTGAAAGTGTGGTATAACGCCGTATTTGTGCCTTAACTCTTGCTACCAATTCCCCGGGACTAAAGGGTTTTGTCATGTAGTCATCTGCGCCCAACCCCAAGCCGAGGATCTTATCGACATCGGATTTTTTGGCGCTGAGCATCAGAATGGGGATTGTAGAGTTACTGCGGATTATTCTGCAGACTTCCATTCCATCCAGTTTCGGCAGCATTATATCAAGAACAACCAATAACGGTCGTTCTCTGCGATAAAGCGCCAGGCCTTCTTCACCATCAGATGCAATAATAACTTCAAATCCTTCTTTAACTAAATAGTCCCGAATTAGCAGAGCAATTTCCTTTTCGTCCTCTACTATAAGAATTTTTTCTTGGGACAAGAATTTCACCTACTTTCAGGCCCGGACCGGTAGTTATGGAACGAACCTACTTGTTAGCCACATAAGAGACTTTGCCTTTAAAACAAAATATCCTTCTTACTAAATTGATAAATGCTAATTAGATATGACGTACCTCCGTAAATGGCCATCACAACAGCGGCCGTTAAAAATTCACGATGGCCGGAAGCAGTAACAAAAAGTTTTGGGACTGCTTCAAAATAGCTAATCAGCAGATAAGGGCGGAGATTTACCGCTAGTTGTCCTAATACACTTAGGGTCATCAACAGCCCGATGGATATTCCCACTGCCGCACCGGTATTGGTAAATTGCAATGCTAGCAGCAAAATCACTGCTGAAAAGGTCAGCAAGGGTATAATGGATACCAAGTGGGCCCCGGCAGTGACCAGCAGTCCCTTGCCGGTGGATAACGACACATCATGGAATGTCAGCTGTTCGCCCCAACCAAAAAATATTGTGCCAAGTAAGTGCCCGGTCATTTGCGCAAAGGCCAGTAGAAAAACCATCGGTATTACTAATGAGATTAATTTCGCCGTCAATAGTTTAGTACGGGATACCGGATGAAGCAGCGACAGTTTTAAGGTGCCCCCAGCATATTCTCCGGTAATCATATCTGCCACGGTAATGATCAAGAAGATGGGCAGAATGAGATTAGTCATAGAGTTAAGCATATAAAGGGGCATATTTTGACCAGTTATCTCAAGAGGAATTTCACCAAGTACAGCTTCCAGCTTTGGCAGGAGACTGAATACCAGGGTGATTATCATGAAGACAAGCATTCTTTTACCAGCAAATATCTTTATTACTTCGTTTTTTATTAGGTTATACATGGCT
This sequence comes from Metallumcola ferriviriculae, assembly GCF_035573695.1. Taxonomy (NCBI): domain Bacteria; kingdom Bacillati; phylum Bacillota; class Clostridia; order Neomoorellales; family Desulfitibacteraceae; genus Metallumcola; species Metallumcola ferriviriculae. Next base: position 3,525,728 of record NZ_CP121694.1, on the reverse strand, counting down.
TTCGCCTCCTTGGGTTAAGTCTAAGAAATATTGCTCAAAGGACTGCTGTTTAGGGATGACATAGTTTACAGCAATACCCCGGGATACTAGCATTTTGTTAGTACTGGCCGAAAAACCTCTATCTAACTCCACACTTAATCCCTGAGAGGTTTTACCGATGGATTTGATGAAAGGGGCGGAGCGCAGAATGTCTATGGCCAGGTCTGTTTCATCTGTAATTATTTCCACTACTTCATTATTGTGAGCCAACAGTTGTTTCACGGAACCTTGAGCAATTAAATCGCCCTCTTGTAAGATAGCCACTTTGTTACAAGTTTGCTCTACCTCATGCAGCAGATGGGTGGAAATAAAGAAGGTAATGTCCTGCTCCAATGACAATTGGCATATCATTTCCCGCACTTCCTTCATACCTTGGGGATCAAGACCATTAGTTGGTTCGTCCAAAATGACTAGTTTTGGGTAGTGCAGCAGTGTTCGGGCAATTCCCAACCGTTGCTTCATACCCAGGGAATAGGTTTTGACTTGGTCATTTGCCTTATTATCAAGTCTCACCATTTCCAGCACTTCGTGAATACGTTTTTCGGGTATTTGAGGATGTAAATTTTTTATCAAAGCTAGATTTTGGTGCCCGGATAACGATAGGTGGAATGCTGGAGTTTCAACTAGGGCGCCGACACTATTAATTGCATCGTTGAAATTGTGCATCAGGTTATGGCCGTTAATGTTTACAGTGCCTGCATCAGGGTGGACAAGTCCCAGAAGCATGCGTATAGTGGTAGTTTTGCCGGCGCCATTAGGTCCTAGAAAACCATAAATATCGCCCTCGGACACATCTAGCGAAATGTCATTTACCACTCTCTTGGCACCGAAGCTCTTGGATAGATTAATTACTTCAAGGACTGCTTTTTTCGTCATTTCGGTCACTTCCTTTTTACCGTTCTTTGACTACACCCTTATTCTGTCAGGTAAAGCTTACATTAGTCTTATGAAGATATTAAGAATTTATTAACGAACAAAGGATGACCGGTGAAAGCGTGGAAGTAATAGCAGGATTACAGCTAAAAAGGGCGGTAGAATAATCCTTAATAAATGCAACCATTTTCGAATTTGTGGTGTCTAATTATTAGACAGAGCCGGAGGATGGTATATGTTGACGGAAAAAGAACTGGTGGAACAATTAAAAAATGCCGAGGAAGAAGCGGTAGAGCAGTTGGTTGAACGGCTTGCTGACCGGCTACTGCGAACGGCTTTAGCTATTATCGGAGACCGGCAGTTAGCGGAAGAGGTGGTCCAGGATACCTTCCTTCAAGTATGTCGGAGGATTGGCTCTTTTAAGGGGCAGTCCTCCTTAGAGACTTGGATTTATCGTATCACAGTCAACCTGGCAAAAAACCGTATTCGCGGCGGCTGGTTTCGGCAGGTGATGGCTTTTAATGCCGGGGATTTTGATTTTGCCGCGGCCCCGCCTGGAGAACAACCGGAGAGTATTATTTTAAGGGATGAAGAGCGGGAGGCAGTGATAAGTACCTTAAAAGGTTTTCCGCTTAAATACCGGGAAGTGTTGGTCCTTTATTATCTGGAGGAGCTAAATATTAGAGAGATAAGTGCGATATTGCAGCAGCCGGAAGGCACGGTAAAAAGCAAATTATCCCGCGCTAGAATACTCTTGAAAGAGAATTTGACTAAAAAGGAGGTGGTTTTCAGTGAATAACGAGGATAGAAAGATTAAGGAAATACTGATTAAGGGGGGAGTGGATGGTGCTAGCTTCAGCCCAGAACAAAAAGTAAAGATGGTTGGGATCATGTCAGAGGAATTGAGCCGGCGTCCTGTGGGCCTTTGGCAGAAATTAAAATATCGCTATGAATTATTCTTGGAAACTACCTATGAAATATCTTTAACCCCTGTAATCGGGCTGTTTCTAATTGCGGCCCTGGCCGTAAATATTAATTTTCTAAGCAGTGACAACACTAAAAAGGGACAGAATGACCAACCGGTGTATTATGCCCGCCAAATAACATCTGCGCCGGATGGAAGCATGCAGATAGTATATGTACCGATGACTGGGGAGGTAAAATAGTATGTTTAAAGTGAGATTGACGGGAAGACAATTGGTGAGGCTGGGACTAACGGGCCTATTTTTACTGGCGGCGGCGTATTTAACCGCGCCCGGCTTAATTTTTACCAGGGCCCAAGATTTTTCTTCCCGGGGGGAGACCAAAAAAGCAACTGCTTATTACGAAACAGTGGCTAAGTACTTTCCATATTCCGCGAAAGCCGCCAGGGCATTGTATTTCTCTGCACAGCAGGATATACGCGGCAATGGTGTACCTGGTGCGATTAATATTTTCCCCAGATCTATTGGTACCGGCGATGGCTTTGGCCCAAAAGAATCCATAGAAAAAGCCATAGGTAAATTTAGCGCTGTCATAGAGCGCTATCCTCAATCCCCCTGGGCCCGGCACTCCTATAGGGAATTAGGTGAAGCATATTACGCGCTGTCCGATTATAAAAACGCTGAATATTATCTGATGCAGTCGTTGGAAGAAAGCGGTATGGGCGATTCCAGCAGCACGGAACTGTTGACGAAAATCTATCTTGAGCAGGAGCAAAATGAGAAGGCATTGGAGCTGGTAAATAAAAGTTTGGCGCAAAAACCTACTGCTAATCCTTTAGAAATGATGCGGCTTAAGGGTGAAGCGTTAATGGCTCTGAAGCGTTTTGACCAGGCACGACAAATTTTTGAAGGGATTCCTATAAAAGCGGAAAGAGATTTGACGGAGCTGCTACAAGATGAGGGACAGGAGACTGTTCGTATGAATATTGATCATTGGCAGGAAATTTCTCAGCGCTATTTAAGCCAATTGACCGGACTTGAAGAAGGGGAAAACACCGGTGTTATCAGAGGCCGGATAACAAAGAATGGTGAACCTATGGCAGATGTCAAAGTGTATTTACTTCAGGATTATGACGACAGCCATTATTCTTCAAACACTGAAGGTATCCCCTTTGATGTGACTGACCAAAAAGGGCGTTATCAATTCGAAAATTTAACCGCCGGAGAATACGCTTTGGGATTAACGCTTATGGCAGAAGATATTCGGGGATATACACTAAGAACGCGGGAGGAGAGAATAACACTTGCCCCGGCACAAGCTGCTATAATGGACCGTGATTTTATTCCGGTGATTGAGCTTAAGTCGCCTTTGGCGGGTACCGTAAAAGAGGATATTATTCAGTTTGCTTGGCAGAAAGTTGCTGGCGCGGCTTATTACGATATAATGCTGGGTGTGGTAAATCGTGATGCTGAAGGTAATATCAATGGTACGTATACCGGTAGTTTTCGTCATGATATTAGGGATAATGAACTAACGGTAGACATCCAGGATGAAATAAAGAAATCTAGGTTTAGCCGCAGCATATCATATTCCGGCGGCAAGGTAGACCCCTTATCCGTCTTAGGGCCGCTGTACTATGGCGGTGAATATACATGGGGTGTTGTTGCCTACGATGAAGCGGGTGAACGAATCAGCGACAGTACTGGATATGGTTTTTTTGCTCGGGAGAAGGACTTACCGATGTTTAAGATAGAGGACACCGGTTTGACCGATGCGGACCGGTTGTTGTTAGAGCGAAAGTATGAAGAGGCCGTTGCCCAATATCAAAAGCGGCTGCAGGAGAACTCCAAAGACGTTCATGCGTTGTTGGTTTTGGCTCGTTTATATGACCTGGGGATAGAACATGACCAAAAGAACCCTGCTGAGGCCGCTAAATATTACCGCAGAGTGTTAGCGGTGGAAGATACCCCCGAGGTGCGTAAGGCGTTAGCCGATGCTTATTACAATGCGGGAATGAACCAAGAGGCAATGGACATTTTTGAAACATTATTGGGCACCGGTGAAGAACAATGGTATGTCCATTATCGAATTGCCCGGCTGCAATTTCATCTGGGTGAGCCGGCTAAGGCGCTGGCTAATTTGAAGAATGTTGTTGCGATGGAAAATGGAGAGTATGTCCGTGAGTTTCCGGTTATTTTAGCCTTGCTGCTTAATAAAAATGAGCAGGCCCTGTGGTTTGCGGAACAGGTAGATGATGGCTCAGAGTACTTGCAGCTACTGAAGCAATATATTCAAAAGGGCTATGCAGTAAAAACTGATTCAGAGAAAGCGATTGCAGCAGGGCATTATGACCCAGCCCTTGAATCGCTGGGGGATAGTGCGCATGACCAATTTATCAAGGGACTGCTTATTAGGGCCACGGCACGTAATTACCCCCGGGAATTGTTAGAGGAAAGTATTGCTGAGATTAACGATGACACATTAGCTGCATTTTTTGAAAAACTGGCTTGGTAACAGCTTTCTAATAGAATAAAATGTTTTCGCTTGTTATGACTCGCATTCTGTGCGGGTCTATCTTTTTTTTAATAATATATCAACACCAAAATAAAGGTAATTTACAGAATTGTTAGAAAATATTATTAAGATAGATACTGCTGCGTAAAATGTACTAAGGGGTTCATCATGGGGAGGGATGCCTGTGAAAAACAATCGGGTAGTCAGATCTAGTGCACCATTTAGTGACTTGGACCCGCAGACATTTGAGTGGGTCATAGAACATATGGAAGTGGAAAGGTTTAAAGCGGAAGAGTATGTTTTTCACCATGGACAGAAGTCTTTGGAAAAGCTGTTTTTTGTAGTAGAAGGATTGGCCGAAGTACTGGTAGAGAATGACACAGGCAATGAATATGTAGTAGGAACCAGGAAGCCCGGTGACTTTTTTGGAGAGACCGGGATTCTGTCCCAGAAGGAATATGCCGGGTCTATTAAAGTAGTCAGCTCGCTGGTTTGCATGACCTTAAAGAATACTGATTTTGAATATTTGTTGGCAAATGATTTGAACTTTGCCAATTTCTTCAGCAAGATATTGACACAACGAGCCAGAGGTCTGTATGAAGAATTATATTTAGAGCATTCTCACTTAGCCACAGGTTTGGACAGCCGACCATTTCGGAAAAAAGTATCGGAACTGATGACTAAGGAAGCCGTGTCTTGCGATACAAGCCATAATGCTGCTGAAGCGGGGGAGATTATGGCAAAGCATAATATTGGTTCTCTTTTGGTCCTTGCAGGAGATAAGCTGGTGGGTATTATCACTGAGAAGGACTTGGTTACCAAGGTGGTGGCTGCTGATCAGAAACCACGGGAACTGGGTGTTTCAGCGGTAATGGATACAGAAGTAGTGACACTGCCGCCGGATGCTTTTTTCTACCAGGCACTGCTTGCGATGGTCAGAAATCGAGTTAAGCATGTGGTTGTCACGGATGGGGAAGACATTTCCGGGGTGGTAAGCCTTAGGGATTTGGTCAAGGCCCGTTCCAGTGGTGCACTGACTATTGTAGACAGAATTGAGACAGAAGACAACCTGGATGCATTGGTTGCTGCCCGCCGCGAGGCGGACCATGTCTTAACGGCACTATTCTACGAGAAGGCTCCCATCCCGGAAATTTGTGAAGTGATTACGGAGCTTAATGATCGTCTCACGCGGAAGATTATCGTCCTTGCTGAGAAAGAAATGGAACAGGAAGGCTGGGGGACGCCGCCGGTATCGTACTGCCATATTGTCATGGGCAGCGGCGGTAGGAAGGAGCAATTATTTCGTACTGACCAGGATAACGGAATAATCTATGCAGATAGCAGCTCTAAACAAACAGCAAGTTTAGAAAAATATTTTCTTAATTTAGGTGAAAAAATTGTCTCTGGCTTAGAAAGATGTGGCTTTTCTCGCTGTAATGGGGGTGTTATGGCAAATAGCCCTAAGTGGTGCAAATCTGTTTCTGCTTGGAAAAAGGATATGGATAAATGGGTATTGGAACCGGAGGGGCAAAAACTTAGAGACTTAACAATCTTCCTGGATTTCCGCCCTGTCTATGGTTTGCAGGACATGGCGTACGAACTGAGGCGGTACATTTTTCAGAAATTCAACCAAATGCCCGTGGTATTAAAGTATCTGGCTAGGGATGATTTAGAGCATGGCGTACCTATCAGTTGGCTCGGCAATGTTATCACGGAGAAGTCCCGAAAACATCGGGGGCAGTTGAATTTGAAAACGGCTGCTAGTGTCCATTTAGTGGATTGTGTGCGTATCTTTGCGCTCCGTGAGAATATAGACGAGAATTCAACATTTGAGAGGATAACCCAGCTTGCTGACAAAGGGGTTCTATCCAGCGACGATAGCGAAATCTTTAATACTGCCTATCAGTCTCTGTTAATGTTGCGCTTAAAAGGAAATCTCACCAAAGCAAACAAGGGTTTGGTGCCTGATAACTATGTCAATCCAGTGTCATTGAGTAAAAGGGAACGGACGGTTCTAAAGGATGCCTTTTGGGCAGTGAAAAAGCTGCAGCATCTTACAGGCCAAGCGCTGCAGGTAAGGAAGTAGGGAGGGAGATGTATGACAGTACCGATACTAAAGTTTTTATATAACAGCATATTGAATAGGCAGCGGCTTGACCAGGATATGGTAGGTATGAAAGCAAAGATAATTTCCCACCTTGCTGCAGGTTGTGAACAGGATAATTTGATGAAACTGCCGCTGTGGGATGTGCCCTTTTTAGTTATCGATACAGAAACCACTGGGCTTCACCCAATGGCAGGTGATGAGATTATCTGGTTCGCAGCCGTACCCATGTCGGGTCTAACTATCGAAGAAAACAAAATGTACGATAACTTGGTTAATCCTCAGGTTGAATTACCCTTGGAAATTCAGGAATTAACCGGAGTGCGTCCGGAACAATTAGCCGGTGCACCGACAATATATACCGTTTTGGAACAATTCCTTACCTTAGCATTTAACCGGGTATTGGTGGGATATAGATTAGACTTTGATTTTAGATTCATTAATTTAAAATTGCGTCGCTGCTGTAAAACGAAGCTCAACCACCATGTGTTGGATGTAGCAGTATTATACCGCGCTCTACACCCAGAAGCATCAGATTTTACCTTGGACCAGTTGGTACGCAAATACGACATTGATGCTGCGGGTCGACATACTGCGCCGGGAGACGCATTGGTGACCGCAAAGCTTCTGGTAATATTATTGAGGGAAGCTGCTCAATCCAGGAATTTAAACACCCTGGCACAGTTATATTATTTCTTACATTGGCGGGCGATGTTTTGAGGATACTTTACCGCAAAGAAAGCCGGACCCGGTTATTAACTGGGTCCGGCTTGTTTAATCTTACTTTTATGCCAATATGGCGGTGAAATGACATTCGTAATCTAGTAAGTATGCTTATACGTCTCCTTCTTCCGGGACGATGCAGATAAATGCAAAGTCCGCTGTGCCATTATTTCTGAACTGGTGTTCCGTTCCCCCGGGGACATATGCAACGCTGCCCGGACCTAAGTTGTGCTCATTTCCGTCAAGAAACAGTATCCCTTCGCCACTGACGATATAATTGATATGAGGCCAAGGATGGGAGTGCTTAGGGGAATTGCCAGATGCCCCCAAAGTAAAGTGGCGCATAACCCAGCCTTCCCATCCCTGCTCGGGACCGATTAATACCTGCTTCAAAGCGTTTTTCACACCAGGGGCGTTTACTGTTGTAGACTTAATGTCCTTGACATTACTTACATACATAAGTTGTCCTCCCTTCTTTTAATGAGCAATTCCATTTATTTTTGCTTTTTCCTGCTGTCTCAGGTTGTTAAATTATACTTTTGGGTATTTTGGTTATGTTAATTGATGGTATAAAAAATCAATATTCAGAAAGGGGAATTATAAGTGGCAAAAGTGTTGAACATAACCGCTAATCCTAAGCCTGTGGAGTATTCGTATAGTTTGTCTATGGCACAAGCATTTTTGGAGGCCTATCGCCAGGAAAGTCCTAATGATGAAATAACAGAAATAGACCTCTACGAGACGGACATACCTTTTGTAGATAAGTATGTTCTTAGTGCATGGGATAAACTGCAGCAGGGTACGGATTTTGATGCATTGAGTGATGCAGAAAAAAACAAGGTTGGCCAGATGAACCAAATGGTGGACCAGTTTACGGCTGCAGACAAATATGTCTTTGTAACTCCATTATGGAATCTCTCTGTGCCGCCAAAAATGAAGGCCTATATAGACACAATTTGTATTGTCGGCAAAACTTTCAAATATACCGAGCAGGGCCCGGTAGGATTGATGAACGGGAAGAAAGGCATCCACATTCAAGCCCGAGGCGGGATGTATTCCGAAGGGCCGGCTAAAGACTTAGAATTTGGCGATCGTTACATACGGGGGATATTGAGTTTCCTTGGGGTAGAGACTGCAGCATCTGTCATTGCTGAAGGGATGCTGCAATGCCGGATAAGGTTGATGACATCAAGTCCCAGGCGATGGAACGGGCGAAACAGGCGGGTAAGGAGTTTGCCAAGTAGATTTAATAAGCAGCAAGGCTAGGCCGGCGGCGGACCCCTTAAAGGTATGGTACCCGCAGCCTTTTATTATTTTTATTTTAATGGGGTGATGAAATGCACTACTGGAAAACGCCCTTAGGAAGATTGGTTATTCAGCTAATTATTGGATTGTTAGCGGGAATTTTTCTTATCAAAGTGTTTGCAGAGATGGCCCAAGGGGTGTTGATGAATTCACTAATGAATTTTGACAATGTATGGGGGGACTTTATTCGCAGTTTCTCCGACACAAGGGTTACCCGGTCCATCATTTTTGTGACGGACTTGGGTTCAGCTACCATAGAGATACCCCTGTTTTTGATGGCGGCCGCTTATTTAGCATTTAGAATCAAGCATACTTGGGAAACGGTTATTTTGGCGGTTGCTTTAGCAGGAGGATGGCTGCTTAATGAAGCTCTAAAGGCGGCCTTTCACCGCAGCCGCCCGGGAATAAAACATCTGGTAGAAGCAGGGGGTTACAGTTTCCCCAGCGGCCATGCTATGGTTTCCGCAGCATTTTACGGCATGCTGGGTTATATAATTTGGTTAAATTTAAAAGAACGGACAACCTATGCTTGGGTGATTTTACTGCTGACGGCGGTTTTAATTACCGCCATTGGTATTAGCCGCATTTACCTTGGTGTTCATTTTCCCAGTGATGTGATTGCTGGTTTTGCCGCCGGAGGGGCATGGCTTGCCGCCTGTATTACAGCATTAAACGGAATCAGGTATTATAAAGGTAAGCGAGTGCATGATGGTAATGAAGGAACGTAGCTATACGGCCCGAAGAGTTTGGCCCCGAAGATCTAAAGTCAAAAAGGTGTTGACATAACCGGAGAACTGGTGTTTCAAAAGTAGCGCCAGCTTTAGCCAAGGGCAAAGAAATTGTTGAGAAACTATTAGTGAATTTAATGGCTGAATAAAAGTTTGGGGGATGCCGTCAGGTACCCCCATATAATTTTGTTTTTTGAGCGACTTCGTTTTATAGCCTTTCCCTATCGTCCTAAGTCTAGGGCGGACCTTTCACATCAATTCTTACATGAGCACAGTTTTGTACCGTACGTAATAGGAAAACTTACCTCAGTCCTGTACCGTTACCCGATAACTTGCGGCTACGGGATTAAGACCAGATGAAGGGTTAAAGCAGCATGTAATGGAATAAAGCGGGGATGTATTAAATGTGTCATACTATTTCTGGATAATGAAATATTTGTATGAAATATTTGTAGTAAGTAGCAGGAAAAAGGCGATAAATATCGAAATTGCTAAGACGTGTAGACTCAATACTAAATCAGCGACAGAGGAGAGAAGTATGAAGCCACAAATTGATGGACAGCTGCTAAGTAATAATACTTCCGGAAAAGTGTATCGCAATCTTTCGGTTGCGCAATTGGTGGAAAAGGCGTTAGCACGCGGTGAAGGTACAATGGCGTCTAATGGAGCACTATCGCTTCTTACGGGTAAATATACCGGGCGTTCTCCTGACGATAAGTTTACTGTCGATACTCCAGGTCTGAATGGCGACATTGACTGGGGTACGGTAAACAGGCCTATGTCCCAAGAAAAATTTGAGCTGTTATACCAACGTTTATTGGCGTATTTGCAAAACCGGGACGTATTTATATTTGACGGTTATGCCGGAGCGGACCAAGAATATCGTCTTCCGGTTCGATTTATTAACGAATTTGCATGGCAAAATCTTTTTGTTCACCAGCTTTTTATTCGGCCTACCAAAGATGAATTGAATAGTTATCAACCAGAGTTCACTTTAATCGGGGCACCGGGTTTTAAAGCTGACCCTGAGGTGGATGGAACTAACTCCGAGGCCTTTGTGGTGGTTAATTACGATGAAAAGGTTGTAATTATTGGCGGTACTCATTATGCTGGTGAGATGAAGAAATCCATTTTTGGCGTTATGAATTACCTGCTGCCGAAGCGGGATGTATTTCCCATGCATTGTTCTGCTAATGTCGGCAAGAATGGTGATGCTGCGTTATTTTTTGGCCTTTCCGGCACCGGGAAGACTACTCTTTCTGCGGACCCGGACAGGTATTTAATTGGTGATGATGAGCATGGTTGGTCGGATTCAGGCGTATTTAATTTCGAAGGCGGATGCTATGCAAAATGCATCAATCTCAGTAAGGAGAAGGAACCGCAGATATGGGAAGCGATTCGTTTTGGTACAGTAATAGAAAATGTAGCAATTGACCCGCTTACCCGGGCGGCAGACTACGACAGTGACAAACATACGGAAAACACTCGGGCAGGATATCCTATTGATTTTATACCCGGTGTGGTACAGTCCGGTGCCGGTGATCACCCTGAGACGGTAATATTTCTTACTGCCGATGCATTTGGCGTTATGCCGCCTATTGCTAAATTAAATGCAGAGCAAGCCATGTATTATTTCCTTTCTGGCTACACCAGTAAACTGGCAGGAACGGAACGGGGTATTAAAGAGCCGCAGGCAACATTTTCGACATGCTTTGGTGCGCCTTTTTTACCGTTAAGGCCGATGGTTTACGCAGCGATGCTCGGAGATAGAATCGCTAAGCATAACACTCGGGTATTCTTAATAAATACCGGTTGGTCCGGTGGTCCTTACGGAGTGGGTAATAGAATGAACCTCAACTACACCCGAGCTATGGTTACTGCGGCATTGAACGGCCAATTGGACGATGTGGCATATCGCTCTGACCCGGTATTTGACATCTCTCTGCCGGTTAGTTGTCCCGGTGTGCCCACTGAGATACTTGAGCCCCGGGCAACCTGGAGTAATAAAGAGGAATACGACCGCGCCGCCAAAGGATTAGCCCGGAGATTTGCTGATAATTTCAAAAAGTTTAGCGGTGTACCGGATAAACTTACTACGGCAGGACCAAAGATTGAATAATGTAAAATACATGTGTATACTTTTTAATATTTCTAAAAAGGAAACCCACCATCCCTTTGGTGCGGTTTCTTTTTACTTAATGGAATTAACATCACTTAATCTGGGCAAAAATAAAGAAAGTGACGGCTAAGCGGGAGGCAAAAATTATCTTCAAATTAGAGCAGCGTCATGAATTCGTCAGAGGCACCTGGGCCGGTATAATTGGTGCAATTGCCAAATACATCTTTAACGAATTAATGCAGGTACTGAACATCGCTAAATATGATAACAACGCCACGGCCATAACCGTGGTTATGAAAGGATATGAGCATAATCTGGCTTTTTGGCTGTTCGGTTTTTTAGCTGCCATGATAATTGGCGCTTTTTTTGGAGTTATTATTGCTTTTATGTATTCCTATATATTCACAGAAGAAAGCTATTTATTTAAAGCTGCCGGATTAGGGGTTGCTATTTGGCTATTTAACTTCGGCTTGATATCCAAGGCATTTCATTACCCGGCCGATATTAAATGGAGTATGGGCGATGTGCTTTCTATGCTGGTAAGTTTAATAATATACAGCATGATTACAGCGTATTCGCTTAAGCAAATGGGCTTTTTTCGTGACCCATCAACAGATGAAGAATATTTCTAGGGAGCCAGTTGTTCTGGCTCTTTTTAAATTCTAAGCGCGTCCGGCTGAGTGAATCATTGTGCAGCTGCTTATGGCAGGATAATTTAGCCTAATTGCAGAATCTGTGTTAGAAACATGAAGGGCAGAATGAAAGTGGTGAGGGTATTGGGCAAGATACGGCTTAATTGGGATGGCAAAGATAAGTGGCTGCTAGCTTTGGATGAGCAGGGACTGCCTATTTGGGGAGAGGAAGAAGACCTGACAGGATATCCCTTAAACAACTGCCAATACATAGGAAACATGTCTCGCTTGTCGGGCACTTTTTTGGATGGGAATTTACTCATTAAGGGAGATAATCTGTACGTACTGAAAGCGCTGGAAAAGGATTTCACAGGTAAAATTCAATGTATCTATATAGACCCGCCTTTTAATGCAGCTAACGGTACCATGGGCTATATGGATGAGTTTGACCATGGAATATGGCTGTCAATGATGCAGACACGTTTGGCAATGGTAAAACGCTTTTTAAAACCGTCAGGCACTATCTTTATTCATATTGGTTACGAAGAGAAAAGTTATTTAAAGGTGCTTGCCGATGAGATCTTTGGCAGAGATAATTTTGTGTCGGAGATAACCTGGCAGCGGGCTCCGGACGGGAGAACGGTATTGGGTCAGGGCTCTTCGGTAATTCCGCACACCAGCGAATATCTCTTGGTCTACGCCAAGGATATCGACAAGGTTAAGGTTTATGAGGATAAAAAGGTCGTTCTGGCCACTGACCAGGTACTAAGGCAGTATAATCAAGTGTTACAAATACATTCCCCGGCGCGGCTTGTGGCAGAGAATACGGATCGCCGGGGAAACATAATCCGTATTTACCGTTACGGTCAGTATAGTCTTACGCGGTTTAAAGTGCGTAAACTTCGTGCGGCGGCGAACCAATGGTTGCAGCGCCACAGTGATGCCATTAGTAGGATTGAATGCGGTGAGGCAGAGCAGAGTTTACTAACAAAGGCCCTCAACCAATCTCTGTCCTTTGATAACCTTACGCAGCAGGCCAAGCGTGTATTTCTAACGGAAAATTTTTCGCAGATGGTTCAATCAGTCAGTATTCAAAAAGAGTCAACATTTCAACAGCGGCTTTTATTGGAAATGGGCGCTAAAGATGTCTTATATCGGGCTGAATATACTCCCAGCAAAGGAAAGAGGCGGGGAGAGCAGGTTTGTGATTATTTCTTAAACGGGCGTAAACTACTATTCCTTAAAGATTACTCTCAGTTGGTGGACGGCCATGTTTATCGGCGGGTAGATATCAATGATGTGTGGAAGCATGAAGAAATAAATGTAACCGGTACAGCCAGAGAAGGAGGTTGTGTTTTTAAGCGTTCAAAGAAGCCTGAAAGTCTATTGAAGCGTGTGATAGAATTTGCTACCGAAGAAGGAGACTGGGTAATGGACTGTTTTTTGGGTTCTGGTACAACCGCTGCTGTGGCTCATAAATTAGGAAGACGCTGGGTTGCTATTGAGGTGGGAGATCATGCGGAAACCATCTGCCTGCCTAGATTAAAGAGGGTGGTTAGCGGTGAAGACGCTTCAGGTATTAGCAAGCAGGTGGGTTGGCATGGTGGCGGCGGATTTGGCTACTTTACACTAAATAAAATTTAAGGAGCACTGCAAATTTGCAGTGCTCCTCGGCCAACCATCAGGTTGATAAAAATAAGCGTCCATTGTTAAGATTCATTATATTTACTTAGCCGGTGTCAAGTTAAATTCCAGTATATGGGTTTTACTACCATCTTTGGCGCTGGCTTCAAAAAGCTGCAACTTATCTCCCTGACCCAGGGGAGGAGCAGGGTAATCCAAATTAAAGCCGCCCCAATTTGGTGCACCTGCAGCAGTCATAATGTGGCCGGTATCTAGTGTTTCGCCTTCGGAATCCAGGAGGGCATAGCTAATGCCTCCTTCAAAGGCGCGGGCTATACCGCTGACGTGCAGCTGCTCCGGGGTAGCCTTGAATTCTGTCACCGCAATATAATCATTTCTTTTTTCAAAGCCGCCGGTTACGGCATCGTAACCGTATAAGTGTGGAATAAAGATATTGGGGTCGGTTGCCGTGAATTCAATATCTTTATCCGTGGCCTTATCCAATACTTCCACGGCATTTGGATAGGTTAATGCCTGGGTAACCATAGCGCCTGGTTCCGGTTCAGTAAATTCTACTAGAACTGTGATTTTTTCAGCGGTTTCCTTGATTTCCTTAATATTGACATCGTATCCCCCGGTGGATTTCTCTCCCCAACTTACCATAAGGAAGGTCTCGTTACCGATTACCTTGGAATCGGCGACAAAAATAGGTTTAAAAGTTTCCAGCCAAGCAGCAATCTCATCAGGATAGGTCCCTTGGGAATTATCTTTCTGGCCTCCATCATTGGTTTCCGATGGTTGTTGAGAAGGCTGATTTTGATCAGTTTTGCCGTTAGTTCCCAAACATCCCGTCACCAATAGGGACAACATCAACATTAACATCAGTGCTAAATGGATTTTTTTCACGCTTTTCGAACCTCACTTTCCTTAAATTCAATACTATTAGACGATGCTGGGAAGAAGAATGTTTCAACCAGGAGCTTTAAAAAATTTTCCTATACATTAAGTAATAACTCCGGCATGGCCGAAGTTATTAAAGAGGTTCGAAAAGCGCAATGGATGCCAATCGTTAATCGGCCTGTTTTTTAGATAGCATTACGCCGCCAGTGCCGACATTATCGGGGTCGTTTTCCTTTATCAGTACAACGAAAGCCTGTTCAGGGATGTTTAAAGTTGTGCTGGCGGTTTTTGTAAAACCTTCAATCAATGTTTCTTTCTGCTTTTTTTCCATCTTACCAGCGTCAATAGTAATAATAGGCATTTTCAAAGCCTCCCTTCATGTGATATATTCTTTATTCTAATATATCCTTCTTCACTTGGGATTATATCCCTTTTGGTGGCAAGCAATTAATGGGTTCAAACAGAAAGTAAATAATAAGGGCTTTTAGGGTAACAATAATATCAACCGATAGTTTCGCCGTTGATCAATGTAGAAGATCCATGTCCTTTGCTCTTTTGTTGCATTGCGGATGAGAAATCATCTCTGAAACGTTAATACTTTGATGCCTGTCATTTAAAAAGAGGAGGAATGAAAAGATGCGTACTTTTCGTGTTATTGAAGGAGTTTACTGGATAGGGGCAGTGGATTGGAATATTCGGCTGTTTCATGGACCCGCGTACACCACCCATCGTGGCACCACATATAATTCGTACCTGATTAAAGATGAGAAGGTTGCGGTGGTGGATACTGTTTACAGGCCTTTCACCGAAAGTTTCATTGAAAATATCAAAGAATATATAGACCCTACGAATATTGACTACATAGTGGTAAACCACACCGAACCGGATCATTCCGGTGCATTTCCGGAATTGATAAAGTTGGCGCCTAATGCCACTGTGCTCTGCACCGCCAAAGGAAAAGAAGGATTAATGGAACAATACCACGGCGAATATAATGTCCAAGTGG
Organism: Metallumcola ferriviriculae; assembly: GCF_035573695.1. Classification (NCBI taxonomy): domain Bacteria; kingdom Bacillati; phylum Bacillota; class Clostridia; order Neomoorellales; family Desulfitibacteraceae; genus Metallumcola; species Metallumcola ferriviriculae. The sequence continues at coordinate 3,510,238 of NZ_CP121694.1, read as the reverse complement.
TGAAGACCGGCGATAAGGTTAGTTTAGGGAGTAAGACACTGACTTTCGTTGAAGCACCAATGCTGCATTGGCCGGATAGCATGTTTACTTATGTTCCCGAGGATGCACTGCTGCTGCCCAACGATGCCTTTGGCCAGCATATTGCGACTACCGGAATGTTTGATGACTTGGTAGATGAGCATCAGTTGATGACTGAAGCAGCAAAATACTATGCCAATATTCTTACCCCCTTCAGCAAATTGGTGCTGAAAAAGCTTGCTGAAGTGCAAAAGATGGGTATCGAAATTAAAACTATCGCTCCCAGCCATGGTATCATCTGGCGTAAGGACCCTGGCAAGATTATCAATGCTTATGCCAAGTGGGCAGAGGGCGAAGGTGAAAATAAAGTGGTGATTGTTTTTGATACCATGTGGAGCAGTACGGAGAAGATGGCTAGGGCAATCATTGACGGGATTAAAGCCGGCGGGGTGGAGGCAAAGCTGTTCCAGGCGCATAAAACTGACAGAAATGATATAATAGCTGAACTTCTAACCGCCAAGTGCTTACTGGTAGGTTCGTCTACCATAAACAATGATTATCTTCCGTCGCTGGCGGCAATTTTAGAAGATTTAAAAGGGCTAAAGCCGCGTAAGAAAATGGGTGCAGCTTTTGGTTCTTATGGTTGGCGCGGTGGAGCAGTAAAATCTATTACCGAAACCCTAAATGCTGCTGGAGTAGAAGTGATGAATGAGGGCTTGGAAGCGAAGTATGTACCCACCCCGGAAAAGCTGGAAGAATGTTATGCCTGGGGCCAAAAAATAGCCGAGCGGTTAGCCTGACCGTTGAACAATAATTTGTAAATATAAACCGCACGGGAACTTACCGTGCGGTTTATATTTACATACCTAAGAACTTTTTTAAGTTTTTAGCTTGGTTTCGACTTACAGGTACCTTGCTGCGATGGTCGTCATTAACAACAAGATTGTATGTGCCATTGAAAAAGGGAATAATCTCCTGTACTTTGCCAAGGTTGACAATGTAACAGCGGTGGGTGCGGAAAAAGACAGTGCTATTTAACCGACTTTCAAGTTCTTTAAGTGTATATTTGGAAACATATAGGTCTTTGGTAGTTTTTAAGAAGACACTATCGTCCTGCGTATATGCATAAATGATTTCTGTTTCTGGAATGAGCAGAGTTTTTCCATCCTTCTCCACGGGTAGGCGGTCCAGCTTAGTGTGCTCTTCCCCACTACCGTGTACGGCTTTTTCTTTTTCTTTATTTTTTTCTACCAGCTTAAAAAGTTTTTGCATGGCTTGGTGTAAACGCTTTTCATCAAATGGTTTTAATAAGTAGTCAACTGCATTGACTTCAAAAGCCTTTACAGCATATTCTTCATATGCTGTGACAAAGATTATATAAGGTCGTTTGGGGAGTTCCTGGATAATGGAGCTTAATTCTAGGCCGGTCATCCCCGGCATTTCTACATCCAAAAATAAAACGGAATAATTCAAAGCCGAAATGAGCTTTAATGCCTCTCGAGCGTTTGTGGCTTCGCCGACCACTTCCACATTTTCAAATTGGTCTAGTAAAAAGCGGAGCTCTTTGCGGGCTGGATATTCATCATCAACGATGAGCGCTTTCAGCTTCATAATAGTTTAGGCCTCCTCGTTCCACAGTCTCTTCTTCATTGATGAGAAGAGGAATGCGCATTTCAATGGAAGTTCCCTGGTCAGGGTAACTGACAATCTTCAAACCGTAGTCTTCACCGAAGAGAGTTTTAATTCTTTCATGGACATTGCTCATACCTACCCCATTGCCTGAGCCAACCCCTGGCTGCAGTACCTGCTGTAATTTGTCTGCTGGGATACCAACGCCATCATCCACTACACTTAGTACCAATTCGTTGATTTCTTTGCGGGCAGTGACTTTGACTGCTCCGGTACCAACCTTAGGGGTAACACCATGTTTAACTGCGTTTTCTATCAGCGGTTGAATACTGAGCACGGGGAGCTTGTAGTTCATTAAACTTTCGTCAACTTCCTCAATTATTTGGAGCTTATCACCGAAACGAGCTTTTTCCAGAACCAAGTAAGTATTGACACATTCCAACTCTTCCCGCAGTGTAATGAAATGCCCATGGCGTTTTAAGGTTTGTCTGAAAAATTCCGCCAGTCGAATGAGTAATCTTCGGGCTCGGTCGGGATTGGTTCGACTGTACATGATAATAGTGTTAAGCGTATTGAAGAAAAAGTGCGGGTTTATCTGTGCATGCAGGGCATCAAGCTTTGCCATAGTTAATAGTTGGGTCTGACGGTCAAGTTCTGAAAGCTCGATTTGCATGCTTAACAGTTGCCCAATTCCAATGGCTAGACGAATTGTATGTGGCGGCAGCTGTCCATCCTGAGTTTGATAAAGTTTTAAGGTGCCGACTACTTCACCTTTGTTTTTTAAAGGAACTATTACAGCGGCAGCCAGAGGGCAATCGCAGTTCTCTACAGGGCAATTTAGCTGTTTGGCTGTTTGTACTACTTTATGCTGTCCTGATTTAATAACCTCTTTGGTAGCCTCGGTTAAAATTTTATCACCAGGTTGGTGCATTTCACACCCTGCGCCCAGATAGCTCAAGACCTGTTCTTTATTGGTCACTGCCACTGCGGGCACATCGGCAATCTTTTGAATAATTTCTGCGGTTTTATGGGCAGACTGTTCGGTGAGACCACCCCGAAGGATTGGCAGCGTTTCATTTGCAATTTTTAAGGTCGGGTCATAAGAAGCCAGATGTTCATTATTTTCTTCCTGTTCGTCAACAGATGCTTGTTTCAACCATCCGGATGTAATAGTAAGCGTAATAAAATTTATTAAGAGAAGTGAAGCAATAACTTTCCATGAGTCGAGCACAAATAACTGTATGAAAAGTATCATTTGCAATCCGCTTAATAACCCGGCTATAATTACCAATCTAAGGTACATCAAGTATACCTGCCCCCTCTAATAATAAATATTAATAATATTTCGACAATGGTAATAGTTATTCCTGCAGTACCATGTCTGGCAAATGTTGCTACGATTAGTCTATGCAGATAGTGCAGTAAAGCTGTATAAATTCACGGCAGATAAGGTAAAGGAAAGGGGTCAGTACATGAACCCTGTACAGGAGATGGTTTGGTAGTGTCAAATGGGTTGATGGATAGACTACACACCTGGTAAATGCTTATTGGCAGGGACAAGTTTTGATATTAAGTTAACCCGGGGTCCCGTAAAGGACCCCGGCATTTTAGTATTTACTTAAGTTATTCGTCATTTTGGCTCATAAGTTTTTGCACTACTGAAGGGTCAGCCAGGGTTGTCGTATCGCCTAGCTTTCGGCCTTCGGCAATATCCCGAAGCAGGCGGCGCATGATTTTGCCACTACGGGTTTTTGGTAGTTCTGCAGAGAAGAAGATGTCTTCCGGGCGGGCAATAGCCCCAATTTTTTTAGCTACATGGGCTTTTAATTCCGCCATTAGATCATCGGTACCTTCGAAGCCGTCCTTAAGAGTAACAAAGGCTGCTACTGCCTGACCCTTAAGTTCATGGGTTTTACCAATAACGGCGGCTTCAGCTACACTTTGATGGTCCACCAATGCGCTTTCTACTTCCATCGTGCCAATGCGGTGTCCGGAGACGTTGAGCACATCGTCAACCCTGCCCATCACCCATATATTACCAAGCTCGTCGCGCTTGGCACCGTCACCGGTAAAGTAATAATCATCAAATCTGCTCCAGTAGGTACTCTTATATCTTTCGGGGTCGCCATAAACCGTTCTAAGCATAGCGGGCCAAGGCGATTTTACTATCAGGTAGCCTGCATCACTACTGTTTCCTTGTTCATCAACCACATCCACCTCGATGCCTGGGAAGGGTACGGTAGCCGTTCCGGGAGTTGTTTTGGTCAGTCCCGGTAGCGGCGAAATCATAATTTGCCCGGTCTCTGTTTGCCACCAAGTATCTACAATGGGGCAGCGCTCGCCGCCGATAAATTTGTGATACCACATCCACGCTTCAGGATTGATGGGTTCGCCTACAGTTCCCAATAACCTTAAGGAGGATAAGTCTCTGCTTTCCGGCCACTGGGTGCCCCATTTCATAAAGGCGCGAATTGCAGTGGGAGCTGTATAGAAAATGTTTACTCCATACTTCTCAACGATTTCCCAAAAACGATCTTTGTTTGGGTAATCAGGACCGCCCTCGTACATTACCGTAGTAGCTCCGTTAGCCAGGGGGCCGTAGATTATATAACTGTGTCCAGTAATCCAGCCAATGTCAGCGGTACACCAGTACACATCATTTTCCTTCAAATCGAAAATATAGCGGTGTGTGCTGGCCGTACCTACGAGGTAACCGCCGGTGGTGTGAACTACCCCCTTGGGTTTGCCGGTGGTGCCGCTCGTATAAAGAATAAACAACATATCTTCCGAGTCCATCGATTCCGGTTCGCAGATATGAGAAGACTCCTTCATCAGTTCGTGCCAAAGAAGATCTCGACCTTCAACCATGTTGGCGTTGGATTTTGCCAAGCCGACGCGTTCTACTACCACAACATTTTTTACCGGGGAATCGCCTTCTACAGCTTGGTCAGCATTTCCCTTCAACGGCACTACAGAGCCCCGCCGCCAGCCGCCGTCTGCGGTGATGAGCAGTGTTGATTGAGCATCATCTATCCGATCTCTTAAAGAATCTGCACTGAAGCCCCCAAAGACGATACTGTGTGGTGCACCGATGCGGGCACAGGCCAGCATGGCGATGGCCAGTTCAGGAATCATAGGTAGGTAGATAGTAACCCTGTCGCCTTTTTTGACACCAAGTTTCCTCATCACATTGGCAAATTTATTTACTTCGCGGTAAAGGTCTTGATAGGTTAAAGTGACGGTATCACCCGGTTCACCTTCCCATATTATTGCTGCTTTATTTCGGCGGTCGGTTTTTAGATGCCGGTCGATACAATTGTAAGCTACATTGAGTTTGCCATTTACAAACCATTTAGCAAACGGTGCATCCCATTCAAGGACCTCGTTGTAAGGTTCAAAGAAATCAATACTTTCAGCCTGACGTGCCCAAAATCCTAAGCGGTCAGCCGAAGCCTGATCGTAGATGGCGGCATCGTTGGCATTGGCCTGGGCCACAAAATCTTGTGGCGGAGCGAACACCCGGTTTTCTTGTAACAGCGCTTCTAAAGCTTTAGATTTGTCCTTCAAAAAAAACACCTCCAACAGGTTTAATGGATTAAAGATTCTGATTTATTTAACAATAGCTGAGGATTAGGGCTAAGGGCCTCAAAACACCTCCTCTAAATGGTAGGTTCCTATTAACATCATAACAGTGCAGCTAAATAAATTAAAAGAATATTCTGCGAATAGGCGTTTTTGGCGGCTGAACTAATGAAAATAGCCGGTGAATGGTAGGTGACGGCTTTTAATCTATCTCACTGGTAATTCATAGGTTTAGAAAATGAGGTTTCCTTCCCTGGTAATTGTCATCAATTTATCAATTGCTTTTAGGGCATCTTTTAGGAGTGCCTTTTCCCGAGCGTGCAGGGTCTTTAACTGTAGGTAATTATCTGGCTTACCATCATTTTTTATTTGCTCTAAGTTGGCCCGCAGACGAAATAGCATAATGGTTTCGAACGAAGTTTCCAATAGGTCAAGCAGGTTTTTGGATAGTGTTTTTTTCTGTCGCAGATATTGAATTCGCTCCAGCGTATTCGTTGTGGCTGCTCCTTCTTTTAATGCCAGCAGTCTGATACAATCGATTAGATAGACCGATACCGATTTTTTCAGATTTATTTCTGCCCGATGCTTACCGGTCCTTTCACCGACGGGATTACCGAGAAATCCTACGGGAAGCCGTCCACGGCTCGCATCTTCCGCCAGAAAGGATAAAATTAGCGGCTGCTTGCTAAAGCTTTTACTTAGAAACTGGCGCAAATCTTCGGCCAAGGGGTAGTGCCCGTATACCGGCCGAAAATCAAGGAAAATAGTCAACATTCGAATATCTTCACTTTGGGTTCCCTGTAACCATTTGGCAGTCAAAGAATTCCAATAACCAGTATTTCCCCGCCAGAAAGGATTTATAGCCATTACATTTCCGGGGCAGGGGGCGAAACCGCATATAGTAAGGCCTTCAACTACTAATTCGGCCAGTTTAGAGAAATATTCTTCCGCATTTTGTTTTTGGTCTGGGTCTTCCAGTTGCTGATAGATTAGTGCATTATCCTGGTCAGTGCGCATAAATTGTTCTCTTCGACCGCCGCTGCCCATGGTCAACCAACAAAAACGTGCAGGCGGAGGGCCGTACTCCGCTACCATTGTTTCAATGGCTATTTCAATTACTTGTCGGGTGATACGATCGTAAAACTCAGTGATGATATCCAGTATTTCCGGGATAGGGGCATTTTCCGTGACTAGGCCAATGAGAATCTGGTCTATTTCTGTCGCGGCCCGGGATAAGTTCTCTAGGCTTAATTGGGATTCCAAGCGGTCCACAACACTGATTACGCCGGTATTACGCGAACGAATCAGGTCACGGATGGTAATTATACCAACCGGTTTCTCGCCTTCTGTTACTATGGCGTGTTTGGCATGTCCTCTGATCATTGCTAATAGAACTTGATAATAATAGGCGTCGGCCGGCACACAAACCGGTTGACCGCTGGACACTGTATTAGCTGGCATGTTGTCCGGTGTACGGCTTTTGGCAACTACTTTTTCTACCAAGTCTCTTTCGGTGATTAAACCGCTGACTTTACCATCGCTACCTGTCAATACTACGGCACTGATATGATTTAAGGACATTATTCTGGCTATTTCATTGGTTTTTTGGGTCGGCGATGAGGTAATCACGGGTGTACTCATCAGTTCACTGGCTCGTTTCAATGCTGCATGGCTTTCATACGTTACTAAAGGACCGGGTTCCATGGCAACCTCACGGAATAAGCTGCGGAAGCGGTCGACTACCAGCTGGCCAAAAAAACTGGCGAACAGCGCATTATGTTCAAGCAGCTTCTCAAAATCCTCGCGGGAAACCAAGAGACAATCTAAATCATTAATAGCTTTTACCGATGCCGGATAAGTCTTATCCGAAAGTACAACTGTCTCCCCAAAGAAGTCCCCCTCCCTTCGGTAGCCAGGAACGGTTTCGTGCCCCTGCTCGTTTCGCACCCGTATTTCCGCAAGGCCGGTAATTATAATAAATAACACTTGTTTAGATTCTTCATCTTGCCGAAAGGCAAAGCTATCGGCAGGGAATACCTTCTGGATAATTAATGGTACAAGTTGTTCCAGGGCCTTCAATGGTAACAGGGAGAAAGGATGAACCGTTTGGAGAAAGTTGCGTATTTGATTATTGCTCAACTGCTGGTGTTCACCGGACAAAGTAACCCCTCCTTTCTATTAATCGGGAAAGACCTTTTTTGAACCTACGCAACGTACCTGGATGGGCCTCTTAGTTAGTTTTTTCTGCGCAAAGAATAACGGTACGAAGGTATTACGGTTCCTTCTAATCCTTACGGATAAAATGCCCGGAGCCCAGCCAAGTAGACAAGGCAAAGATCAAATAGATAGCTTGGGTTGGTTGTCTTCCCTGAAGGGCCATTTGTAATCCTATTCCCAAACCTAGTGAAGGGATAAAAATAAGAAGGGTACGTACGATGCGCTCAAAACCTGGTTTCTTGGCCAGAGGCCATACTCGTGAAAAAACTACACCCAAGGCCACGCCTAGACCGACAGCAATTAAAATTTGGATGGTGGCGAGAGGGGTGGGGAAGGGCCAGCTCTCAGATAGAAGGGAGCCAATAACGTAAAACACCTCCAGGAATAGGGCGATGCCCACTGCCTTACGAATTACCAAGGCGCTAAGGTACGGATGGAGCCAGTAAAGCATCACCAGCACTAATGCAAATACAATTGTCCAAATCATTTTTACACCTCCAAAGGATTTTACAGTTGTGAAAAACAATGTCTGCATCGGCATAAGGAGATACTACCTGTCAAAAAAACCTTAATATAAGAATATTCGTTATTGTCTATAACTTTCCTGCAAATCTACTGTGTTCTTCCCAAAGGAGGAAATTGCTGTTCAAAAGGGCTTAAGGATGGGAATGATAGTAATTAAAAGCCGGGAAGGAGGAACCCCTTCCCGGCCTGTGTACTTTACCAACTAATGAGTGTGTGCCTGGCCAACACCTCTGGGGATACGAATTTCTTCAACCAAGTCTTGTATTTCTTGCGGCGGTGCCTCGGTGTTACGCGATACAAAGTAGGATATTGCGAAGTTAAGTATAGCTCCCACTGAGCCGACTCCTTGGGCGTTAATACCGAAGAAACTAGAAATTATCGGTTTGGCGGTACCGAAAATTTGTGGTGAACGCATCAACAGGATCATGATAAAGGTGAATGCCAGCCCAACCCCAATGCCCCAGGTTGCTCCCTGACGGTTCATCCGTTTATCAAAGATACCCAGTAAGATGGCGGGGAAGAGACTCGCTGCAGCTAAGCCGAAGGCGAAGGCCACCACCTCTCCCACAAACCCCGGCGGATGAATACCAAACCAACCTGCGATCAAAACTGCTCCCAGGATGGACCAACGGGCTACTTTCAGGCGCTGCTGTTCAGTAGCTTCAGGTCTTAAAATGCGGTAATAAATATCATGGGCTGCTGCACTGGACATGGCCATTAAGAGACCTGCCGCAGTGGAGAGAGCTGCGGCTAGACCACCCGCTGCTACCAGCGCGATTACAAAGGGCGACAACTGCGCTACTTCGGGAGTGGAGAGAACAATGGTATCCCGGTCAATAACGATTTCATTAGTATCGTCATTGGTCATATTAAGGATACCGTCACCATTCTTGTCGTTAAATTGGAACAGGCCTGTTTCAGCCCATTTGGATGCCCATTCAATCTGCTGTACTTCTTCTACGGTTTTGTTATTAAGGCTGTTAATCAAGTTATACTTTGCAAATACGCCTAGTGCCGGGGCGGTAGTGTATAATAGGGCGATAAAGATTATTGCCCAAACGCCCGACCAACGCGCTGCCCGAACAGTTTTAACGGTGTAGAACCGGACGATAACATGGGGTAGGCCGGCGGTACCAATCATTAACGCCAGGGTCACAGCAAACACATTCAGCGCTGACATAGATTGGAAAGGTTTAATATATTCCATTAATCCCAACTCCACCTGCAAGTTGGTGAGCTTTTGGGCGAACCCTGAAAAAGTCAAGGCTACCTGCGGGATTGGAATACCAGTCAACATGCCGGCAATGGCACCGGCTGTAATCATATAGGCGATAATCAATACCGAGTACTGAGCCACCTGAGTCCAGGTAATACCTTTCATGCCGCCCAGAATGGCGAAGAAGGCGACGATGCCCATACCGATGAAAACGCCGATTGTAATATCTACCTGCAGGAACCGACTGAAGACGATACCTACACCACGCATCTGGCCCGCAACATATGTCATCGAAATAAATATGGTAGCGAGAGCAGCAACCGCTCGGGTGGTATTGGAGTAGTAACGGTCACCGATAAAGTCGGGGACGGTGTACTTGCCATATTTCCGGAGGTAAGGAGCCAATAGCAGTGTTAACAGCACATAGCCGCCGGTCCAACCCATCAGGTATACTGTGCCGTCAAAACCCATAAAGGAGATAAGGCCGGCCATAGAGATGAAGGAAGCACCAGACATCCAGTCAGCGGCAATAGCCGCACCGTTTGCCACTGCGGGGATTTCACCGCCGGCTACATAAAAACCCTTGGTGTCCCGAACCCGGGCCCACCAGCCGATGTAGAGGTAAAAAGCAAAGGTAATAGCAATTATGATTAAGGTTAAAAGTTCAACGCTCATGCGGAAACCCCCTTCTTCTGGTCAGTTATCTTAATCTCATGGAAATCATACTCTTTATCCAGTTTATCCATACGAACGGCGTAGATGACGATAAGAGCGATAAAAACGAGAATCGAGCCTTGTTGAGCCAGCCAGAATGCTAAATTAACCCCGAAAAATGGGATTCTGCTAAAAGGTACGGCCAAGATGATTCCACCTACATAGGAAACCAATGCCCAAATAATCAAAAGAATACGAATCAAACCGATATTTTTTTTCCAATATTCTTGTTGCTTTTCAGTAAGCTTTTTTTCTACCATTAAGGACACCTCCATAAACTGATAGTTATGAGATCATAACAAGTGAGCAGCGAAACTTTTTTGATCCACCTCCTTGTAGATTAGAATTGAAAAAATCAGCATTCCATCGGTGATACCACTGGTGCCAGCATCCGCCGACAGCGCATAAAGCGCTTTAACTCAATAAGGGAATTTACCCCCTGTTGGTCAAGTACTGACAGTGTTGCTTCCAATAGTCGTGCTGCGGATAATGCATCATTGAGAGCATGGTGTCTTGGTGCACATGGAATAGCTAAGAAGGAACAGATATCTTCTAAAGTATAGTGAGCGGTATCGGGGAAAGCATATTCAGCTAACTGTTTTGTATCCAAACTGGTGTGCACCAGTTTCCTGCCGCACGATGTTAATAAATGCCTATTGATAAACGCTAAGTCGAACTGCATTACATGCCCCGCGAGGACGCTTTTTCCCGCCCAAGGTAAAAAGCGATTTAATACTTCGGTAAGATTGGGTTTACCCGCCACCATGTCGTTGGTTATGCCGGTCAACTGTGAAATCTCTTCAGGAATGTTCCGTCCCGGGTCAACTAACTCATAGAAGGTTTTTGATTCGTTAACCATTCCGTTTTCTACAACCACAGCCCCCAAGGAAGTTACTCTGTCTCCCTTGCCCGGCCTCAACCCGGTTGTTTCAGTATCTAGCACTACGAAGCGCTGGTCCCGCAGTCGCAATTGTTCATCTGCCAGCGGGGCAAGTTGAGTCAATTTTTTTAAGACGCGCTGTTCTGCGTTGAGATGAAATCCTGTCGCTGCGTCCAGAGACTTGACAAACATAGTCAATGCATTCATAAGGATTCCTCCAAATAATGTATTATAATGTATTAAAAAACGGAATATTCAGAAAACAAACTTGACAGTTAAATTCTTAGGGTTTGTCGCAACGCACATTTGGGAACGCTGAAAGCATAACCCAGTAGTAACAAATGTAATGTTGCTCTTATTATAGGATGACAAAAGGATGTCGAAAAGCAAAAATCGGTGAACGGGAAAAACGTCAGCTTAAACGTAAAGATAGCCACCTTATATGGTAGAATGTTCTGGAAATAATCCCCAACGGGTTTATTGACCGTTGATTTCTGCTGAAAACCTTTTAACGGTTTTTAACGGCCTTTCGGCAGATATATTCCTGTTAAAAACTGATGGGACAAGGACATTCCACTCTTTTTGAAGAAAGGATATTAAAGGTCAGGCGCGAGGTGAGATCTATGGAGACTATAGGCGTGGATATAATTGAGATAAAACGAATAGCGGTTTTGGTGGATAAATGGTCGGGCAAATTCACCAAGCGTATTTTTACCACTGAAGAGCTGTCTTATTGTTTTACAAAGAAATTTCCCGCCCCATCTTTGGCGGCCCGGTTTGCCGCTAAAGAAGCGGTACTTAAGGCTATGGGGCTCGGTTTGGGTGCCTGTAAGTTAAAGGATATAGAAGTGATTAGCCATCCCAGCGGCAAACCGGAGCTGAAATTACACGAAAAGGCAGAAGAAATAGCCCATTCCATGGGTTTAGTGAGATGGCAGATATCTCTTTCTCATTCCAAATCCCATGCGGTGGCCATGGTATTAGCTGTGGGCAATTGATGGCCTTTGTTAAATGTTAAGATTAGATTGTGTGCGGTAAAGTCCTGCGGTAATATGTCAAGTACCTAAAAAAGAAAATTGGAAATAAATTAGCTACTATTTCTCAAAAAAGACATCATTTAAGAAGCCCAGTTAAAATTACAGAAACTGGATATTACCGAAGGATATTGAGGAGGTGTTTACCTCATCGATTCACCTTCCTTCGAGGCGAGTAGATTTGGTCGTTACGTAGCAGCGCATCGACCAGACGCACAAGTTTTCTTGCGGTTAAGACGAGGGCTCTTTTATGCCGGTGCTTAGGCACCTCATGATACTTTTTGTAGTAGTAATCGCGAAACTCCGGTTCATAGTTTTTAACCGAGTTGGCAGCCTCAACCAGGTAAAAACGGAGATAACGATTACCAGAGCGTATCATGTTAGTTTCATCAGCCTTAAACTTTCCCGACTGGTGCTTGCTCCACGTAAGGCCGGCATATTTAGCTAAAGATGCTTGGTCCTTAAACCGGTGAATATCACCGATTTCAGCCAGGATACCGGCACAGTAAACAGGGCCAATACCGGGAATGGACTTTAAGGTATTAGGAATACCGGCCAAAAGCCGTTCAATCGCTTTATCAAGCTGTTTGATTTGCGATTTGATACTGTGAATAGTCTCAATGGATGTTGCCATGAGAATATCGATTGAGTCTTCAACGCACTTAGAAAGCCTGTAAGAGGAATTAGCACAGCTTTCTGTATGCATTTGGCAACCCCTTCGGGGTCCTTAAAGCGATTTTTACTTTTTTCTTTGAGAAAATCAGCAAGTACAGCAATATCCATAGCAGCAATTTCATCAAGGCTATATTTTTCAAGGAAGAGATCCATCATGGCGTTACCAAATACAGAGGATTCAACCTCAGACCTAAAAGCATTGCATTTAAAGAATAAGTGCTGTAAGAAATGCTGTTTTTCACGAGTCAGACTTTTGACCAAGTGATAGCGTGACCTTGTTAGTCTTTGTAGGGCAACATACTGTTCCTGCATAATCATGGACAGAGGGAGCCGGCCGAAGCGCAAGCGGTCAGCAATAATCCAGGCATCAATATCATCAGTCTTATCAAGGTCGACATAAGCATCTTTAAACCTTTTGATAAGCCTAGCATTAATAGTGTAGACCTTAGCCTGGCGTTTACGAAGTTCCTTATCCTCATTAAGAAACATAGCAGGATGCCAGCTGTAGACGGAAGTAGATTCCATGCCGATTTGAATTTCCTGGGAAGAATACTTGTCCGAAAAGCTAACAATCTGGTCACGCAGAAATTTTGCGCCAGGAAGGTTATTGTTAACAGTGAAAGACTTCAAGACATCGCCATCCTGGTTCATAATACACACTTTTAAATCTTCAGAACTAACGTCAATACCGATAAAAAGTTTGTACAATGGGGATCACCTCCAATTCATTTAGCATAATGAGGAAATGGACTTTTCGGGATGCCCCCAGCGCACTCGTAAGATCAATCAGCCTCGCGTATGAGAACTCACTCCGGTCCATGGGCTGCCTGGAAACTGCTACATTCCAGCATGGGTTGCCGGAGGGAACAGCCTGCGGGTTAGAAGTACAAACGAGAGCTGGGGATGCAGACTTTAAAAAGTAGTCAAAGCTACAGGGAGGGAAAGCATTTCCCCAAATTATCCTCATAGATAATTATCTAGGAACATCACGAAAAGTCCAACCCCAAATATTACGTTTTTGAAGACGCCCGCCCTTGACGGTGAGCCTCTGGCCGCATGGTTAACACAGCCTGGGAGCCACCCCCTAAAGGGAAGTGGCTGTGCAGCCAACGAGCCTACCATGCGGCCCACTCACCGTAAAGGGTAAAGTGAACGGGCTTAGGTTATACAAATGTGATAGTTTTAAGTTTTCAAAGAACAAAAATTAACTGGAAATTTAGTGATTTGATTTGTCAAAACATATTATACGAGGGAGGGGCATGTTGTGAAGGTAGTAACCAGTGACGAAATGCAGCAACTAGATCAGAAAGCGATAAAACTCGGAATACCTGGAGTTATTTTGATGGAAAATGCCGGTTTTAAGGTAGTTGAAAGTATTCAGAATTACTTTGGTGGTCAATTGGCCGATAAGCAGGTCACGATAGTTGTAGGTAAGGGCAATAACGGCGGAGATGGTCTAGTTATTGCCAGGCATTTATCTAACAGCAAAGTCAAAGTGAAAATTTTTCTAACCAGTGACCCAACGGAATACTCCGGGGATGCGGCAACGAATATGCGTATTGTTGAGCAGATGGGTATACCCGTTTTTCGGCTGGAGGATGAAAATGACCTTACTAGGCTAAATGTAACGTTGCTTTATACAGATATGGTGGTAGATGCAATTTTTGGCACTGGCTTCCGGGGTTCGCCAAGAGGATTGACAGCTCAAGTAATGGAAACAGTTAACGAATCCGGCGTGCCTGTATTGGCAGTGGATGTCCCTTCGGGTCTGGATGCGAGCAGCGGTAAGATTAAGGGTGTCTGTGTTCGGGCTGATATCACAGTTACCTTTGCCCTTCCTAAATTAGGATTATTAGTTGAGCCGGGGGTCGGCGCGGTGGGAAAGTTAGTTGTCGCGGATATTTCTATTCCACAGAGTTTGCTGGATAGTACCGGGTCAAGGACTGAAATGGTGGATTTAGATTGGTGTATTCAAGCAATTCCCCCAAGGGAGTCTACGGGACACAAAGGGACATACGGGCATGTGCTGGTCATTGGTGGAAGCATGGGGATGTCGGGAGCACCGATTCTTGCTGCAAAGGCGGCATTGAAGGCGGGGGCAGGCCTGGTAACATTGGCGGTACCAAGGTCGATACAGCAAATTACTGCTGCTCAAATCACTGAGATACTGACCTGTGGTGTGGCGGAAACTGCTTCCGGCACTTTTGCAGCAGCAGAAGCGGCTGCACAACTACAACCATTGATATCCACGGCGACGGCAGTGGTTATCGGGCCCGGCATGTCCCAAGGAGACGAAGTAGGAGTCTTTCTAGCTGCTTTGCTACCTAAAATCCATAAACCTCTAGTGATTGATGCTGATGCGTTAAATATCATTGCTGGCTTGGAAGGGATGCGTTTTCTCCGCAGTACGGTACTTACCCCACACCCCGGCGAAATGGCACGTTTGTTAGGCCAAAGTGTTGGGCAGGTGCAGAGCAGCCGCTTAGAGGCGGTAACGGAAGCTGTGAAAAAATATGGGACCACGGTACTACTTAAAGGAGCGCGCTCTTTAACGGCGACATCGGAACAGTTTGTTTATGTTAATACTACGGGTAATCCGGGCATGGCTACCGGGGGAAGTGGCGATGTCTTGGCAGGTATTATCGGCGCTCTACTTGCCCAAGGCTTAGCTACCGAAAAGGCGGCGGCAGCCGGTGCATACCTGCACGGATTGGCCGGCGATGAAGCAGCATCGGTGCAAGGGCAAATGGGGTTAGTTGCTGGTGATTTGCCAGAAATGCTGCCCAGGGTGCTGCGAAGATTAGGTCGATAATGTTATATAAATAGGGGACGAAAATTAAATTATTCTAAGTTAGGTGATATTATGCTGCGTCCGGTTTGGGCAGAGATAGATTTGGGAGCGATTAAAAATAATATTCGGGAAATTCGCCGTATTACCAGCCCGCAGGCCCAAGTGATGGCTGTAGTTAAGGCTAATGCATACGGTCATGGGGCCAATGAAGTCAGTGAGGTAGCCTTAAAGAATGGTGCCCAATGGCTGGGGGTGGCTTTGCTGCAGGAAGCGATACAACTACGCAACACTGGAATTGATGCGCCAATTCTTATATTGGGATATACGCCTCTCACCCAACTGCCGGCGGTAGTTGACTGGGATTTGCGCCAAACCATTTATTCACTGGAACAGGCTAAGTCACTATCCACTGCGGCGCTTTCGCGCGGCAAAAAAGCAAAGGCACATGTGAAGTTAGATACCGGTATGGGTAGAATAGGGCTCTTGCCGGAGGAGGTATCTTTAAAGACCATCTTGGAAATGGCTAGATTGCCGGGATTGGAACTAGAGGGCATTTACACTCATTTTGCTGTTGCGGATGCAGCGGATAAGCGTTATACAGCAAAGCAGCTACAGTGGTTTTCCTGGTTCTTAGACCGATTAAAGCAGCTGGGGCTGGAATTTCTCCTGCGGCATGCAGCGAACAGTGCAGCGGTTATAGACCTGCCTGAGGCACATTTCGATTTGGTTCGTCCCGGTTTAATAATTTATGGTTTATATCCGTCTAAAGAGGTTAAACGGGAACGGATAGATTTAAGACAGGCCATGGCGTTAAAAGCGGAATTATCGTATGTCAAGAAGGTGGGCGCTGGGACAGCCATTAGTTATGGATGTACTTATATTACTAAAGATGATGCTGTTATAGCATCTTTGCCATTGGGGTATGCTGATGGGTATACACGTTTGTTGTCTAATAGAGCAGAAGTGTTGATACAAGGACGACGGGTTCCAATGGTGGGCAGGGTGTGTATGGACCAATGTATGGTAGACGTAACTGATATTAAATCTGCGGTATCTATGGGCGATGAAGCGGTTCTGATAGGTGGGCAGGGGGATGAATTCATCTCTGTAGAGGAGTTGGCAGACCAAATTGGCACGATTAGTTATGAAGTGGTTTGTATGATTAGTTATCGGGTACCCAGAATTTATCGGTAATTTACCAGTAATTGCTAGCTATTATTGGCGATTTTAACGGGATTATGTTTGCATTGGTATATAG
This sequence comes from Metallumcola ferriviriculae, assembly GCF_035573695.1. Taxonomy (NCBI): domain Bacteria; kingdom Bacillati; phylum Bacillota; class Clostridia; order Neomoorellales; family Desulfitibacteraceae; genus Metallumcola; species Metallumcola ferriviriculae. The sequence continues at coordinate 3,493,699 of NZ_CP121694.1, read as the reverse complement.
GAATAGATATAATATAGTATAGATTTTCGTGTTTGTTTTCACTATCCTGTCGTTAGTGGAGGTGCCGTTGTGCCAGGTGTTAGAAGGATTATGATTAGTCTTCCCGAAAACTTGTTAGAAGAAGTGGATGGCTTTGCTTCCCTAGAAAAACGCAATAGGAGTGAGTTTATCAGAGAAGCTATGAAATTATATATATCCGAGAGAAAGAGGAAGACATTAAGAGAACAGATGAAAAAAGGCTACCAGGAAATGGCGGATATTAATCTTTCCCTGGCCGTGGAGAACTACGAGGTAGAGGCAGAAGTGCAAAATTTTTACGATACCAAACTTGCGGAGTGTAAGTAAGTATGCATGTTAAACGTGGGGATATTTTTTACGCAGAATTAAATCCGGTAGTTGGTTCTGAACAGGGGGGGACACGCCCTGTTCTTGTGATACAAAATGATATTGGTAACCAGTACAGTCCCACTACTATTGTAGTTGCTATTACTTCACAGATTTCAAAAGCGAAACTACCGACCCACGTAGAGATGCCAGCCCAAAAAAGCGGATTGGAGAGGGCGTCAGTCATTCTTGCAGAGCAAGTCAGGACCATCGATAAAAGCAGGTTGCGTCAGAAAGTGACAGTGCTGGATGAAGGTCATATGGAACAGGTCAACAAGGCATTGGAAATTAGCATGGGATTGGTAAAGGTTTGAACGGTAGAAGTACCTGAAAAGGTGCTTTTTTTTAGTATTAGAAAAATATAAAATACTATTGAGTTTTGACCTTGAGCAAATAACTTGACAAAATGGTGCCAGGCACCATTTTGTCAAGTTATTTTTATGCTTAATTTACTTTCGCTGAATATATTGAGAGCAGGGGGTGTAGCCATGAAGCCAATAATAGGTATTACGTGCAGTGAAGAGGATGAACTCGGGAGATACTACCTAAGTTACCATTATGTCTTGGCTGTGGAGCATGCAGGTGGGACGCCGCTGCTCCTGCCATCAGCGGGAAAGTCGGTTAATTCCTTTGTCCATTTGCTTGACGGTTTACTACTCTCCGGCGGAGTTGATGTAGACCCTGTCTTTTTCGGCGAAGAGCCGCTGCCCGGAATGGGTGAAATGACGCCCCGACGTGATAGTTTTGAGATAAGCTTGACGAAGGAATTCTTACTGCTCGATAAGCCGCTATTAGCTGTGTGCCGGGGAATACAGGTGTTAAACATTGCAGCCGGCGGCAACATATTTCAAGACATATACAGTCAATATAGTGATGCGATCCAGCATAGTCAGCGCGCAGCACGTCATTTCCCCAGTCATGCTGTAACGATTAGTCCTGATACTATCCTAAAGGATATAATCCTCGCAGACAAAATAAGGGTAAACAGCTTTCATCATCAAGCGGTGAGGAAGATTGCGCCCCAATTTACCATTTGTGCCCAGGCGGGTGACGGCATTGTTGAGGCCATTGAATCTGAAAAAAACACCTTCGTTGTAGGAGTTCAATGGCATCCTGAATGTATGTGGCAAAATGACGAAAACTCCCGGAGGTTGTTTGCGGCTTTTGTTGAAGCGTGCTATAAATGAAACAATTTCAATATTACACAATTAATTTAGGGTTAAACTAAGAAATTTTGTAAATTATGGCAGGTTTTTGTTCCGCTCTGTAGAATTAGGTGTTGTAGGATGGGAGGCAAACTTATGAGTAAAGCGGTAGCTTTGGTGGTTGACGACCAGGTAGGGGTACGTACCCTGCTGAGTCTGCTGTGTCAGGAAGAGGGAATGGACGTGCGCACTGCAGGAAACGGTCTCGAAGCAATTAATCAAATAAAAGAACAGCTTCCTTTGGTTGTAGTGATGGATATCCGTATGCCGATCATGGATGGAGTACAGGCATTAGAATGGATTAACGAAAAACACCCACAAATACCCGTAATTTTAATGACTGCCTATTCGGCGCAAGATAAACTGGACAAAGCTGAAGCAATAGGTGCCACAGACATCTGGTTTAAACCTTTTGATATTGACGTTGTCCGCCAAAAATTACGAGAATTCATCCATATCAGAAAGCAATCTCTTGCCTAGTTTAGACAAGATAGGTAAATCTTTTGTTAAAATCGGATAAATATTAAAGCGATAGCTAACTTCAGCTATTGTTTTTTGTTTGATAGTATTAGCTTAGTGGCACCAACAAGGGGAATTGGGAGGGTGCAATCCTGCAATGGTACATTGCAGGATTTTCCCAGGTTATACAGAAAAACTATTTAGCTGGGGATAATGCCCCATTCCAGCCGGCGGCATTATTAAGGGATGAGGCAAATGGCGTGCGGGAAGCTCGTAAACAAATTAGGGATAGGTAAAAGTTGTTGTCTTAGCGGCACTGGATACCTTTTGATTGTTCAGCTGGGTTTCAGGTTATAATACTAGATAATTTCTTTTAAGTATTGGAGTAATGGAGGATTAGCGGATGTACTTATTTCTAGCCAAGGAAGAAGATACTCTAAAATTAGGAAATAGTATTGGTGAATTGATTGGGCCTGGTAACGTATTGGTACTCAGTGGGGATTTAGGAGCTGGTAAGACCACACTTACAAAAGGCATTGCAGCGGCTTTAGGGGTTGGGGAACCGGTAACCAGCCCCACTTTTTCTTTATTGAATATATATAATGGCAGGTATGATATAGCCCACATCGATGCTTATCGTCTCAACAATGCCCAGGAGGGTTTTGATGCAGGCTTGGAGGAATATCTTCCGGGAGACTGTGTGACAGTGGTGGAGTGGCCGGATAACATTGCCGGATTACTGCCCCAAGAACGCTTGGCGATTAAGATAAGCCGCGTGGAAGATGGCCGGGCTGTGGAAATAATTCCATACGGCTCAGCGTATACTAAATTGCTAAAGGAATTGGAGGAGAATTGGACGTGATTCTTGCTTTAGAAACAGCTACCGCAGTAGCCAGTGTCGCGGTTATTGATAAAGGCAAGCTGATAGGAGAGTTTTTTACCAATACTTCAAAGAACCACTCTCAATCATTAATGCCGTTGGTAGATAGTTTATTACGGTTTGTCGCCAAGGACATTGAAGAAGTAGCAGCATTTGCCTTGGCCATCGGACCGGGTTCTTTTACCGGTTTACGTATAGGATTGGCTACGGTGAAAGGGATGTGTATAGCACTAAACAAGCCTGCTATCGGGGTGTCTACTCTTGATGGCTTGGCCATGAATGTTTCGGGAGCACAGGGTCTAATATGTCCATTGTTGGATGCTCGTAAAAGTGAGGTCTATACCGCTGTTTACAATACCCAGGATAATGAACTGTGTCGTTTGACGGACTATATGGCCGTGGCACCAAGTGAACTAATGGAGCAGCTTGCTAAATATGATCAACCGGTTACCATTTTGGGCGATGCAGTGGATGCCTATCCTGAAGTATTTAAAGAACCTTTTTTAAGGAAGGCGGCCCAGGGAAACCGCTGGCCCCGTGCGGCCCAGGTTGCTCAATTGGCTTGGCAGCGGTTACAACGCGGTGAGGTGGACGATATTTATAATCTAGCACCATTCTATATTCGCCGCTCCGAAGCAGAGGTGAGTTGGGAGTCTAAACATGGCACTGGCAAGGAGGTCTAGACTAGTGAAGGAACCCGCTTTTGCACCCATGGAGCTCAGGCATTTGCCTCAGGTTCTGGAAATAGAAAAGCATTCTTTTCCTACTCCGTGGTCAAAAAGAGCTTTTGAGGGGGAAATCCGCCATAATAGATTCGCCCATTATTATGTCTGCCTGCTTGAAAAAAAGGTGGCTGGTTACGCCGGTATGTGGTTGATTTTAGATGAGGCGCATATTACTAACATAGCGGTAGCTCGGGAATTTCGCGGTTTGGACTTTGGCAAACGAATGTTATTGTTTCTAATGCAGCAGACACTTCTGCACGGAGCAGATAAGATGACATTAGAGGTGCGTCCATCCAACCTTACTGCCCGGGAGTTGTATAAAGGGATGGGTTTTGCCGAAGCAGGAGTCAGAAAAGGCTATTATACTGACAATAACGAAGATGCCATAATTATGTGGAAACATTTATTGATGGATATTGAAGGCATCGATGACGAGGTGAAAGGATGAGTGGTGAAAAGGTACTGGGCATAGAAACAAGCTGTGATGAAACTTCGGTAGCAGTGGTTGCGGGGGGGGAAGAAATCCTCGCTAATATTATTTCATCACAGATTAAAACCCACAAGCGATATGGCGGTGTCGTGCCGGAAATTGCTTCGCGTAAGCATGTAGAAAATATAGCTGTTGTTGTGGAGCAAGCGTTGACAGAAGCGGCTTTATCATGGGAAGATATTAATGCTGTGGCTGTTACTCAGGGCCCGGGTTTGGTGGGCGCCCTGCTGGTAGGAGTGTCTACAGCCAAGGCAATAGCATATAGTCTCAAAAAACCCTTGCTGGGGATCCATCACTTAATGGGTCATATTTATGCAGTGTTCTTAGAAAATAAGGGGATAAAGTTACCCTTGCTCTGTCTTGTGGTTTCCGGGGGACATACCAGCTTATTAGTTCTTGAAGGGTACGGAAGGATGCGGCTTTTAGGTCAGACGAGAGATGATGCGGCAGGTGAAGCCTTTGATAAGGTTGCCAGGGCTCTTGGGTTATCCTATCCCGGGGGACCGGAAATAGAAAGAATAGCGAGAGAGGGTAACGCCGGTGCTATTCAATTTCCACGCGCATGGCTGGAAGGCGGTAGTTTAGATTTTAGTTTCAGCGGACTTAAGTCTGCTGTGCTTAATTATATTAACCGGGCTGGGCAAAAAGGCGAAGAAGTGATTCAAGAGGACGTGGCAGCATCTTTCCAACAGGCGGTGATTGATGTGCTGGTGGGAAAAGCATTTGCTGCTTTAAAGGATACCGGACTTAACCAATTGGCAGTTGTCGGCGGGGTGGCTGCAAACGGTAGTTTGACCAGCGCCCTAAGAAAAAGAGCTGTAGTAGAGGGCGCCGAAATATTTAATCCCTCCCCAATACTTTGCACTGATAATGGAGCCATGATTGCATGTGCCGGTTATCATGCCCTTAAAGGTGGGCAGGACGCGGGACTGGATCTAAATGCAGTACCCAACTTACCTTTAAACTACCTGTAGTTTTTTTGTGCAAAAAGAAAACGTAGCATTGACTTAATAAAATAAACTTTGGGAGCAATTTTATAGTTATCAAAAAACGACGGGTGCTGCCGGACAGAAAATTTTTTAATTGAGCTTGTGCGCTTGTGAAAAAGAACATCTGTTTTTGTGGACTAACAGCCTGTGGATAATGTGGATAACCCTGTTAATAACTTATAAAATCGGGGTTTGTCTATGTGGAAAATAATCAGCGTCCAAGCTTGCTAATAAAATGTGGAAAATGTGGAAAAATCACTTAAAGCATTGCAGTAATAAGGTTTACGTTGTGGAAAAACATGTTAATTGTCTTAAACGAATGGGGGGAAAGACATTGTCACAAAAAGCGAAGATAGTTTTAGTATTAATTGTCGTTTTGATTGCCGGTTATATACTGTTTAAGCCAATGTTTGACCAGCAGCAGGTACCGTTACATAAACAAATCACCGATTATCAGGGCGTTTTTGAAGCTGCTACCAAAGAAGGGCGGCCAATTTTTTTAGAATTTTACAGTGAGACCTGACCTACTTGTGTGAAATTAGAGCCCGTGATTATGGCTCTTCACGAGAAATATAATGAACAGGTTCAGTTTATCGTTGTGGATGTCCAAAGCCCGCAGAGTGCACAATTGGTTCAAATGTTTAAGGTCCAGTATATCCCGGCAATTTTCTTTATTGACTCACAAAATAGGGTCGAAGAAATGATAGTGGGCGATACTACCAAGGATAAACTTGAGAGCAATATCAAAAAAATTATTGACTAAGGTGATTAGATGAATGACCAACTTTGGCAGCAGTTATTACAGTCAATCGGTAGCAATGTTATACCGATTACTTCCCGTTGCAATATTGCCTGTGTTTTTTGCAGTCATAGGCAAAATCCTCCCGGTGTGGAAAGCTTCAATTTAGCTCCCCTTGCCCTTTCTGACTTAAAGGAGGTAGCGCAATTTCTGGACAAAGAGAAAAAAATTATCATTGGAGAGTCGGCAACCAGAATAAAAGAGGGGGAGACTTTTACCCATCCTCAGTGGCGGGACATTTTAATATATTTAAGGGAACTTTATCCAAATACCGCTATGGGAGTTACCAGCAACGGCACGCTGCTGGACGCAGATGGCTGCCATTTTTTGAAACAACTAACTAATATTGAGATTACTTTATCGTTGAATAGTATTAATATTGATGCCAGAGAAACTTTGATGGGGTGTAAGGGGGTACAGGCCGAGGAAGCGGTAACTTTGCTGGATAGGCACGGTATTCCTTACCACGGCAGTATTGTTGCCATGCCCTGGTTAACCGGGTGGAATGACATTCGTGAAACAATTGACTTCCTTACCCATAATGGGGCAATGACCGTACGTGTAATGATACCAGGGTTTACCCGTTACGCTCAGGATGAGACGCGTTTTGATATAGAGGAGACAATTCCGGGGTTTTATCGATGGATAGATATGGTAAAAAATGAGACGGATGTTCCTGTATTGGTGGAACCTCCTTCGTTATCAGGGTTGGATGCCGTAGTGGAGGGGATTATCCACGGTTCTCCCGCAGAGAAAGCAGGTCTCAAAAAAGGGGATGTTATTCTCCAGGTAGATGGTGAACCCATATTTAGCAGGGTAGACGCTTTTATGCGTTTAAATAGGAGTTCCGACCCGAATCTGCGTTGCCGCCGGGGTTGGCAAACCACTGTACTGCAATTGAAAAAAGGGCTGGGAGATAAGTCAGGCGCAGTCTTTAATTACGATTTAGACCCCGTCGATTGGCAGCGGTTTATTGATACAATCCATCGTTACCAGGCGGAGAAGGTATTGGCTCTGACCTCTGCGTTTGCTTACCCAATAATCCAAAATGCGGTGGAAAAAGAGGAACTTTCAGGGGTGACAGTGCAGGTGGTGGAGAATGTGACTTTTGGTGGTTCCATTGGTTGTGCCGGCTTACTTACCCTGGAGGACCTATATCCAATTATTGAAGCAAATGCTGCTGTTTTTGATCTGATCACCGTTCCGGGAATAATGTTTGATTCCCGACAACGGGACTTATTTGCCAATACTTCGGCATTTACCCAGAAAGTAGTGGTGCTATAATGTCTTAAAAATAGTGTGGGCGGCAGGATTCTTGGGGTAAATGTCAAACTATTTTAAAATATATGTTTTTAGGTAGAAGGGTGTGTTTATATGAAAAAGGAATTGCGCAGGCAAATTATTCAAGCACGACTCGACCTTTCACCGGAAGCTGCAGCTGAAAAAAGTGAAACAATAATTCAAAAGTTAATTTCATTACCCGCTTATCAGGAGGCGGGTACTATCATGACTTATGTAGCTTTCAACCAGGAGGTAGAGACTAAAGGTTTAATTAAATATAGTCTTTCTCAGCGGAAGAGAGTACTGGTACCAGTTACCGTCAAAAAGGATAGGGAACTGATACCGTCAGAAGTCTTTCATTTTCCCGGAGATCTTCAGCCGGGCACATGGGGTATTTTAGAGCCCAAGCCGGAGTGTTTTCGACCGGTAAGCCCCAGTGAAATTGACATGGTAGTAGTGCCGGGAGTTGCATTTGATAAGAATGGAAATCGTCTTGGCTATGGGGGCGGGTTTTACGACCGTTTCTTGGGTAAGCTGCCAAAGACATCCCGGTTTGTGGCCATTGCCTTTGAACTGCAAATTAAAGACAATGTTTACCATCAAGAGCATGATCAACCTGTCCATTGGGTAATCACCGAAGAACAGGTAATCAAAGCTAAATAAGTTATATAAAGGAAGGGGGAAACTCAGTTGGCTTGTCAGTGTTGTAATGGGAGCAAAGATCAGTCCGATAAGGATAAGCAGTTGGACGCGGTATTTGAAAAGTACCGTGGTATGAATGGAGCACTTATCCCAGTCTTACAGGCGGCACAGGATGTTTATGGCTATTTGCCCAAAGAAGCCATGGAAAGAATTGCCCGGGAGCTGAAATTGCCTTTTAGCAAAGTGTTTGGGGTAGCTACTTTTTATTCTCAGTTTCATCTTGACCCGCGTGGGGAAAATATTATTCGTGTCTGCTTAGGTACCGCGTGCCATGTACGCGGAGGAGCGGGGATATTTGGCAAAGTGAAAGAAGTGTTGGGTGTTGAAGACGGCGAAACCACTGAAGACTTAAAATTTACGTTAGAATCAGTGGCCTGTATCGGCGCATGCGGATTGGCTCCGGTAATGATGGTTAATGACGATACACATGGCCGCTTGACTCCGGACAAGATTCCGGAAATTATTGATAAATATAAGTAAAAAGGAGGTGCACCCATGGAAAATTTAATGTCAGCGTGTTGTAGTAAATGTACACATGATCAGTCAGATCCATGTAAGGATTATCTGCTTTGTCGCACTGAAGGACCCATATGTCACGATTCAGAAGAATGCCGGGCCAAACGGCAAGCACTTATTGATAAAGTTCATTTGTCCGCTGAAAAATCAAATCGCCGGGTACTTATCTGTGCTGGTACTGGTTGCGTTGCCTCCGGTTCACGGGATGTACAACAGGTTATGCTTCAGGCGGTAAAGGATGCTGGAATTACGGACTGTGAGGTAAGCATTACCGGTTGTCACGGCTTCTGCGAACAAGGTCCCATTGTCATTGTGGAGCCGGAAGGAGTATTTTACGGTGGGGTCAGTGCCGATGACGTAGAGGAAATAGTGGAAAAACATCTCAAGAATGGCGAACTGGTAGAAAGATTGTTCTTTACCGAGCCAAATAGCGGCGATAAAGATAAATATTATCGGGATATTATGTTTTATAAAAAGCAGGAACGAATGGTATTAAAAAACTGCGGTCATATTAACCCGGAAAAGATTGATGAATATATAGTAACCGGCGGTTACTCCGGCCTGATTAAGACTTTCACGGATTTCACCTCCCAAAAAGTGGTGGAAGAAGTTAAAACCTCAGGCTTACGCGGCCGAGGCGGCGGCGGTTTTCCCACGGGTTTGAAATGGCAGTTTACTGCCCAAGCTCAGGGTGATGTAAAATATGTAGTTTGTAACGCTGATGAAGGGGACCCCGGTGCCTTCATGGACAGGAGCATTCTCGAAGGTAATCCTCATGCAGTAATTGAGGGCATGATGATTGCCGGATATGCGGTGGGTGCCACTGAAGGTTATGTCTATGTTCGGGCCGAATATCCCTTGGCCATTAAGAGGCTGGAAAGAGCTATTGCCCAAGCAGAAGAGTATGGGATATTGGGCGGCAATGTTTTAGGTTCCGGGTTTTCTTTTAAATTAAAAATCAAAGCCGGAGCCGGCGCTTTTGTCTGCGGTGAGGAGACTGCCCTGTTAAATTCTATCCAGGGTGAACGCGGTATGCCGCGGGTACGCCCGCCTTTCCCCGCTAACGAGGGGCTTTGGTACAAGCCCACCTTGCTCAATAATGTGGAAACATACGCAAATATACCCATCATTATGGAAAAGGGCGGCGACTGGTATGCTTCCCGGGGTACCGAAAAGAGCAAGGGTACAAAGGTGTTCGCGCTTACCGGTAAGATAAATAACACCGGTCTGGCGGAAGTACCTATGGGTATTACCTTAAGAGAAATTATTTTCGATATCGGTGGCGGAATTAAAGACGGTAAAAAGTATAAAGCCGTTCAAATTGGCGGCCCCTCCGGCGGTTGTCTGCCTGAGGAACAACTAGATCTACCGATAGATTATGATTCTTTAATAAGCGCTGGGGCTATGATGGGTTCCGGTGGGCTGGTTGTCATGGATGAAACTACCTGCATGGTGGACTTAGCCCGATATTTCCTAACCTTTACCCAAAATGAATCATGTGGTAAATGTGTTCCCTGCAGAGAAGGTACCAAACGTATGCTGGAAATCTTAACTCGTATTACCGAAGGTGACGGTCAAGAGGGTGATATCGAGACCCTTGAGCGTTTGGCTAAATCCATTAAGAATACTTCTTTGTGCGGCCTAGGTCAAACGGCACCCAATCCGGTGCTAAGTACGCTGCGTTATTTCCGCAACGAGTATGAGGCCCATATTAATAAAAAATGGTGTCCCGCAGGCGAGTGTAAAGCATTGACGGTGCTTAAAATCGACCCGGAGAAATGTAATGGTTGTACCCGTTGTGCACGGAATTGCCCGGTTGAGGCCATAACGGGCGAAGTAAAGCAGGTTCATGAGATAGACCCGGAAATTTGCACTAACTGTGGTACCTGCATTGAAAATTGCCGTAAAGAGGCTATTTATAAAGGGTAAGGAAAGGAGTGAGAATAAGTGTCCAAAGTAACTCTAACTATTGACGGGCAGAAGGTTACGGTACCTGCCGGTACGACGGTACTTCAGGCGGCCCGTAAAGTTGGGATTGAAATACCCACATTTTGTCATGACCCGGAACTAACAAGTCCAGGTGCTTGCCGCATGTGCGTGGTGGAGATTGAGGGTATGCGTAATTTGCCTGCTTCCTGCGTGACTACTGCTGGCGATGGGATGGTGGTAAGTACTATCAGTCCCGATGTAATTGATGCCCGTAAAACCATTATTGAATTATTACTAGCAAATCATCCCGAAGATTGTCTGACTTGTGAACGTACAGGACAGTGCCGTCTCCAGGAATATGCCTACCATTATGGTGTACGCGGTGATACTTTCGGCGGCGAAAGAAAAGAGTATCCTATAGATGATAGTAACCCATTCATCGTAAGGGATCTAAATAAGTGTATCAAATGTGGTAAATGTGTAAGAGTCTGTGACGAGGTACAGGGAAGAAGTATTTACTCCTTTGCTTACCGCGGCTTTGATACAATCCCCGCACCGGCGATGGATACTCCATTGGCTGAATCTGAGTGTGTGTTCTGCGGCAGCTGTGTATCAGTTTGCCCCACGGGTGCGCTCACAGAAAAGATGATGCATGGTGTAGGTCGGTCTTGGGAGCTAAAAAAGGTGCGTACCACCTGTCCTTATTGCGGGGTAGGCTGTAACTTTGACCTTAATGTAAAGGATGATAAAATTGTTGGTGTGACTTCTAACGCTGAGTCTGAAGTTAACGGTCGGGCGTTATGTGTCAAGGGGCGATTTGGCTATAAGTTTGTTCATCATCCCGATCGATTGACTACTCCGTTAATTAAGAAAGACGGAGAGTTTCAAGAAGCATCTTGGGAGGAAGCCATCGGTTATGTGGCGGAAAAATTCTCCCAGATTAAGAATGAAGAAGGCAGTGACGCTCTGGCTGTGTTCAGTTCGGCGCGCTGTACTAACGAGGAAAACTACGTTATTAATAAATTTACAAGGGCGGTGTTGGGTACAAATAATATTGACCATTGTGCCCGTCTCTGACACTCCGCTACCGTCGCCGGTCTGGCGGCAGCATTTGGCAGCGGAGCAATGACTAATTCTATTCATGAGATAGCCGGTGCGGACTTTATTCTGGCTATCGGCACCAACACCACCGAGACCCATCCTGTGCTAAGCTTGCAAATCAGAAAAGCGGTGAAAGAAGGATCTAAGCTGGTGGTGGCAGACCCAAGAAAAATCGAACTGGCGGATATTGCAGATATCCATGTACAGCATAAAGCCGGATCAGATTTGGCGCTGTTAAACGCCATGGCTAAGGTAATAATTGATGAAGAGCTATGGGATAAAAAATTCGTTACTGATAAAACTGAAGATTTTGATGCTGTCAAGGAAGCGGTAAGAGATTGTACTCCGGAATGGGCAGAAAAAATCACCAATACTCCTGCGGATACCATCCGTCAGGTAGCCAGGGCCTACGCGGCAGCAGAAAAAGGAACCATCCTTTATACTATGGGCATTACCCAACACATCTGCGGTACCGATAATGTATTGGCTATTGCCAACCTCGCGTTACTCACTGGACATATCGGTCGGGAAAACACCGGTGTAAACCCATTGAGGGGCCAGAACAATGTGCAGGGTGCCTGTGATATGGGTGCACTACCTAATGTTTATCCAGGCTATCAGAAGGTTAATGATGAGGAAATTCAGGCCAAATTTGAAAAAGCTTGGGGAGTCAAACTTTCTTCTAAGGTAGGTCTTACCGTTGGTGAAATGATGGACAATGCCTTGGCAGGGAAACTAAAATCCCTTATGGTGATCGGTGAGAACCCGGTTATCAGTGACCCGGACAGCAACCACGTTGCTAAGGGTCTAAAGAACGTAGAATTCTTGGTTGTTCAAGATATATTCTTTACCGAAACTGCGGAACTGGCAGATGTAGTACTGCCTGCCGCCAGTTTTGCGGAGAAAGACGGCACTTTCACTAATACTGAACGCCGTGTACAGCGGGTACGCAAGGCGGTTGATCCTATCGGCGACAGTAAGGCGGATTGGGAGATCACCCAAATGCTGGCCAAGGCCATGGGTTACGAAATGGACTACAGGAGTGCGGCTGATATTATGGCGGAAATCAATGAGTTGACACCGCAGTATGGCGGCATCACCTATCGCAGATTGCAGCAAAAGGGTCTTCAATGGCCCTGTCCCGATACAAAACACCCGGGCACAAAGCTGCTGCATCAAGGTGGGTTTGCCCGGGGTAAGGGCAAGTTCCATGCTGTCAGTTATGTAGATCCTGACGAAATGCCTAATGATGAATATCCAATGGTATTGACAACCGGCCGACGTTTATTCCATTATCATACTGGAACCATGTCTCGTAGAGTGGACGCTTTAACGGAGATTTACCCCGAAGAGTATCTGGAGATAAACCCTAAGGATGCGGAAAAATTAGGGGTGGAGACCGGCGAGAAAGTACGCGTAGCCTCCCGCCGTGGCGAGATAGAAATACCGGTAAAAGTTACCGAAGTGGTACAACCAGGACTAGTGTTTGCATCTTTCCACTTCCGTGAAACTAATGTTAATAAACTCACCAACGATGCCCGAGATCCAAAGGCAAAGATACCGGAGTTTAAGGTTTGTGCGGTTAAGGTAGACAAGATAAGCTAATGGGAACGTAGAAGAATAATAAGCCAAATAACAAATAACCAGGGTAAGGATTGGATTCCTACCCTGGTTATTTATATTCTGATGTATAGGAAATTATGGGTTGTGGATAATTTCCTATACATGGGGGTTGTTAAGGGGGCTTGCCCCCTTATGTTAAATGCAGGAGGGTCTACCCGCAAGGGGCATGCCAAAACTCTACAGCAACAAGTTGCTAAGAGTTTTGCAACAGCGAAGCGACCTAGGGCGAGTGGCGTCACGGATAAGTGACGCCAAGGTACGAGCGCCGCCGAGTCGGTGAGGCGGCCGGGTGCGTAGCACCCACGGTTTCCCTGGGTAAGAATATAGAGAGACTTGGCAACTTGTTGCCTAGTCGATCTTAATGCCCTTGGGTGCAAAAGCATTACCTTTAAGTGCCGAAAGGCATGAAATGCTTTTGTTCACGTTAAAACAATTCTAATTGGTTATCGTCCATGTTATCAATGGGGACGCTTTCCCAGATGATTTTTTTAATCTGCCCTAAACGATTGAAGTTGGCGATAGCTTCTTTTTTATTTTTGGCTTGAACAGTTATACGTACTGTTCGCTGCGCCTTGTCTTTGTCGAAATAATCTATCACAGCTGTATACTCATACATGCAAACCATCCTCGGGCATTTGTAATGACATCTTTCCTAAATATTTTACCATAAGGAGCCTTATAATACGAAATAATTTGTAGGAATAGCCTACGTGGCAAAGCACCCGTAAGCGAAGGGGGCGTACTTTTAAGAACTCTAATCGGTAATTTTATTAGCTTCATGCAGCGGGCCCCGTACCAAAGAGGCAAAAACACCGATGACGGCAATTGCCGCTGCAACTATGAAGGTAGTGTGCAAAGCACCGGTAAAGGCCTGGTGTTGTAGGGCCGTCCCTGCCAAACCGGAGGCGGCCAGGGATTCTTTCAGATGGTCCAAACGACTGCTAAATATTGCTCCAGAAATGGCAACACCAAGCACCATACCAATGTTACGCATTATAGCCAGCATACTGGAGGCAATACCCCTCCGATAAGGTGGAACCGTACCCAGTACAGCGCTGTTATTGGGTGTCTGAAACAGGCCGGAACCTAATCCCATCACAGCCAACGCCAGGGTAATGGAGATGATGCTTGAGCTAGGGTCAAGGTTAGCCAGCAGCCATAAGGCCAAAGCATTGATAGCTAGTCCTAAAGAACTGACATACCGGGTATCAACACGGTCTGAGACGGTGCCGGCTATGGGTGCTATGATCATAGTGACCAATGGCATTGGTATCATAAAGAAACCGGCCTTTGAAGGCGAATATCCTAATAAATCTTGCAGGTAAAACGGCATAATTAAAACCACAGAAAACATAGCAATATAGCTGATCATTGCAGACGTATTACCCATGGAATACAATTTATTTTTAAATAAAGAAAGATCCAGCATCGGATATTTAACCTTATTTTCCAAGAAAAGAAAACTAATCATTATAACAATACCTGCGGCCAATAGACCGATGACCAACGGGTTTGTCCAGCCCATACTTTGGCCGTTGCTCAAGGAATATAAGATGCTTATCAGTGCAAGAAACAGTAAAGTTGAGCCGGCTATATCGAAAGGTTGGGCCTCATCACCGCCGGTAGGCGGTATTACTTTTAGTGCGAGAATGATAGCTAAGATACCGATGGGTATGTTAATAAGGAAAACGCTCTCCCACCCAAAGGTATTGGTGAGGAATCCGCCTAACACCGGCCCGGCAGTTAGGGCTACGGAAACGGAAACCGCAACTACCCCCAGGGACTTACCTCGTTCCCGGGGAGGAGTAATATCGGTAATAATTGCCGGCCCCATCGACATCATCATCCCGGCGCCAATGGCTTGAAGTGCACGGAAGATGATTAACCAGGCAATGGTGGGAGACACTGCGCATAATAATGAACCGATAGTAAAAATGGCAAAACCGGAGATATAAATTTTCCTATGGCCGTATAAATCGCCCATGCGACCATAGGTTAGGAGCAAACTGCTTATAACAAGGAGATAAGACATTACAACCCATTCAACGGTGGAAAGTGTAACGTTGTAAAATGCGCTTATGCTGGGCAGGGCAATATTGACTACACTGCTGTCCAAGGGTCCCATAAAAGTACCCACTGCCACTGCAAATAAAATCCAGCGTCGCTGTGCCAAAGTTAACTGTTCGAATAGCGGTTGCCTATGTTTTGCTCGCGTTGCCTCGCTCATATAAATGCCTCCATTAAATATAATTTTCTTAAGGAATCCTGAATACGTGGAAGTTCTTTTCTTAAAGATTGCATCTGCAACTATTCTACATTATAATAGTTGCGAAGACAATACTTTTTACTTGACCTAAGGAGGACAAAAATATTGAATCGTTCGGCACAATTAGGCAATGAAAAAATTTCTAAATTGCTGTTTAGATTTTCCCTGCCTGCAATTGTAGGAATGTTAGTAAATGCAATTTACAATGTTGTAGATAGAATTTTTATCGGTCACGGGGTAGGTTCGTTGGGTATCGCGGGAGTAACTATAGGCTTTCCTGTAATGCTGGTGGTGATGGCTTTTTCCATGCTAATCGGGATTGGTGCTACTTCTCTTCTTTCCATCAAACTTGGCGAGGATAACCAGGAAGAGGCCGAGCTAATTCTCGGCAATGGCATAATCCTGTTGGTGCTGATTTCGTTAATAATTTCAGTGATCGGCCTTCTCTTTTTAACCCCGTTATTAACACTTTTCGGAGCCAGCAAGGATGTTCTTCCCTACGCGCGGCAGTATATGGAAATTATCCTGATCGGCACTGTCTTTATGTCCACCGGTTTTGGCATGAGTAACTTTATCAGGGCCGAAGGCAATCCAATGGTGGCCATGTACACTATGTTGATTGGAGCCATTTTAAACATCATCTTAAATCCTATTTTTATTTTTACATTTGGATGGGGGATCAGGGGTGCTGCAGTGGCTACGGTGTTAGCACGTACCATTTCAAGCGCTTGGATAGTGTACTATTACGCCAGGGGCAAGAGTGTGCTAAAAATACATGCTGCTAACTTTAAATTGCAGCTGCCGGTGTTGACACAGATATTGGCGATCGGTGCAGCACCTTTTGCTATGCAATTGGCTAACAGTGTCCTTCAAGTGGTACTTAATAACAGCTTAAGAATATATGGGGGCGATGTGGCCATTGCAGGTATGGGCGTAGTTTTTAGTATTATGACTTTAATGTTTATGCCGGTTATCGGTATTACTCAAGGTGCCCAGCCAATTATTGGTTTCAACTATGGTGCCCATAACTTTGATCGGGTTAAAGAAGCTTTGAAGCAAGCAATTATCGCGGCTACAATTATTGTAGTGTTAGGATATACAGTTACTCGTATTTGGCCGGAAGCATTTATAGCACTGTTCAATAAAGAGGATACCCAGTTGATGGAATTTGGGTCCCGAACATTGGTGGTCTTTTTGGCTGCACTGCCCGTTATCGGCTTTCAAATTGTGGGGGCCAATTATTTCCAGGCAGTGGGTAAGCCCAGACAATCTATGATTTTGACGTTATCCAGGCAGGTGTTATTATTAATTCCTTTGCTGTTGATTTTGCCCCGATTCTATGGGTTAGATGGGGTTCTTTATGCGGGGCCGATAGCGGATGTCGGGTCTGCTCTGTTGACGGGAATATGGCTGACGGCGGAGCTGCGCAGTCTTGGTGTTAAACATGAAGAGACACAGATGCGTCGGCGCATGAACGAAAGTTAGGTTAACTCACCGAACCATTTCAGGTTAGAACGCATTGGGGTAAAAGTCTTTAGTTGGAGGTGTGACTATGGCCACTACGGGAAATTCCATTGGACGCTGGGTGTCGGTACTATATCGTTACGGTCAGAGCTTTTTGGACCGCGAATTAAAGATGTATAGTATTAGCAGTGGACAGTATATTTTTCTAATAATCCTTTTAAAAAGGGACGGAATGAGGCAGGAGGAACTTTCCAGGGTGCTTAACATTGATAAGGCCACTACTGCCAGAGCAGTCAAAAAACTGGAGGCGGCAGGCTATGTGAGGCGTACGACTGACCCCAGGGATAAACGGGCGCGAGTGGTGTACGTCACCAATAAGGCAGTAAATATTCAACCGGTGCTGGAGGAAATATCCGATAAATGGACTGATATGGTGACCAGCGGTTTTACAGAAGAAGAAAAGAAAATGGTGATAGATTTGATGAAAAGACTATCTATCAATGCTGCTTCAGTTGTAAAAGATTAGACTTTGGCAAACAAGCGTTTTTATCGATTAGGTGAACTTTTGCTATGGTGATAAAACCTTCTGCTGCCATTACTTTCCACCTTGTTATCAGTTTGATATAATGTATAGAAATGGTAAACCCTGGCTAAGTCTGGGGGGAGTTTAAAAATGTAAGGGGGTCATAGGATGAAGGAAATTATGGAAACCGTTGCCGGTTTAATGGCTCTATCAGCCCGTACGGCACCTAAAGCCGGGGGTAAGGATTTTCTCGAAGTTCGGGTGTTGAAAGGTAGAGAAATCAATAAACTTGCCGCAGATATGGAAAAATACGGTAAAGAAACCGGCCGAGGAAATTTTGACCGCGACAGTGCCAATGTTAAAGAGTCTGATTCTGTGCTACTTGTCTCATTGAACGATGCTAAAGTCACAGGATTGAACTGCGGTGCTTGCGGGGTAGAGAATTGCAGCGATTTGAATTCGGGTTCCTTTGTGGGACCGGAATTTGACGGACCATGGTGCGCCTGGCGGTTAATCGATCTGGGCATCGCCTTAGGCTCTGCTGTTAAAACTGCCAGTACACATAATGCTGATAATCGTATCATGTATCGCATAGGTGTCTCTGCCAAACGGTTGGGCTTAATTGCCGGTGAAGTAGTAGTGGGGGTGCCCATTTCTGCCAGTGGCAAAAGTATATATTTTGATCGTTAATAAGAAGTGATATCATCTAAAAAAAGAAACCATATTGATTGGCGTCAATGTGGTTTTTCATTTTCCTAAAGGTATAATATGATGGCAGAAAGACTTAGCTCATTTTTAAAACATCTTTTATTCTGCTAAGGTTATCCATTGCTAGGCTGCGGCCTAATTCAAATAATCTAGGTATCTCATCCCAGTCCACAAGACTGACATTACCTGTTGCCGGCTTCAAGGTAAGGTCCGCGTATTGGGACGTTATTAAGTTAGAGCTACGCTGTCCCATGATATCCACCGCTTGCAGCATTACTTCAACACCATTAGAAGGCTGCAGTTCGTCCTTTACTGTAAAGCCCAGATCAATGGCGATGATATTGGTAGCTCCCAGCATTTTGGCTATGTCCGCCGGGCAGTTATTTATTACCCCTCCGTCTACAAGCATACGGTCATTGATTTGCTTAGGTGAAAATATACCGGGTATACTGCTGCTGGCAGTGACTGCTTGAGCGACACTGGCTTTATCGGTAAATTCTATCTTTGGCAGGGATTGGGAGGGTTCAAGAGAAGTAAATACTACAGTATGGGCGTCACTGATACTGCATGAAACTACGGCGATGGGGGGATGCATGTCTTTAAACCCCTTTTCCCCAATTACTTTTGCCAGTGCCCATTCCAACTGTTTTCCAGAAAAGATTCCCATAGGTACTCCAAAAAAGGCGCCTAAAGTATTTCTTAAAAAACCAAATGGTAAGAATAACAGACGCCAGTCCGGGTGCAAGCTAAAAGGTGCTTGATTAATGACGATTTTTTGGATACTCGCAGGTGATAATCCTGATGCGTAAAGTGCGGCGACAATGCTGCCCGCGCTGCTGCCGACAATCATATCCGGGAAAATACTCTCACCATCAAGCACTGACAGAAAGCCTGCATGAACCGCACCGCGCAGCCCGCCGCCGCTTAAAACCAATCCAAACATTATTATTTAGCCTCCTTAAAACAAAATTACTTCTTAGTTGTTCAAACTGTGATGTCTAAGAAACAAATTTTATTTGTATTAATATGTTGAAGAAGTTGCAGAAATGCTGTAAAAGAGATAGAATAGTTATAATAATATACAAGTACCGCTCCGAGCTGCCTTACCTAAGGAAGTCTATGGTAATACAGCCGTCTGCTGAGCAGAGAGGGTTTTGGTGGAAACGC
Source organism: Metallumcola ferriviriculae (assembly GCF_035573695.1). NCBI lineage: Bacteria > Bacillati > Bacillota > Clostridia > Neomoorellales > Desulfitibacteraceae > Metallumcola > Metallumcola ferriviriculae. The sequence goes on along the minus strand of NZ_CP121694.1, from coordinate 3,474,488 downwards.
CAAGGCCTCCCGCATTTGGAAAGGAGCCAGTAAACCATCCGGCCCTTCTGTGCCGGTTTTTTTATTTAGGAGGCGATTTCAGTGGATAGAAAACAGATTGATGAGATAGTTATTAAGGCTGCGGACAACAACAAATTATCATGCAGTAAAGCCCACGAATTAGCTAAAGAACACAAGATTTCCCTTAAGGAAGTCGGTGCTGCCGCAGATCGGTTGAATATTAAGCTATTTGCCTGTCAGCTGGGGTGTTTTTAAAATGCCCCGGGAGTTAATGTTTGAAGTAATTACCGCGGATCAAGCGAGTGAGAAGATACTTTCTCATTGGCAGCTGCCTGCCCGGTTGGAGCGAGTAGGTCTAAGAGATACTTGGAATCGGATATTGTCAGAAGATGTGGTGGCGCCGGAAGATGTACCCGGTTTTTCTCGTTCAACTATGGATGGTTACGCGGTTAATGCCGAAGATACCTTTGGCGCCAGCGAATCTTTACCGGCTTACCTGACCTTACGTGGCGAGGTACCAATGGGGGTTAAGCCGGAACAAGTAATTGATATGGACGAAACTATGGCTGTGGCTACGGGAAGTATGTTGCCGCAGGGGGCAAATGCTGTGGTGATGATAGAAAGAACAGCAAAAATAGACGACCGAACAATAGCCGTTTTTCGACCAGTGGCACCGGGGGAAAATATCTTAGAAAAAGGGGAGGATGTTGGTGCCAACCAGGTGGTGCTGAGACGGGGCACCCTGGTACGGGGACAGGAAATGGGAGTGCTGGCCAGCTTGGGGATAACTGAAGTGGAAGTCTTTTGCCTTCCCAATGTGGGGATCATTTCTACCGGTAATGAATTGGTCGAACCGGAAAAAACACCTTCTCCGGGACAAATCAGGGATAGTAATTCATATACCTTGTATGGAGCGGTAAAAGATGCCGGCGGGCAGCCGCATTTATATCGCTTGGTACCTGATCAGGAAGAAGAATTCCGCGCAACGATACTGAAGGCCGTAGAAGAAAACCAAGTGGTGTTAGTATCCGGGGGCTCTTCGGTAGGTACACGGGACTTAACCTTAAAGATACTTAATCAATTGGGAGAACTACTGTTTCATGGCATTGCAGTAAAGCCCGGAAAGCCGACCCTTGCTACCGTTGTCAAAGACAGTTCCGGTACAAATACCCTGGTGATAGGTCTGCCGGGTCACCCGGTATCTGCTTTTATCACATTTAGAAGATTGGTGGAACCGCTGTTAAAGGGGCATTTAAGGGAATTGCTTCCGCCGGCATGTGTTTACGGTAGACTTACCAAAAACATCCCATCCCAGGCTGGTCGGGAGGAACATGTACGGGTTCGTCTAATCAGCCAGGGGGAACAAGTACTGGTAGAACCGGTTTTTGGCAAATCAGGAATGCTTACTTCCCTTACGGCGGCTCACGGGGTTGTAACTGTATCGTTAGAAGCCCAAGGGCTGGCAGCGGGTTCTGAAGTAGCAGTGAAATTGTTTAAGGAGTTGTAATCTATGCGGAGAGTTTACCTGGAAAATAAAGAATATCAAGGTGCACGCAGTGAATTCGTGGCCCAATTAGAGCAACTGGGGGCGTTGGAGCCGTTGGCGGGGAAGTTAATGCCCATACGAGATTCATTAGGAATGGTTACAGCAGAAGCTGTAGTATCAAAGAGTTCTGTACCCCATTACCATGCTTCAGCAATGGATGGAATAGCGGTTCGAGCTGAAGACACCTATCAGGCCCGAGAAACTAACCCAGTGGTCTTAACCCTGGACGAGGATGCTGTTGAAGTGGACACCGGAGATCCGCTGCCTTCTCAGTTCAATGCGGTGATTATGGTAGAAGAGGTACAGTTCATTGATAACGGTAAAGTAGAAATTATCGCTGCTGCATCTCCGTGGCAGCACGTGAGAGCTATCGGTGAGGATATGATTAAAGGAGAAGTTATTATCCCCAGCAACCACACCCTGACGGCTCCTGATTTAGGGGCGGTGATTGCAGGCGGCATTAAGGACATAGAAGTACGGAGACAGCCCAAGGTAGCTGTTATTCCTACCGGGTCAGAATTGGTACCCCCGGGGGAAACTCCGGCACGGGGTGAGATTGTGGAGTTCAATAGTACTATGCTGGGCGGCTTATTTACCCAGTGGGGTGCTCTAGTAACTACATTTCCAATAATAAAGGATAAATATGAATTAATTCGTGATGCCATGGCCAAGGCAGTATCGGAAAACGATATAGTTATCGTCAATGCCGGTTCGTCAGCGGGGCGGGAAGACTTTACCGCGGCAGCTTTAGCTGAATTGGGTAACGTGGTGACTCACGGTGTGGCCATTAAACCAGGAAAACCGGTGATACTGGGTTATATTGATAAGACCCCTGTTATCGGTGTGCCCGGCTATCCGGTGTCAGCGGCTTTGACGGCGAAGCTTTTTGTTTACCCGCTGGTAAGAGCTTTAAGAGGCCAAGGAACGGCAGAAGGGGAACGGGTGAAAGCACTGCTCAGTCGGTCTCTACATTCTACTTTAGGTATGGAGGAGTTTGTGCGGGTACGTCTGGGTCAGGTTGGTGAAAAGTTAATTGCCGCTCCTTTGGGCCGGGGAGCTGGGGTGATTACTTCTCTGGTGAAAGCGGATGGGATGCTGGTGCTGGATAGGCTTAGCGAGGGCCGGCTAGCCGGGGAGACAATAATGGTGGAGCTTTTCCGCGATCAGGCGGAGATTAGGCGTACACTGATGATCAGCGGCAGCCATGACATGACTTTGGATATTATAGACAGCATAATGCGAGAGCGTTACCTGGGTTATTCCGTGGCCTCTGCTCACGTGGGTAGTCTAGGCGGTTTAGTAGGACTAAGGGATGTGGAGGCACATTGTGCCGGTACCCACCTGTTGGACCCGGCAAGTGGGGAGTATAATATAACTTATGTCAAACAGCATTTACAGGACAAAGCGCTATTGGTTCACTTAACCTACAGGGAACAAGGGTTGATGGTGGCTCCGGGAAATCCCAAAGGGATAAAAAATTTAAGAAGCTTAGCGCAAGAGGATATTGTATTCATCAATCGGCAGAAAGGGTCCGGCACTCGGGTGCTGCTGGATTTCAGGTTGAAGGAAGAGGGGATAGATCCCAGACAAATACAAGGCTATCGGCGTGAAGAATATACTCACCTTTCTGCGGCGGCAGCAGTGGCCAATGGTGCCGCGGATGCGGCGTTAGGAATACGGGCGGCGGCAAAGGCCTTAGGTCTTGATTTCGTTCCGGTGGACCGAGAACGTTATGATATCTGTATTCCCCGGCAACTGATGGACACTCCATTAATCGCAAAGATGTTGGAAATAATCCGAAGTGAAGAGTTTCGACGGCGGGCCAAAGCTCTTGGCGGTTATGATGCTTCTAATAGCGGCAGTATTATCTGGCTGCCGGGAGAGGAGGATCAGGATGCTTGATAAATTTGGCCGTAATATTGATTATTTGCGGGTAAGTGTCACAGACCGCTGCAACCTACGCTGCTGTTATTGTATGCCCGAAGAAGGGGTTGAGCAGCTTTCCCGGGATGAAATTCTCAGCTTGGAAGAGTTAGAACGAATAATACGAGCCGGCAGCAATGCTGGTATTCGGAGGGTGCGAATTACCGGTGGCGAACCATTGGTGAGACGCGATGTTAGTACGTTGATAAAAAAAGTAAGCTTGATGCCTGGGATAAAAGACATTTCGCTTACCACCAATGCTATTTTACTGGCTGACCTGGCCGAAGAGCTAAAGGAGGCCGGCCTGAAGCGGGTCAATATCAGTTTGGATACTTTGATGGAACATAAGTACAAAGAAATTACTCGACGCGGTAGCTTGGGCCGAGTGTTGGTGGGGATTGAGAAGGCCCTAGCTTTGGGGTTGACTCCTGTTAAGATAAATGTGGTGGTTCAGCGGGATTTCAACCTGGATGAGGTGCGGGATTTTATTCGTTTCACTGAAAGTGCGCCAATCCACGTGCGGTTTATCGAAATTATGCCCATGGGATGTGGTGGCGGGTTGAGTGATGAGTTTGTTTCCGCTGAAGAGATTAAAAAAATAGTTAGTGAGGACTACTCATTGGTGAAAGGCGAATTGGCCGGGGGCGGCCCGGCGGATTACTTCAAAGTGGAGGGGTATCACGGCACTGTAGGATTTATCCATGCTATCAGCAGACACTTCTGCGCTCGGTGTAATCGGCTGCGGTTAACTGCCGACGGGCGGCTGCGCTATTGTCTGCAGCAAGAACAGAGCCTGGATATTAAAGGCCCGCTGCGAAACGGTGCTGCCGAAGCGGAACTAGTAGAACTGTTCGGACAGGCGGTAATGCATAAACCTGCCGGATACCGCAGCAGCGAATGGAATAAAAATTCGTTGATGAATACCATAGGGGGGTAAAGGATGGAGCTTACTCATTTTGACGAGCAAGGACGGGCAAGGATGGTGGATGTCTCTGAAAAGGGGGATACCAGGCGGGTTG
>NZ_CP121694.1:0-157500 GCF_035573695.1 Metallumcola ferriviriculae | reverse complement strand
CAATGCAAAATCAGCGGATTAACCTTAAAGGAATTCACTGCCACATCGGTTCGCAAATTTTTGAACCGGGTTCTTATCAGGCTACAGCTGAAGTAGCGTTAATGTTTTTTAAACAGGTCAAAGAGGAACTGGGTTTGGTCTTGGATGTCCTGAATTTAGGTGGAGGTTTGGGTATTCAATACACTGCTGACCAGCAGCCGCCCGATATAGATGCCTTTGTAGAAGCGATCACTAATACGGTGATAAGTAAAGCTAATGAATACAAGCTGCCGCTGCCTAAAATTATTCTAGAGCCGGGGCGGTCAATCGTCGGCGAAGCAGGTACCACTCTCTACACTTTGGGTTCATGTAAAGAAATTCCCCAAATACGAACTTATGTGGCTGTGGACGGGGGAATGCCAAATAATCCCCGGCCTGCGCTTTATGACGCGGAGTATGAGGCGATGATTGCAAATAAAGTTAATCAAGAACCCACATCCCAGGTAACTATCGCTGGTAAATGCTGCGAAAGTGGAGATATACTAATATGGGATTTGCCTGTTCCTGACGTTGAATCCGGTGATATTCTAGCAGTTTTTTGTACTGGGGCATACACCTATTCCATGTCGAGTAACTATAATGGCCTGCCCAGGCCGGCAATGGTATTGGTGAACAGTGGTAATGCCAAACTTATCATTCAGAGGGAGACATATAAAGATGTTATCAAGAATGACTTGCGTTTAGAAGAGTACCAAGTTTTCACCGAGCATTGGAGCTAGGGCAATTAAGAGGCGCGCTGGTGTTCGAGACCAGTAGCAAGTAACTATATTAGGTATTAATAGGTGCCACTGGTATGCGGCATCTTTTTTTCTTGCCGAGACAGGACTCTTTGCGGTAAAATAATATCTATTGAGATAAATAAACATCTGAATGGTGGTAAGTAATATATGCTGACAAGGCAGACTTTTATCAGGGGTGGCAAAAACGGGGTGTGGATTACTTGGGAGTTAACCAAAGCAATTGTTCCCGTATATTTTATTGTCACTTTTTTAAAACATACTCCAGTGTTGGATTGGATAGCTAAAGTTTTTCAACCGGCTATGAAAATATTTGGCCTGCCGGGAGAAGCATCTTTGCCTTTAGTGTTTGGTATGGTGCTTAACATTTATTTTGCCATTGCCGCCATCATTCCCTTGGATTTAACCCAGAAGCAGATAACAATTCTATCTACTATGTTATTATTATGCCACAGCCTATTTATTGAGACGGCGGTGGCAAAAAAGACCGGAGTTCCGGTCAAGGGTATCGTATTAATGCGTTTTCTCCTGGCGGTTTTTGCCGGAGTATTATTAAATCAGCTTATTTAGGAGGCCGCTATGGATTTTGTAAGAATTTTCGCAGAAGCCATTCAAGGCAGTAGTGAAAGTATTTTAAGCATTGCTTTAATTGTTTTTCCGCTGATGGTAGCTCTGGAAATTGCCAAGGACTTGGATATATTGGAATGGATGTCTCGACTTATTAGTCCAATCAGCAGGTTGTTTAAAGTGCCTGATGAAGCCGGACTGCCGCTGCTTGCCGGTTTGATTTTCGGTATAGCATATGGGGCAGGAGCGATCATTCAGTCTGCTAAGGAAGGGAAGCTGTCCCAGCGTGATCTATTGGTGGTTAATACCTTTTTAGTAATTTGTCATTCGGTATTTGAAGACACCATGTTATTTGTGGCTATTGGGGCCAATGGCTGGTTGATATTATTATTTAGATTAGTTACTGCCATAATTCTTACCTTTGCATTATCCAGGTATACACTGCATAAAAACGAAGTAAGCAATATTTCTTCTAGAGTAACGAACATAAAATAGGTATTGCTGTACATTGCTGCATAATGTTTGTCTACAAGATAAAAAGCCGCCTTACCAGGGGTTCTGCCCGGCAAGGCGGCTTAATTTTTTCTAAATTTTTATGCCAGTTCTTCTCGCAGGCCCTCCATGGCTTTAATCACTTCTTCAATGCTGGCGCCATCTTCAATGGTACTGACATCGCCTAGTTGTTCTCCTTCGGCAACTGCCTTAATGACGCGGCGCATAATTTTACCACTCCGGGTTTTTGGCAGCATTTTTACAAACTTAATTTCTTTGGGGGTAGCTACGGGGCCAATTTTTTCCCGAATCAGGTTGCGAATGGCATTTTTGTTATCATCATTGGGCTTGTGCCCTTCTTTCACGACGATTAGGCAGACAATTGCCTGACCCTTAAGTTCATCCTTCACACCGATAGCCATGCCTTCCGCTACCGCAGGATGAGAGGATATAACCTCTTCTACTTCTCTAGTACCGAGACGGTGACCGGCAACATTAATGACCTCATCTGCACGGCCTAGTACCCAGAAATAGCCATCTTCATCTTCAATGCCATAATCCCCGGTCATGTATAGCAATTTGTCCTTAAAGAAGCCAAAATAAGAGTTTTTATATCTTTCATCATTTCCCCAAACAGTCAACAGATTACCTGGAGGAAGGGGAGGTTCAATAACCAAGAAACCCTTTTTACCTTTCTCAACTTCATTGCCATCAGGGTCCACTACTTTCAGTTTATATCCAACCACTGGCTTTGTGGGAGAACCCGGTTTGATGGGCAGGGACTCCACTCCGGGCATGTTGGATATTATGGGCCAGCCAGTCTCTGTCTGCCAATAATGGTCGATAACCTTAACGCCCAGTGTATCGGCAGCCCAGTGCCAGGTGGGTTCATCCAACGGCTCCCCAGCTAAAAATAGGTACTTTAGTGAACTGCGGTCATAAGTGGTCATATAGTGCTCAGGGTGCTTGCGCAAAATTCTAAAAGCGGTTGGAGCACTAAAAATATGCGTGACACCGTATCTTTCAACAATCTGCCACCAGATTGAAGGGTCCGGGTGAATGGGAGTGCCTTCAAACATGATGGTGGTGGTGCCTTTTAGAAGGGGTGCATAAACAATATATGAATGGCCTACCACCCATCCTATATCAGAAGTGGAAAAGTATACATCTCCGTCATTGACATCGTAAATCTGGCCCATCGAATTATGCAGGGACACTAGGTGACCACCGGTATCTCTTACTACTCCTTTGGGTTTGCCGGTGGTACCGGAGGTATAGAGAATATATGATGGATCAGAGCTGTCCATCGCTTCGGGTTCAACAAAGTTTTCCCCTTTATTGGCAAGGGCTTCTTCCCAGTCTAAATCTCTACCCTTTGTCATGTCAAATTCTGCATAGCCCCGATTAAGGACGATACAATGGTCCACTTTATGCTTGGCAGCATCAACAGCTTTGTCAACAATACCCTTTAAGGGGACAACCTTGCCGCCGCGCAGACCGGCATCGGCCAGAAGTATAGCTTTCGGCTTGGCATCGTCAATTCTTTCCGCAAGAGAATCATAGCTAAAACCGGCGAAAACTACTGAATGTATCGCACCGATCCGGGCACAGGCTAACATGGCTATAGCTGCTTCCAAGACCATCGGCAGGTAAATTACTACCCGATCACCTTTGCCGATACCTAAATTTTTCAACACCCCGGCAAACCGGTTAACTTCTTTATACAGTTGATAGTAGGTTAAGGTTCTGCTTTGACCAGATTCGGGACTTTCCCAAATAATCGCTGCCTGGCCCCTTTTTGATCCTAAAGCATGTCGGTCCACTGCATTGTAACAGAGATTCGTTTGACCGCCCACAAACCAACGGTAAAATGGTGCGTTGGTATCATCCAACACTTTGTCCCATTTTTTATACCAGTGAAGGTTGTCAGCTACTTCAGCCCAGAATAAATCAGGCTGCTCAGTGGATAAACGGTAAGTATCTTGATACCCCATATTAGTAAACCTCCTAAGTTTTTTTAAGGGTTTCGCAGATGTACCAGTCACCTCCAAAAAGAGCATCTGCACCTTTCTAAATATTATAAAGTTTCTGACGGTTACCTCATGTGCCTTCATATTAAAACCTCCTGAGTGGAAGCTCAAGAATTTTACGGTGGATGGTAGTATTTCCGGCCTAAATGGTTAATGTAGAATGTTAAGTGGGAGGTGAAACAGTGGCTGTCCATTACATGACTTTCAATTATAAGTAGTGCTATTTAAAGTAAATAGAAGAATGATGGACACAAAGTGCGTAGAATAGCGGGGAAGGGTAATATAGGTAATAATCGTCTAAAAATACATGTTGCATAAAATATACCAATCGGGTTTATAATATCAATATAAAGGTCAATAAAGGTCAAAAGGTTAGGCAAAGTCAGAAGAGGTGATGGATATTGCGTAGTTTGGCCGATAAGATAGAACAATATATTAAAAGTATGTTAAAAGAACAGCAGACAGCCACTCTGGAATTAAAGCGCAACGACCTGGCGCAAGTTTTTCAATGTGTACCCTCCCAGATAAATTACGTCTTGGGTACCCGGTTTACTTTAGAACATGGATACTTAATAGAAAGTCGCCGAGGCGGCGGGGGATATATTCGTATTACTAAAATATCGATGGGGCAGGATAACGAGCTGCTGCGTCTGATAGATCAAACAGCGAATAAGTTAATTAGTCAACAAGCAGGCGAAGGTTTGACTGACCGATTAGCCGAGGAGGGATTTCTCTCCTCGAGGGAGACATTATTGGTGAAGGCCATGATTAGTAGAGATGCATTACCGGTCGAACTGCCCTTGCGTGATATGGTCAGAGCTAATATCATTCGGGCTGTTTTATTGACGTTGCTTCGAAAAGAATTTAATGAGGAGGGATAAGAGGTGCATTGCCAAAAGTGTGAGCAAAGACCTGCTACGGTGCGAATAACGAAAATTGTTAACGGCGAAAAGTCAGAACTACATCTATGCCAGGAATGTGCAGCGGAGATGCAGGGAGAGGCGATGAACTGGGAGACAGAGTTTCCGTTTAATTTGCTGAGCAGTTTGTTTGAGGAAGTGGAACCCGGGATAGGGTTTGCAAAAAGTAAAACCCAAGTACCAACGAAATGTAAAACCTGTGGCCAAACATATCATAGCTTTAGGCGGACCGGCAAATTGGGTTGTGGTAATTGCTATGATACTTTTAATGCACAGCTATCACCGATAATCCGGCGTATCCATGGAAATGAACGACATACAGGTAAGATTCCTACCAGGGGCGGTAAAAGGCTTAAACTGCAAAAGGATATAGCAAGTCTAAAGCGGGAGATGCAGTCATTGGTTCAAAAAGAGGAATTTGAAAAGGCTGCTGAGGTTAGGGATAAGATTAGGGAATTGGAAAACACTGAATGATTAAGGGGGGATATAGGTGTCCTTTAAAGATATTATTAAAGACATTCGCAGCAAATGGATGGAAGGTTCCGGCGCAAATGGGGATATTGTTATTAGCAGTAGGATTCGTTTGGCTCGAAACTTAAAAGGTATTCCTTTTCCTCAGCAATTGGGTGAGGAGGACGCGTCCGCGGTTAAAAAGATGGTGAAAAATGCTGTTGCTGCTGAAGTGATAAAGGATTTTCCTACGGTTGATTTTACAAGTCTTACCGAATTAGACATGATGCAGAAACAAATACTAGTAGAGAAGCACCTAATAAGTCCTAATCTGTTGGAGCATGCCCGTTACGGTGCCGTTGCGCTGGATCAGGACGAGGCAGTAAGTATTATGGTTAATGAGGAGGATCATCTGCGCATTCAATGTTTGCTGCCAGCTTTGCAGTTAAACGAAGCGTGGCGGACGGCAGATAAGGTAGATAATGGCCTGGAAAAAACACTTGATTATGCATTTGACGAAAATTTCGGCTACGTTACTGCATGTCCAACCAATGTTGGTACCGGGATGCGGGCGTCGGTAATGCTTCACCTACCAGGTTTGGTAACGACAAAAAGGGCCGGAAAGTTTTTTTCCGCTTTATCTCAGGTGGGATTGGTGGTGCGCGGCCTGTATGGTGAAGGAACTGAAGCATTGGGAAACCTATTTCAGATTTCTAATCAGATATCTATGGGCCGTACCGAGGAAGAAATTATCAACAATCTTTCCGGAATAACTCAAAAGATTGTAGACCAAGAGAGAGAGACCAGGCAGCTATTGAAGGATGAATTGGGAATTAGCCTTGAAGATAGGGTTTGGCGTGCCTATGGGACTTTGAGATACGCTAGGGTTATGAGTGCGGAAAAGGCACTTTCTTTACTATCCCAGGTGAGACTGGGGATAGATTTAGGCCTAATTGATGGTCTTGACCCGAGAATTCTTACTGAACTGATGGTAATGCTACAACCAGGATGTTTACAAAGAATAATGGCACTGGAAATGGATGAAGATATGCGAGATATCTATCGTGCTCGCCTGTTGCGGGAAAGGATTAAAATTGACAACATATAGGAGGTGTTTGCTGTGTTATCGAGATTTACTGAACGAGCGCAGAGAGTATTAGCTTTGGCGCGGGAGGAGGTAGCGGGCTTGTCTCATCCGGCCATAGGCACTGAACATCTATTGCTGGGTCTAATAAGAGAAGGTGATGGTGTGGCAGCACAGTCGCTGCACCAGTTAGGTGTGGACTTAGATGTATTACGCGGCAAAGTCAGGGATGTAATTGGCACGCCGGAACAGCAGCCGGGTCAAGAAATCGGTTTAACGCCGCGCTCAAAAAAGGTCCTGGAATTGGCTGCATATGAAGCGAGCCGGCAAGGGGTAAAGTACATTGGTACAGAACACATTCTACTTGGGTTATTGCGCGAAGGGGAAGGAATAGCCGCTCAAGTGTTGGAAGACATGGGTGTTAGACTTGAAAATGTCCGGCAGAAGGTTTATGAACTGTTAGGCATCGATCAATCCACAAAAAACCAAGGACCTAATCAATTTTTCCAGTCATTTTTTGATAATAACAGCAGCGGCCAGCAGCAGAATCCCCTTTCCAAAGGTGGTACCAAAGCTCCAGCGAAGACAGGTCCAACAACCCCAACCCTGGACCAATTTGGCCGGGATTTGACACAAATGGCCAGGGAAGGTCATTTGGATCCGATTATTGGGCGCGCTAAAGAAATAGATCGGGTAATTCAAGTCTTAAGCAGGCGCACAAAGAATAACCCTGTTCTTATCGGTGACCCTGGTGTGGGAAAAACCGCCATAGCTGAAGGGTTGGCTCAAAAAATTGTTAATAATCAAATACCGGAAACCTTAGCAGACAAAAGGGTGGTATCATTAGATTTGGCTTCCTTAATTGCTGGTTCAAAATTCCGCGGCGAATTTGAGGAGCGCCTTAAAAAAGTCATTAATGAAATCATTCAAGCCGGTAATGTGGTTTTATTTATTGACGAATTGCATACATTAGTTGGTGCAGGGGCGGCGGAAGGCGCTATTGATGCGGCTAATATCTTAAAACCTGCCCTAGCTAGAGGCGAAATGCAATGTATTGGGGCTACTACCCTTGATGAATACCGAAAGTATATCGAAAAAGACGCAGCGTTAGAAAGAAGATTTCAGCCAATCAAGGTAGAGGAACCGTCCGGGGAAGAGGCAGTGGCGATTCTTAAGGGACTGAGGGACAAATATGAAGCACATCATCGGGTGGAAATTACCGATGCAGCTATTGAAGCGGCAGTAAAGCTGAGTAATCGATATATTACCGAACGTTTTTCACCGGATAAAGCTATTGATTTAGTGGATGAAGCAGCTAGTAGGGTGAGGTTGGATACCAGCACTGCACCCGACGGGTTAAAACAACTGGAAAAAGAGCTGGAGGAAGTCCAGAAGGAAAAGGAAGCGGCTGTTTATGGGCAGGAGTTTGAAAAAGCAGCAGAGTTTAGGGATCGTGAACAGCAGCTAAAAGAAGCTATCGAAGGGCAGCGGGGCAGCTGGGAAAAACAGCGAGGATCAAGTAAATCTATTGTAGAAGCAGAGGATATAGCACGGATAGTTTCTAACTGGACGGGTGTACCTGTAAGTAAGTTAGAGCAGACGGAGAGTGAGAAGCTGCTCAAGCTAGAGGAATTGCTGCACCAGCGTGTGGTGGGGCAGGATGAAGCGGTAAAGGCTGTGTCCAGGGCTATTCGAAGAGCCCGAGCCGGCTTGAAAAATCCCAAGCGCCCCATTGGCTCGTTTATCTTCTTAGGCCCTACCGGTGTAGGAAAGACCGAGTTGGCCCGGGCGCTGGCCGAAGCGATGTTCGGGGATGAAAATGCCCTTGTGCGTTTAGATATGTCTGAGTACATGGAGAAACATGCAGTTTCGAGAATGCTAGGGGCTCCTCCTGGATATGTGGGGTATGATGAGGCCGGTCAGCTGACTGAGGCGGTACGCAGGAAACCGTACTCCGTAGTGCTCTTTGATGAGGTTGAAAAGGCACATCCGGAAGTGTTTAACGTATTGCTGCAGGTTTTAGAGGACGGCCGACTGACAGATAATCAAGGGCGTCAAGTGGATTTCCGCAATACAGTGGTAATCATGACATCCAATGTAGGAGCAGCTACCATTAAGAGGGAAACCAAGGTTGGTTTTAAGGCGGGAGAAGAAGACCAACATGAAAATATGAAGCGAAATATTATGGAGGAGCTGCGCAAGTCGTTTAGACCCGAATTTTTAAATCGTGTTGACGAAACCATTGTTTTTCATTCGCTCAGTAAAGAACAGATTAAGGAAATTGTGGGATTGATGTTGGAGGAGTTGAACCAGCGCCTGAAGGAACAGGAGTTGACCATAGAAGCTACGCCGCAGGCCAAAGAAATTTTAGCCGATGAAGGCTATGATGAGGAGTATGGTGCCAGACCCTTAAGAAGGGCCATATTAAAATTAGTTGAGGACCCAATTTCTGAAGGGCTGCTGGAAGGGTGGTATCAGGCTGGTGATACCTTGCGGATGACCGTGGATAAGGGTAAAGTAAAAGTAGACAAAAAATAGAGTTATTTCGGTGACTGAGAAAACGTTAGTTGATCCCGTGGGCCTACCCTACGGGGTCATTTTAATATTACTTAATTCAGTAGGTAAAACACCTAATAACCTGATGTTTGGGCGAAGATGAAGGTTTTTAGTTGTTCTATACTTATGCTCTGCTATAATGGGGTTGGTGGAGGTGATGTCGGTGGCTAAAAAGAAAAGCGTCTTTGTCTGTCAAGAATGCGGCTATGAAAGTGCGCGCTGGCTGGGAAAGTGTAGCTGCGGCGCTTGGAATTCTTTTGTAGAGGAAGCTATAACCAAAAGCAACCCCAATACTGAGCGGGGTTTGGTGTCTGACGGCCGACCTGTTCCCGTCACTGCTGTCAAGGGCGATACATATAGGAGAATGGCTACGGGAAGTGAGGAGCTGGATAGAGTTTTGGGGGGCGGACTTGTGCCTGGCTCGCTGGTTTTAATCTCCGGGGACCCGGGTATCGGAAAATCTACTCTGTTACTCCAAGTGGCGGACAAGGTTGCAGAAAAGCATGGTAATGTGCTTTACATATCCGGAGAAGAATCCGGGGAACAAATCAAACTTCGCGCCGACCGCCTGGCTGTGGCCAACGATAAATTACTAGTGGCAGCTGAGACCAATGTGGAGGCTATTCGAGAGTTGGTTACACAGTATCGACCAAGCATGGTTATTATAGATTCTATACAGACGCTATTTGCCACAGCAATAATATCTGCTCCGGGCAGCATTTCTCAGGTGCGGGAGTGTGCGGGGCATATTCTGAAGTTTGCAAAGACCGAAAATATTCCCTGTTTTATTTCCGCTCACGTCACTAAACAGGGTGATATAGCCGGTCCTAGATTATTAGACCATATGGTAGACGTGGTGCTTTACCTGGAAGGAGAAAGAAATTTTGGCTTCCGAATGCTGCGGTCATTTAAAAACCGTTTTGGCACTACCAATGCATTGGGAGTATACGAAATGGCTGAGCAAGGAATGGTGGAGATAACCAACCCATCGGAGTTTCTCCTTAGTGACAAAAGCGAAGGCGTATCTGGGGCGGTAGTGGTAGCAAGCGTAGAAAGTTCCCGACCTATTTTGGTGGAACTGCAGGCCTTGGTAATTGCAAATGAAATGGGTATACCGCCGCGAAGAACAGTGGTTGGTGTAAATCGTGACAGGCTTAGTTTAATTGTAGCTGTATTGCAGAAAAGGGCAGGGGTCGCTATGGGACCCCATGATATTTATGTTTCCCTGCTTGGTGGTGTCAGCGTAGAAGAAACATCGATTGATTTAGGGATAGCTGTGGGACTATACTCTAGTTTTCGCGACTGCCCTGTGGACAGTAAGACTGTGGTGCTGGGTGAACTGGATTTGGCCGGACGAGTGAGACCCATATATAACATAGACAGACTGGTACACGAAGCGGAGAAACTGGGCTTTGAGCGGTGTGTCATTCCACGCCTTAATAAGGAAAAAGTAAAGTCGGGGCAGATGGAACTGGTGGGTGTTGATACTATTCAAGAGGTACTAAGGATATTATTTTAATTCAGGAAAAAATGTTTTACCCGGGAGATTTTCCCGGGTTTTTCTTTTATTTTGGTAGAGTTCGCATAGTAATTGGATACTATAATAGAAAGCTCTTTAAGGAGGGAATTTCTTGAGGGAAGCTAGGTTTATTGAAGCATTAGAACTCTTGGCACCTGGAGCACCCCTTCGGGAAGCGGTAGATAGTATCTTACAGGCTAACACCGGTGGTTTGATAGTGATTGGCGATTCAGAACAGGTACTTTCTATTTGTGAAGGTGGATTTGAAATCAATGTTCCTTTTAACTCGGCAGCATTGTATGAATTAGCCAAAATGGATGGGGCGATTATCTTGACTGCGCCGGTGGATCGAATTCTAAAAGCTAATGTCCATTTGGTACCACCAGCAGCGATACCATCTGCGGAAACGGGCATCAGACATCGGATTGCTAATCGAATGGCCCGACAAACCGGAGCGTTGGTTATCGCGATTTCTCAAAGAAGAAGCGTCATCACATTGTATAAGGGGAACCTTAAATATATCTTTAAAGATACTGGTTTTATTCTTACAAAGGCCAATCAGGCGCTACAAAGTTTGGAAAAATATAAAATATCCATGGAAAAGAAATTATCGAACCTGAGTATTTTAGAGTTCAAAGGTGTCACGTCCTTACATGAAGTACTACGTGCGGTACACGCTGTGGAAGTGGTGCACCGGGTTGCTGGAGAGATACAAATTTATATAGCGCAGTTGGGTTCTGAAGGAAGGCTGATACAGATGCAGTTGGACGAATTGATTATGGGTGTAGAAGAAGAACAAAGTTTATTGGTGAGAGATTATGTAAAATCGGATAAAGAAAAACGGTCAAAGCAGGTAATTGCATCAATGCGCCAGTGCGGTGTGGAAGAGCTTAAGGAATTGGTAGTATTAAGTCGTATACTCGGCTACGGGGGAACCCTTGGCAGTTTGGATTTGGCGGTCTTCCCTAGAGGTTATCGTCTGTTAGCTAAGGTACCGCGTATCCCTATGCCAGTTATTGAGGACTTAGTGAGCAACTATGGTTCACTGATAGCGGTGATGGAGGCGGATGCCACGGATCTGGTAAATGTCGAGGGTATTGGTGAGGTTCGTGCCAGGGCAATTAAGGATGGAATCAAAAGACTGCAAGAACATTTGATGCTGGACTATTATAATCCATTTAGGGGGTAAAAGATTAGCTGTAGGGCGGTAGATCGCTGATAGTATTCTTTGCCCATTGACTGAGATGTCCGGTTGCCAAGACTTTTTCACAGTACTCGCGGCACAGTAAAGGTTGCTGTTGGTCGGCTGCAATCTGGTATAGGTTTGC
This sequence comes from Metallumcola ferriviriculae, assembly GCF_035573695.1. NCBI lineage: Bacteria > Bacillati > Bacillota > Clostridia > Neomoorellales > Desulfitibacteraceae > Metallumcola > Metallumcola ferriviriculae. The sequence continues at coordinate 145,778 of NZ_CP121694.1, read as the reverse complement.
ATAAAGCCATGCCTCTTGCGCTGGCTCGGAGGGAAAGGTTAATGCTTTATACAGTAGGTGCTTTGCCAAGGAGTAATGTCCTTGGGGAATTAAATTCGCAACTAATATGTGTAAATAGGTGACTGCATTCTCTGCTGGCATTTCTAAAGAATAGCGGTCCCAAAGAGTTTTGTCTTCCCAAGGAAGGGAAAGATATACTGAAACTAATTCTGCTGGTAGTTTTGAGCCGGCCATATTAACTCCACTCCTTTTTACCTATCTTGATACATGGCCCTTAATTTATGTATGGATGGGGGTGTAACTTTACAAATAGAGTAGATAAGAAACTAATGGCAAGATTTTTTTTAGTACGCTGAAATGGAATAAATAAGTGGGGATTATGAAGGAAAAAGTTGAAAAGAAAAGGCTGTCTGAGCATAAGCTCGGACAGCCTTAAATTTTAAGTAAAATTAAACAACCTCAAGGTTGATACTTTTTGGTTTTCCTTAGCCATTACTTGTTCTAAGTTAAGTCCAAGAGTTTGGCAAAGAGCGGTAGTGTAAAATAGTGCCTTGCCTAGTTCAGCCTCTATAACATCCTGACACTCTTCGCATAGACGCCCTTCAACATGGGTTTCCAACAGTTCCTTTAGGTCGCTGAGACAAACGGAATCCGGCAAAGCCTTTTTCTCCGCTTTTACCTTTATACAACCGCAGTTGGTAACGCTTTTGACAACAGCGCGGTTGACCCTCGCATTAGCTTCCTGATGTTTTGATAATACATCCAGAATACTCTGGTGTCTGACGAGAAATTGGGAGATTGTATCCTGAAAATTTTGTACATCTACTTTATCTTTTCCATTGGTACTCACCGCTATCGCTCAGCTCCTTTCTCGCTACTGTTTAATTATAATGTTATTACGGCGTGGTTGTCAATGAAGGGTATCTTCCAAAAAACTGAAAAAATTAGTGGTTGGATGCATAGAATTAAAAGTCGGCAAATTTGGGGGTAATATTAATGCGCAACACAGCAAAAGTAATTGACATTGCCAAAAACACTGTGATATAATGTAATAATTTTTGACACATGATACTTCGGTTTGGTATAATAATGTCATCAAGTGTGACTAGGGGGTAGAACAGGTAGATGTTTAAAGTAGGAGATAAAGTTGTTTACCCTATGCATGGAGCAGGTATTATTGAGTCCATCGAGGAAAAAGAGGTTCTAGGCGAGAAGCGTAGGTACTATGTTATGCGGATGCCCATTGGTGATATGAAGGTAATGATACCTATGGATAGTGTCGGGGAAGTGGGTATACGGCAAGTAATTGACGAGGCGGGTATTCAGAGAGTGTTTGGTATTCTAAGAGATAAAAAGAGTACAATGAGCGCTAATTGGAATCATCGCTATCGTGCCAATATGGAAAAGATTAAGAGCGGAAATATTTTTGAGGTTGCGGAAGTTGTTAGAAACTTGGTGTTGCGCGACCAGGAAAAAGGGCTTTCTACCGGTGAGAGAAAAATGCTCGAAAATGCTAAGCAGATTTTGGTTAGTGAACTTGTCTTGGCTCAAGGACAGGAAGAGGAACAGGTGGAAAACATGCTGGAGGGCGTATTCGCTTAATCGGGAACTTCGGTTCCTGGTCTTTTTTTAATGTCAAGGAAATCATGCTTTGAAGTCTTCAAAGCATGATTTTCGGACATCAACAAAATCTTGCTTAAATTTTTAATCAAAGTTTTTTGTTATATTGTCTTACTTGAATTAATTTCCAGAAGGCCGTATAATGTGACTGTCAATAAGTAAAAATATACAAGGAGGTGAGAAGATGGTTAAAAAATTTGTTAGATTATTAATTGCTGTATTAGCAGGTTGGGGAGGGTTTTCCCTAAGCAATGCGCTGGTTCTTTTGTGGTATACCGGTCCCTTAGAAGTTAAATGGGCCATCATCGGTCTAAGCGCCATTATTTCTGCATTAATTGGATTTTACATCGCTCCATACATAATCAGTTTTGTGGTGCAGTTTACCGGTTGGTTGGAAGTTAAACTTTACAAAACGCCAATCCAGGATATTGTTGGCGGGGCTGTTGGACTTATTTTTGGTCTTATTATTGCGTGGTTGTTAGGTTCATCCTTAGAAACAATTCCTTTGATAGGGAATTGGCTGCCCTTATTTGCAAGTTTGATTTTTGGTTATCTGGGCATGAGTGTTGGAGTTAAAAAGAAGGAAGAATTGTTAAATATTACTGCTATTTTTCCTTCCCGCTCAGGTAAAGAAAAGCATTCGGGAAAGACTGGCGGCACTAAAACGAGGGTGAAGATTTTAGATACCAGCGTCATTATTGACGGACGGATTGCAGACATATGCAAAACCGGGTTTGTTGAAGGGGTATTAATTATTCCCGGATTTGTCCTGGAAGAACTTCGACATATTGCCGATTCTTCCGATTTGTTAAAAAGAAATCGCGGTCGTCGAGGATTAGACATTTTAAACAAAATGCGTAAGGAATTTGATGTACTGGTTAAAATTCATGAAGAGGATTTTGACGATATATCAGAGGTGGATAGCAAGTTGGTACGATTAGCCCAGAAGCTTAACGGGGACATCCTTACTAATGACTTTAATTTAAATAAAGTGGCTGAATTGCAAGAGGTAAAGGTGCTGAATATTAATGAGCTTGCAAATGCGGTAAAGCCGGTAGTGCTGCCTGGCGAAGAGATGTCCGTGCAGGTAATTAAGGATGGTAAGGAAGCAGGACAAGGGATTGGTTATCTAGATGATGGCACCATGATAGTAGTGGAAAATGGCAGAAGATTTATCGGTCGAACGATCAATGTTTTGGTAACCAGCGTGCTGCAAACTGCGGCCGGAAGAATGATTTTTGCAAAGCCTAAAAGCCAAGACAAAGCAAATAACCAGCAAATAGAGCGAGGGGAATATCAATGCCTCACATAACTGCGATAATCCCTGCTGCGGGGCAGGGAAACAGAATGAAAAGCAATGTAAATAAGCAGTTTATTTCATTGAAGGGCAAGCCGGTCCTGGCTCACACGCTGGAAAAATTTGAGAGAAGCCCGCTGATTAACGATATAATAGTTGTAGTAAGAGATAAGGAAATAGAGCTTTGCCGCTCGGCGGTTTTAGACAAACATGCTTTTAAGAAAATCAAAGCCCTGGTAGCCGGTGGTGATGAACGGGTCCATTCTGTTGCCAAAGGATTGGCGCAGTGTAGTGAAGATACTGATTTAGTGGTCGTGCATGATGGAGCGCGGCCACTTTTAACATTGTCTCTACTTCAGCGTGTTTTGGAAAAGGCGTTGGAATGCGGTGCTGCCATAGCAGCAGTGCACGTTAAGGACTGCATTAAGGAAGTAGGAGACGAGGGGCATGTGAGGCAGACGCTTGAGCGAAGCTGCCTCTGGGCTGCCCAGACACCTCAGGCCTTTCGCTATTCAGTATTAAAGGAAGCGTATGACAAAGCTTTGCCAGACGTAGTTTATGATGATGCGATGCTGGTGGAGCTGTGTCAAGGTGATGTTCGAGTGGTGGAGGGGGATTACCGCAACATTAAGGTCACCACACCCGCAGATCTTAAAATAGCAGCCGTAATGATGGAGGAAAGCGCATGCGAGTAGGAATTGGTTACGATGTTCACCGGTTGGTGCCGGAGAGGAAATTAATTGTCGGCGGTGAGTTAATAGATTATCACTTAGGTCTGTTGGGGCATTCTGATGCGGATGTTTTAACCCATGCAATTATGGATGCATTGTTGGGCACTGTGGGTCTAGGGGATATTGGTAAACATTTCCCAGACAGCGACCCGTCGTATCAGGGAATTTCTAGCCTAAAACTGTTGGCGGAAGTGGTAGGGAAGATTAGGGAACAGGGTTATGAAATAGGTAACATTGACGGGATTATCATTGCGGAAAGGCCGAAAATGAGTCCCTACATCCCCCGAATGGTTACGCGGCTCGCCAATGTGACAGCTTTAAAAGAGGACCAGATAAACATTAAAGCCACCACTACGGAAGGGCTGGGGTATACCGGTGAAGGTAAAGGCATAGCCGCTCAGGCTATTGCTATGGTACTTTAAATACCTGGGTCAACCTTGGTCTTGTAAAGGTTGTTTGCGTTTGCGTAAGCAAAATGCTGAAGGTATAATTGCTAGTGAAACATATCTAGGGAGGTATTGGTAATGATCAGAGTAAGATTTGCGCCCAGTCCTACGGGACCTTTACATATTGGGGGAGCTCGGTCGGCTTTATTTAATTACTTGCTGGCTAAAAAAAACGGTGGAAAGTTTATTGTTAGAGTTGAAGATACAGACCGAGAACGCTCGGCTTTGGAATGGGAAGAAAACATCCTGGCTTCGCTTAAATGGCTGGGGTTGGAATGGGATGAAGGCATCCAGGTCGGTGGGGAGCATGGGCCTTACCGTCAAATGGAGCGGTTAGATACATACAAAAATTACACGGATAAGCTTTTGGAAGCGGGACATGCTTATCGCTGCTATTGTAGTACGGAGGAATTAGAAGCGGATAGGCAGGAGTTAATGGAAAAGGGTGAACTGCCCCGGTATTTAGGACGATGCCGCAGTCTTACCGAAGAACAGGAAAAAGAATTTCTTAATCAGGGTAGAAAACCGGTCATTCGTTTCCGGGTACCTGAAGGGCAGCAGATAGTTATTAATGACCTGGTGCGCGGCAGGGTAGTTTTTGATAGTGATGGTGTGGGTGATTACATTATTGTTAAATCTGACGGGATACCCACTTATAATTTCGCCGTGGTAATGGATGATGCGTTAATGAATATATCCCACGTTGTCAGAGGTGAGGAACACCTTTCCAACACTCCTAGGCAGGTATTACTTTATCAGGCACTGGGCATAGAGGCACCTAAATTCGCACATATTTCCCTTATTTTGGGCAAGGATCGGGCTAAGATGAGTAAGCGTCATGGAGCTACTTCCGTGGTTCAGTATAAAAAACAGGGTTATCTGCCTGAAGCGTTGGTCAACTTTTTGGCATTATTGGGCTGGTCACCGGAAGGGGAAGAAGAGAAGTTCACCCTTGAAGAGCTGGTTCAAGAGTTTTCTTTGGACAGGGTGGCCAAAAATCCGGCCGTATTTGACATCGAAAAACTTAATTGGCTGAACGGGGTATATATTCGTCAGACAGACACTGAAAGGATTGCCCGAATGGCGCTGCCATTTTTGCAGGAGGCGGGGCTGGTACCCGATGACGAACAGGAGATAGATTGGGATGTATTTCTTTCCCAGGTTAGGGTAATACAGCCATACCTGGTTAAAGTGGCTGAAGCATCAGAACACTTTCCGCTGCTGCTGGGGGAAGAAGTAACTTTTGCCGACAAGGATACTTTAGCCGTCTTAAGGGACGAGCAGGTACCCGGGGTAATGGAAAGCTTTAAGCAAAAGTTAGCTCAGTTGGAAGAGCTGGAGCCGGCTGTGGTTAAGAAAATGCTTAAAAGCATCACTAAGGAGCTTAAGCTCGGCGGCAAGCAGGTTTTTATGCCATTGAGGGTGGCTTTAACTGGAAAAACTCGCGGCCCGGAACTGCACGACTTAATTCCTGTACTGGGGGTTTCTACTTGTACCAATCGTGTTAATAGCAGCCTGGCCAGGGCTAACCAGCAATAGCTTTTGTTGACAATAAATAAAAAGCAAGGTTATAATAATGACAAATTACAATTGACTAAATGCTATGAAGGAAAGAGTAGATGCAGTAAGCTTTCAAGAGAGGACCCGTCACCGGCTGAAAGCGGTCCAAGAACTGCTGCACCGAAGTGCATTCCTGAGCAGCATCTGCCGAAGGGATAGCTATCTTGTGTAGGCGGTGCCGGTTGTGCCGTTACCACATCATGTAAAAGTGAAACCAAAATTCGGTTTAAACAGAGTGGAACCGCGGCCCCTCGTCTCTGAAAGAGTCTGAGGGGCTATTTTAATGTATGGGAAATTTATGGGTTGCGGATAAGAGATTGCCTTCAGACCAACGAAGGCGATGAAATCACTTTTCTTATTTACGGTACTGATATGTTTGGAGGCCAGATAATGTTTACCAGGGTAAAAAAAGATATTCAGGTAGTATTTGAGCGTGATCCTGCGGCACGTAGTGTTTGGGAGATAATTGCTACTTATCCGGGCTTCCATGCTGTGCTGATGCACCGTGTGGCCCATTGGCTGTTTATTCGTAAGCGCTATTTTTTGGCGCGGTTTACCTCCCAATTTAACCGATGGCTAACCGGGATAGAGATTCACCCCGGAGCCCATATCGGCGAGGGGTTGTTTATTGATCATGGTATGGGAGTAGTAATTGGGGAAACCGCCGAGCTCGGAGACAACGTAACATTATACCAGGGTGTTACCCTGGGTGGAACGGGTAAGGAGAAAGGCAAAAGGCATCCCACCCTAGGTGATAATGTAGTAGTTAGTACCGGGGCAAAGGTCCTTGGTTCAATAATAATTGGCACTAATGTTAAAATTGGGGCAGGTTCGGTTGTGCTTCGGGACGTCCCTGACAATTGTACGGTAGTAGGGGTTCCGGGTAAAATTGTGGTTAGAAACGGTAGAAGTATCGCAGATATAGATATCAGCGTCGTTGACCTGCAGCACGGGCAACTGCCCGACCCGATGGGTGAGATGATTCTCTGCCTGCAGAGAAAGATTGAAAGGTTAGAAGCGAGAATAGAAGAAATGGAGGGGAAAAATGATGGTTAAACTCTACAACACGTTAACTCGGACGAAGGAAGACTTAACTACGCGTGAGCCGGGAAAGGTACATATGTATGTCTGCGGGCCCACCACTTACAATTATATTCACTTAGGCAACGCTCGGCCGATAGTGGTTTTCGATGTGATCCGACGTTATTTGGAGTACCGTGGCTACCAGGTAGTTTATGTACAAAACTTTACCGATGTCGATGACAAAATCATCAATCGGGCCAAGGAGGAAGGCGAGACTCCGGCTCAATTGGCACTAAAATATATTGATGAATACTTTAAAGATGCAGATGCTCTGGGGGTACGGCGGGCAAACTATCATCCTAGGGTCACGGAGCATATGGATGAAATAATTGAGATGGTAAGCACCATTATTGACAATGGACATGCCTACGAACTAGACGGCAGTGTCTACTTTGATGTAAGAAGTTTCCCGAGTTATGGGAAGCTTTCCCGACGGGATCTCGATGACCTTAGGTCTGGAGCCCGGGTGGAAGTAGATACCAGTAAGAAAGACCCGCTGGATTTTGCCCTGTGGAAAGCGGCTAAACCTACTGAGCCCGCTTGGGAAAGCCCCTGGGGCTTGGGCAGGCCCGGATGGCATATAGAGTGTTCAGCCATGTCTTTAAAATATTTATTTAATGGTTTCGACATTCATGGCGGCGGCTTCGATTTAATTTTCCCGCATCATGAAAATGAAATCGCCCAGGCGGAGGCGTATTCCAATCAGCAGCCATTTGTTAAGCACTGGCTGCATAATGGATTTATTACGGTAAACCAAGAAAAGATGTCCAAGTCTCTCGGAAATTTCTTTTTGGTACGGGAAATATTAGACAAGTTTTGTTCCGATGTAGTACGCTTCTATCTACTTTCCACCCATTACCGGAGCCCATTGGATTTTGATGATGAGAAATTAGAAATGAGTGCCCGGGGGCTGGAGAGGTTGAAAACCGCTCGGGATGGTGTCCGGGAATTATTGGCTGACGGGAAAGATGTTGACCCGCGGGAAATAGAAGCACTATCTGGTAATGAGCTGGCAATGTATAAATTAGTTGAACAGGCCCGGGGCAAGTTTACAGAGGCCATGGATGACGACTTTAACACCGCTTTGGCAATAGCGGTGCTCTTTGAGATAAGCAAAGACATCAACAAGTATAGGGATGGGTTAATTAAGGAGGGAGGCAGCTTGACGGCGCAGCAGTCTTCGGTTCTTTCGGCTTGTGATAAATTATATAATGACTTTGGCGTTGATGTATTGGGCATTTTTGATGCGAATGAAAAGGCGGTTGGCGATGAGGGAATGGTGCAGGACTTAATTGAGCTGCTGATAGAAGTGCGGCAACAGGCTCGGGCAAAGAAAGACTGGGCTGCTGCGGATCTTATTCGTGACCAACTGGCTGACAAGGGTATCAATCTGGAAGATACTCCCCAAGGATGCCGCTGGAAGTGGGCTTAAACATGGGATGGACACCCCTTTCTCGTCAGGAAGTTTCCCAGATGTCGCCGGCAGCGCTGGCATATATAGGCGATGCCGTTTATGAAATATATGTCCGGCGTAAAATAGTTCTGCAAAAACCTGCACGTATAAATGCCCTGCACAAACGAGTAGTGGGTCTGGTAAATGCATCTGCCCAGGCAGAACTGTTTCATTTTTTAGTAGACCGTCTTACGCCGGATGAGAGAGCCGTTGCCCGAAGAGGCAGAAATGTGAAAACAGGTAGTGTTCCCAAGTATACCGATGTTGCCACATACCGCCACAGTACGGGTTTAGAGTGTCTGATTGGTTTTCTTCATCTTTGCGGCGAGGAGAAGCGGGTGGAGGAGTTGTTATCATTTTTAGAAGAGCTGGATACAAACAGGAAGAATGGGGGCTAGAATATGAAAGTATCGCTATTAAGCTACACCGACCAACCCGAAAAGAAGGTAGCTGCTGCAGCTAGATTATGCTACTCTCCAATAGGGGCTGATAAATTATTAGAAGATATGGATGATGGGCGAACCCAGGAGTTTTTGAGCAAATTGATATCCATGGGCCATTTATCCCCTCTGGAGCACATTTCATTTACTTTTGCCATCGAAGGTGTAAGCAGGGTACTCAGTCATCAAATGGTCAGACATCGTATTGCCTCATATTCTCAGAAGTCCCAACGCTATGTTAGTGAGCAAGATTTTCAATACATAGTTCCCCCTGCGATTAAAGAAAATGAACAGGCGCTGGTATTATATCGTGAACAAATGAGTGTTATTGCTGATGCTTATGCGGAGTTAGCGAAAATTGTTGCAAAAGAAGACGCGAGGTATATTCTGCCGTCTGCTTGTGAAACTAAATTTGTAGCCACTTTTAATGCGCGCAGTCTGCTTAATTTCTTTCAACACCGCTGTTGCCGCAGAGCGCAGTGGGAAATACGGCAATTGGCAGACGAAATGTTGAGTCAAGTCCGTCAGGTTGCCCCGGTAATTTTTCAAAAGGCAGGGGCCGCATGTGTCTCTCAGGGAGTTTGCTATGAAGGTGCTATGTCCTGCGGCAGGATAAAAAATGTAGTTACACGAGGTTAGGTGGGATGTATCTTGGATCAAATCGAAGGACGCAATCCGGTGGTAGAAGCATTAAAGGCCAACCGGGAAATGGAAAAGCTTTGCATTGCTAAAGGGAGTAAAGGGCAGGTCATATCAGAAATAGCTGAATTGTGCGCCCGGGCGAGTATTCCCGTTAAATGGCTGGATAAAAAGGAAATTCAGCAATTAGCGGTTACCGGGGGTCATCAAGGTATCATTGCTTTTGCCAAACCCGTAGCATATGCAGCTATTGAGGAGGTAATGGGGTCAATTAATGCTGAGGAAGACCCCATTTTTTTGTTATTGGACCACCTGCAGGATCCACAAAATTTTGGCGCGATTTTACGTACGGCAGAGGCCGCGGGAGTTAAGGCGTTAATTATTCCCAATCGCCGTGCCGTGGGCATGACACCCGCGGTATTAAAGGTAGCTGCTGGTGCTGTTGAGCACGTTCCGGTGGTTGCTGTAACCAATTTAGCCCGTACTATAGACCAGCTTAAAGACCAAGGATTCTGGGTGATGGGTGCACAAGCGGGTGCGGCACAGAGTATCTATCAGACAGACATGCGCATGCCGTTGGTGCTGGCAATAGGCAGCGAAGGTAAGGGACTCAGTCGTTTGGTTAAGGAAAAGTGTGATTTTTTGGTGAGTATCCCACTGATGGGTAAGTTAAATTCTTTAAACGCTGCCAGCGCGGCTGCAGTGGTAATTTTTGAGGCATTACGCCAGCGATTGGACGGATAGGTGATGTAATGGAAGACATTTTAATCGTAGATGGCTACAATGTTATCAGCGCCTGGCCGGAATTAATTGCGCTCAAGAATACCAGTTATGCCCACGCCAGGGACAAATTGCTGCAAATACTCAGTGACTATCGGGGATTTACCGGTATAGAAATTGTGGTGGTTTTTGACGCGCACTTGGTAAAGGGTGGTATCCAACGCGGGGAAACACTGGCGGGAATCCAAGTTATTTTCAGTGGTGAAGGGGAAACTGCTGATATGATTATTGAAAAACTGGTTGATCAATTACCCGGGGAAATGGCTATTGCGGTGGCAACATCGGATTGGGCGGAACAAAGGCTGGTTATGCAGCGTGGGGCAATGCGGTTATCTGCTCGTGACTTACTGCGGAAAGTAACTCATGCAAAACAGAACAGCCAAAAGTATTTCATTAATAAAAAAAACGATAAAGCTGCGTTGGACTTGAGATTAGCTGAAAATGTGAGGAAAACACTGGAAAAATGGCGGCGAGGCAAATAGGGATGAGGATATTCCAGATTTGGCGCAGCCTGTAAACTTAGCTTGATTTAGAGGGATATTTTATGTATAATTACTTATGTGCTGGACAACCTAGCATTTTTGTTATGCTCCATTTGATTAAAAAGGCATTTTATATGCCTTCTGAAAATTAAAAAATGGAGGCGATGTCATGAGCATTAACGCCCCGAAAGAAACGTACCAAACTTATGAAGTAATGGTTGACGAAGACATTGTAACCTTAGCTAAGGACGGGGATGATGTAGCTCAAGAATACCTAATCAATAAGTACAAGAATTTTGTCCGCGCAAAGGCAAGGTCTTACTTTCTTATCGGCGCGGACCGGGAAGACATTATCCAGGAAGGCATGATTGGCTTATATAAAGCTATACGTGATTTCCGCTGTGATAAGTTATCTTCCTTCAGAGCTTTTGCTGAACTTTGTATTACCCGGCAGATTATTACTGCCATCAAAACAGCTACACGCCAAAAGCATATTCCGCTTAATTCCTATGTATCCCTAAATAAACCCATCTATGATGAAGATTCTGACCGCACCTTGCTGGATGTGATTTCGGGCTCTAAAATTACGGATCCTGAAGAATTGATAGTCAGCCGTGAAGAGTTTGATGACATCGAAGAAAAGATGGGAGAAATTTTAAGTTCATTGGAATGGAAAGTTCTTATGGCATATTTGGAAGGCAAGTCTTATCAGGAAATTGCCATGGAATTAAAAAGACATGTCAAGTCCATTGATAATGCCTTGCAACGGGTTAAACGCAAGTTAGAAAGATATCTGGAAAAGCGAGATAGCAATTAATAAGGGCCTGTTCGGGATGTTTTTTTAAACTACCATAATTTTTCAGCAGTAATATGTTGACGGCCTATTTTTAAAATGCTATAATACTCCTTGTCGCCGTCGAGCCGACGTAGCTCAATTGGTAGAGCAGCTGACTTGTAATCAGCAGGTTGCGGGTTCGAGTCCCATCGTCGGCTCCACACTTTAATACACATGGAGAGGTTCCCGAGTTGGCCAAAGGGGGCAGACTGTAAATCTGCTGGCTCAGCCTTCACTGGTTCGAATCCAGTCCTCTCCACCAAAATTGAATGATACCGAGAGGTGGACAGATTCCACCTCTCACTTATCCTAATGCGGGGTGGAGCAGTTGGCAGCTCGTCGGGCTCATAACCCGGAGGTCATAGGTTCGAATCCTATCCCCGCAACCATTTTTTTAGGCCCATATAGCTCAGGAGGTAGAGCGTCGCCTTGGTAAGGCGGAGGTCTCCGGTTCAACCCCGGATATGGGCTCCAGAAAAAACATTAGTATTCCAGGCCTTGCGGGGTTTGGAATTTTTTCGTTTTAAGCTGCAAATCAGCTTCATGGGGTTGAATGACGTGACGCTGGATCGGTCTTTAGCAGCTTTTCATTCTCGGAAACTAAGAGCATACTTCTAAATTGCCGGTATTATAGTATATTAATTAGGAAACTTTAGAATTGGTGGGGGAGATATTAAATATGAAAGGAAAAGGGATATTGTTAGCATTAATTGCGGTCAGTGGGGCAACAATGGTACTTTACCTGTATTTCACCTTATTTCCGGGCAAGGTGGAACCAAGCGTATTTAAGTATTTTTCTTTGGAGCAGGTGATGAATGGGCGGCGGTATCAGAAAAGCGGACAGTTGGTCTTTGTGCTTTCCTTTACGGTGCAGGTGGTCGTATTATCGTGGTTATTATTTAGCGGCAAGGGGTCTGAATTGGCTGGATGGGCGATGAACGCGGCGGGTGGGCGTCGTCTGGCTGCGGCGATAATATTTTTTTTAGTGTTGTGGCTGTTATTAAAAGCGGCAGTTCTTCCGTTTCAGATGTATAGCGGGTATTACTTACAACACCAATGGGGTTTTTCTACTCAGGCACTGGGCAGTTGGTGGCAAGACTACTTGATTAGCAGCGGGTTGGAGCTGGTGCTTACGACAGCGGGGGTTGCGGTTTTGATTGCTGTAATGCAGCGCAGTCCTAGTCATTGGTGGTTGATAATCAGCATCTTAATGGGTGCTTGGATGTTAGTGCAGGCATTTTTATGGCCGGTGTTGATAGCGCCTATATTTAATCAATTCAGACCGGTCACCGATGCTAAAGTATTATCAATGGTAGAACAGATATCAGAACGAGCCGGAGTAGATATAAACCAAGTATTAATAATGGATGCAAGTAAGCGTACCACCAAGGCCAATGCATATTTCACCGGAGTGGGTCAAACTAAAAGGATTGTCTTATATGATAATTTGTTGAATGACTATACTCCGGAGGAGGTAGAGGCGGTAGTTGCCCATGAAATGGCGCATTGGAAACTTGGCCACATCAGCCGGGGACTTTTTTACGCATTTGCGGGCACTCTTTTATTGTGGTTTATTTTGTATCTATGGTTAGGCATAACCGGACTAACCATTCAAAGATTCTTCGGACCTGAGGTATTAGCGGCAATAATGTTGTTTATAGTGCTGGTTTCATTTCTAGCAAATCCTTTTCAAAATGCACTATCGCGGGGAATGGAAACAGAGGCAGACACTATGGCGGTTGGTTTGACCGCCAACCCAAGTGGTTCAATCTCCCTGCTGAGGCACTTAGCAGCAAAAGATATGGCAGATATTGACCCGCCAGGTTTTGTAGAATGGTTCTCCTACAGCCACCCGGCAGTTGGGGGGAGAATAGAAGCTATTGATAGCTTGAGACGATAGTCAAAGCACCTGAAAAACGTCCTTTGCCGGTTAGGTATTATTTGACAGTAAATATAAAATAATATAAAATAAAACTGAATGTACAAACTTAAATTTTCCAAATATTATTAGCAGGAATAGGTGGCTTTTTATAGAAAAAAACTATAGGGTATACGGGGGCGCTGTTGCTCCTCGAAGGAAGTTACATATTAGGAGGGAATTTTTATGGCTAAGCAAAAGTTTGAGAGAACAAAACCGCACGTAAACGTAGGGACAATTGGTCACGTGGACCACGGCAAAACTACGCTGACAGCAGCGATTACTTTTACCCTGTCAAAGGGCGGCGGTGCCGTAGCTACGGCATATGACCAGATTGATAACGCCCCAGAGGAGAAAGAGCGTGGCATCACCATTTCCACAGCCCACGTAGAATATGAGACTGACAATCGGCACTATGCACACGTTGACTGCCCCGGCCACGCAGACTATGTGAAAAACATGATCACCGGAGCAGCTCAAATGGACGGAGCTATTTTGGTAGTAAGCGCAGCAGACGGTCCGATGCCCCAGACACGTGAGCACATTTTGTTGGCGCGTCAGGTAGGCGTACCTTATATCGTAGTATTCCTAAATAAAGCGGACATGGTAGATGACGAAGAATTAATGGAACTTGTAGAAATGGAAGTAAGAGAGCTTCTAAGTGAATATGAGTTCCCCGGTGACGACATTCCCATAGTATCCGGATCTGCACTAAAGGCATTGGAATGCGGCTGCGGTGAAAAAGACTGCGAATGGTGTGGTAAGATTCACGATCTGATGGCAGCAGTTGACGAATATATACCTACGCCAGTACGGGATACAGATAAGCCATTTCTGATGCCGGTAGAGGACGTATTCAGTATTACCGGCCGTGGCACAGTGGCAACCGGCAGAGTAGAGCGCGGTATTGTCAAAGTAGGCGACGAGATAGAAATCGTTGGTTTACAAGAAGCGACCAGAAAGACTATAGTAACCGGCGTAGAAATGTTCCGCAAGCTGATGGACCAGGCGGAAGCAGGAGACAATATTGGTACCCTGCTGAGAGGTGTGGACCGGAAAGAGATTGAGCGTGGTCAGGTATTGGCCAAGCCCGGTTCCATTAAGCCACACACCAAGTTTTCCGCAGAGATATATGTATTAACCAAAGAAGAGGGTGGCCGCCATACACCATTCTTTAAGGGCTACCGTCCCCAGTTTTACTTCCGGACCACAGACGTGACCGGCATCGTAGAACTACCCGAAGGTGTAGAGATGGTAATGCCCGGGGATAACATCAAGATGGAAATAGACTTAATTATCCCCATCGCTATTGAAGAGGGACTGCGCTTCGCTATCCGCGAAGGCGGACGCACTGTTGGTGCCGGAGTTGTAAGCGCAATTTCAGAGTAGTATTACTGAAAAAAGCGGGACTAAGCAGGTCCTGCTTTTTTAATGCATAGGAAATTATGGGTTGTGGATAATTTCCTATGCATGGGGGTTGTTAAGGGGGCTTGCCCCCTTATGTTAAATGCAGGAGGGTCTACCCGCAAGGGGCATGCCAAAACTCTACAGCAACAAGTTGCTAAGAGTTTTGCAACAGCGAAGCGACCTAGGGCGAGTGGCGTCACGGATAAGTGACGCCAAGGTACGAGCGCCGCCGAGTCGGTGAGGCGGCCGGGTGCGTAGCACCCAGGGGTTCCCTGGGTAAGAATATAGAGAGACTTGGCAACTTGTTGCCTAGTCGATCTTAATGCCCTTGGGTGCAAAAGCATTACCTTTAAGTGCCGAAAGGCATGAAATGCTTTTGTTCATGCCTGATCAAGTAATCAATAGAATGCGTAAGGGGTTTAAAAGCACCTACAAATGAGAAAGCTATTAAAGAGTACAAAAAATTTCGGACAATTTTTAAAAGTTGACACTAAAACGGTAAATGTGATAAATTATTAGGGTACTGAATTTGTAGGCAGAATGCCCGGTGAAATTAATGTGCCGTGAAGTAATAGTGTTGAAGGTTGTGCTTGCGTAATTCGGGCGGGCATTCATCAAGAGCGTTTAAATATACAGGGGGTGTAACAAGTGCGGGTGAGCATAATCTTAGCTTGTACTGATTGCAAGCAGCGGAATTATATAACTTCGAAAAACAAGCGCACGAATCCGGACCGCAAAGAGTTAAAGAAGTATTGCCCTTATTGCAAGACTCATACGATACACAAGGAAACAAAGTAACTGTTTATTTTGGTTAAACCTTTTATTTAAGGAAGTGAGTAGAATGGCTGCTAAAGCTGTGGCTAATAAGACTAAGGAAAACAAGTCATTTGTAGAGAAGACAGGCAAGTTTTTCCGCGGAGTTTGGTCCGAGCTGAAAAAAGTGCACTGGCCCAATCGTAAGCAGCTTGTTACCTATACAGGGGTAGTGCTTGCGGCGACATTGATGGTAGCAGCATTAATTTGGGTGGCTGACTCCATATTAAGTTTCTTGTTGGATTTCATTCTGTAAATTGTGAGGAACGGGGGTGAGGAGCCTATCACGGGTTCCTTGGGTGTTATGGAAAAGCAGTGGTATGTTATTCACACTTATTCAGGCTATGAAAATAAGGTGAAGGCTAATCTAGAGAAACGTCTGGAATCCATGAACATGGGCGACAAGATCTTTCGGGTTTTGGTACCTATGGAAGATGAAGTCCAGGTGAAAGACGGCAAAAAGACTATTTCTAAGCGTAAGGTTTATCCTGGGTATGTGCTGGTAGAAATGGTTTTAACGGATGATTCCTGGTATGTTGTCCGAAATACCCCCGGAGTAACTGGCTTTGTGGGTACCGGTGCAAAGCCCATTCCTTTAAGAGAACCGGAAGTAAAATCAATTCTGCGTCATATGGGAATGGAATCTCCTAAGGCCAAAGTCGAATTTGAGGTTGGTCAAAGTGTACGTGTCATCAACGGTCCTTTTGAAAATTTCATTGGTGCTGTTGAAGAAGTTTATCCCGATAAGGGAAAATTAAAAGTAATGGTGTCTATGTTTGGACGGGAAACTCCCGTAGAGCTTGAGTTCTCTCAGGTAACGCGGGTTTAGGTTTTCCAGTGGGAGGGTAATTCCCTGTTACCACAAAATTTTAAGGAGGTGGAGCAAATGGCTAAGAAAGTTATCGGCCTAATTAAGCTGCAGGTACCTGCCGGTAAAGCCAATCCTGCCCCGCCGGTTGGTCCTGCATTGGGGCAACACGGGGTAAACATTATGGGATTTTGTAAGGAATTTAATGAAAGAACCGCTAAGGATACAGGTTTGATTATACCAGTAGAGATTACTGTATACGAAGATCGTTCTTTTTCTTTCATTACCAAGACACCACCGGCGGCAATATTACTGAAAAAAGCTGCTGGTATTGAACGCGCTTCTGGTGAACCTAACCGCATTAAAGTGGCTAAGGTTACCCGGGACCAGGTGAAAGAAATTGCTGAATTGAAAATGCAGGACCTTAACGCAGCTAACGTAGAATCCGCCATGCGGATGATTGAAGGCACTGCTCGCAGCATGGGTATTGAGGTTATTTAATTAGAAAGAATACCTTTGAGCCGCCGCTTGGCGGCAGTATATTTGCGTGGGAGGATTATTCCGTTAACCACTAAGGAGGTTTATTAATGCCAAAGATTGGTAAAAAATATCAAGAGGCAATAAAGAAAGTTGACCGTAACAAACTTTACGAACCTGCAGAAGCGGTGCAATTGGTAAAAGAGACTGCGAATGCAAAGTTTGACGAGACTGTAGATGTAGCGGTAAGATTGGGTGTGGACCCGCGGCATGCGGACCAACAGGTTCGCGGTACTGTTGTATTACCTCACGGTACCGGCAAGACTAAGAGGGTTCTGGTTTTTGCCAAAGGTGAAAAAGCCAAGGAAGCAGAAGCTGCCGGTGCGGATTATGTTGGAGCGGAGGAACTTGCGGAAAAAATTCAAGGCGGTTGGATGGATTTTGATGTAGCAATTGCTACTCCAGATATGATGGGTGTTGCGGGTAAACTAGGAAGAATTTTAGGACCCCGGGGTATGATGCCTAACCCTAAGTCCGGTACAGTGACTTTTGATATCGAAAAAGCAGTCGGAGAAGTTAAAGCTGGTAAAATTGAATACCGTGTTGATAAGGCCGGTATCATACATGTTCCTATTGGCAAAGCTTCTTTCGATGCGGCAAAGCTTCAAGAAAATTTTAAGGCCTTTTTGGATGTGTTGGCAAAGGCTCGTCCAGCTGCGACTAAGGGTCAATACTTACGCAGTATTACAGTGTCTGCCACCATGGGCCCGGGAGTTAAAGTTAGTCCACAAAAAGCTGTTGCTAAGTAATTGACGATTGCTGCTACAATATGTTAGTATAGGTACGCTAATTACTAAAACAGTATATTGGACCGCAGACAGTAGGTACCGAAAGGTATAATGATTTTCCGCCTACCGAGGTTAATAAAATGATAAGGGAGTTTATCCTTTATGCTTTATTGCCCTCGTATGTCTCGGGGGCTATTTTAATTTTGGCGTGATTTCTAAAGTAGGATATTGAACTAGACCTCAAATTGAGGGGGGGTGTAATGCTTGAACAAGCAACGTCAGCAGAAAGTTCAAGTTGTTGAGGAAATTAAGGCAAAGCTGGATAAAGTCCGGGGTGCAGTGCTTACGGATTACCGGGGATTGAATGTGGCTGAAATGACAGAACTCCGTGCCAAGCTGAGGGAGGCCAATGTAGAATATAAAGTATTGAAAAATACTTTAGTTACAATTGCTGCCCAAGATTTAGGCCTGGGGGGATTGAATCCTTACCTTGAAGGACCTACAGCGATCGCTTTTGGCGTGGAAGATGCTGTATCTCCGGCTAAGGTGCTCTCTAAATTCGCTAAGGATCATAAACAACTGGAGATCAAGGCAGGTATTTTAGAGGGCAAGGTCATTGGTGTTGAGGAAGTTAAAGCGCTGGCAGACCTGCCTTCGCGCGAGGAATTGCTGGCCCAGGTTGTACGAGGGATGCAGGCACCCATGGCAGGATTGGCCAATGTATTACAAGGGTCTATTCGTAATCTGGCCTATGTACTGGAAGCTGTTCGTAAAGAAAAAGAACAAACGGCATAGAGCCGCCCAATACTTATAAATTAAGAGGAGGAAATAAAATGTCTAAAGTACAAGAAATTCTAGATTCCGTAAAAGAAATGACCGTATTGGAACTTGCTGAATTAGTTAAGGCTTTTGAAGAAGAGTTTGGTGTAAGCGCTGCCGCCCCGGTGGCTGCAGTTGCTGCTGCCCCTGCTGCTGAGGCAGCTCAAGAAGAACAAACAGAATTTGATGTAATTCTTACGGGCCCTGGCGATAAGAAAATCAACGTTATCAAGGTTGTTCGCGAGATCACCGGTCTTGGCTTGAAAGAAGCTAAAGCACTTGTTGACGAAGCGCCCAAGGCAGTTAAAGAAAAGGCTAGTAAAGAAGATGCAGAAGCAGTTAAGTCCAAGCTTGAAGAAGCTGGCGCTTCCGTAGAAATGAAGTAGATTTAGCAATTTAGCCGATCCTAATGGGTCGGCTAAATTTTTGTTCTTGACAGTGACCCCCGCTTATGCTACCATATTAAAATGGCGTTTAGTCTTAAAAAATACTATCTCTTAAGGTAAAATTTACATGTATAATGGAATATTTCACGTATTTTCAGGAAAGCCTATACAAGTGGAGTTTTGTTGCCATAATTTTGAAGAAGCGAGGTTTGATATTAGAACCTTGCTTTTAGCACTTTTACTGTATTTATAGCAGCAGGGTATATTTATTAATTGTGCTGCTGTTTTGCTACATATTTAAACGGGGGTGATGTGTTAATGGCCTATCCTGTAAAGGTAGGGAGCAGGGAACGGTGGACCTTTGCCAAGATTGAAGAAGTTTTGGATATGCCCAACCTGATCGAGATTCAAAGGAATTCTTATGAGTGGTTTTTAAATGAGGGTCTAAAAGAGATGTTTCGTGACATCTCACCTATCCAAGACTTTACGGGAAACCTTGTGTTGGAATTTATCGATTATAACCTGGGTAATCCAAAATACGAGGTGGAAGAGTGTAAAGAACGGGATGTCACGTACGCCGCACCGTTACGCGTGAAAGTAAGGTTGATTAATAAGGAAACCGGTGAGGTGAAGGAACAGGAAGTCTTTATGGGTGATTT
Source organism: Metallumcola ferriviriculae (assembly GCF_035573695.1). Taxonomy (NCBI): domain Bacteria; kingdom Bacillati; phylum Bacillota; class Clostridia; order Neomoorellales; family Desulfitibacteraceae; genus Metallumcola; species Metallumcola ferriviriculae. The sequence continues at coordinate 126,337 of NZ_CP121694.1, read as the reverse complement.
CCCGCTCATGACTGACAAGGGAACGTTCATTATAAATGGTGCTGAAAGGGTTATTGTCAGTCAGCTGGTTCGATCCCCCGGAGTTTACTACAAAGAAAGTATTGACTCTAGCGGCATAAAACTTTTTGGTGCTACAATGATTCCCAACCGCGGTGCTTGGTTGGAATTCGAAAGCGATGTCAATAACTATATTTATGTCAGGGTGGATCGCACTAGAAAGCTTCCCGCTACGGTTCTGGTGCGCGCTTTGGGCTGGGGCAGTAATAGTAAAGTTTTGGAACTGTTTCAGCAAGATGAGCGTATTCAACTGACATTGGAAAAAGACAACACTGACAGTGAAGATGAAGCGTTGATTGAAATATACAAGCGTTTGCGTCCGGGCGAGCCGCCCACCGTAGACAGTGCCCGCTCATTATTAGAAACACTTTTCTTTGATGCCAAAAGGTATGATCTTGGTAATGTCGGGCGCTATAAAATGAATAAAAAATTAAAGAATGAACTTCCTCCGGAAGCGTTAAAAGGTTCCGAAAAACATATTACCCGTAATGACATAATAGCAGCTATTCGCTATTTCCTGAAATTGATGGATGGAAAAGCGCGCCGTGATGACATCGACCACTTGGGGAACCGTAGGTTGCGTTCCGTGGGTGAGCTTTTACAAAACCAATTTCGCATAGGGCTATCTCGCATGGAGAGAGTGGTCCGTGAACGGATGACCATTCAGGATGTAGATGTTATTACCCCTCAGGTGCTGATAAACATTCGTCCGGTTGTGGCTGCTATCAAGGAATTCTTTGGCAGTAGTCAGCTATCGCAGTTCATGGATCAGACTAATCCTTTGGCTGAGTTGACACATAAGCGGCGTCTCAGTGCATTAGGCCCCGGTGGTTTGAGCCGAGAACGGGCTGGATTCGAGGTTCGTGACGTACACCACTCCCATTACGGGCGCATGTGTCCCATTGAAACCCCGGAAGGTCCTAACATTGGCTTGATTGGATCACTAAGTACCTATGCCAGGATTAACGAGTTTGGCTTTATTGAGACTCCGTATCGCAAAGTGAATAAGGAACTAGGCGCGGTAACTGAAGAGATCCAATATCTTACGGCCGATGAAGAAGATAACTATGTAGTGGCGCAGGCTAATGCGCCGTTAGATGATGACGGTAAATTTATTCACAGTAAAGTCAATGCACGCCACGGTAGTGAAATACTTGTGGTACCGGCTGAGAAAGTGGATTTTATGGATGTATCACCTAAACAGGTGGTCAGTGTGGCTACGGCGTTAATTCCATTTTTGGAGCACGACGATGCTAACAGAGCTTTAATGGGGGCTAACATGCAACGGCAGGCAGTGCCGCTGCTTAAAACGGCCGCGCCGCTGGTTGGTACAGGTATGGAATGGAAAACCGCCCGGGATTCTGGCGTGGTTTTATTGGCGCTGAATGATGGTATTGCGGAAAAAGTAACCGCTGATAAAATAGTTATTCGTACCGATGGAGGTACTACTGATTCATACAATCTCCAGAAATTTTCCCGGTCTAACCAGGGCACTTGTATTAATCAAAAGCCTATAGTCAAGAAGAATGCCCGTGTGAAAAAGGGCGATGTAATTGCGGATGGGGCTTCTACCGACCAAGGAGAATTGGCCTTGGGGCGAAATATTCTTATCGGTTTTATGACATGGGAAGGTTATAACTATGAGGACGCTATTCTGATTAGCGAAAAATTAGTTAAAGATGATGTATTTACATCAATTCACATAGAAGAATATGAAGCGGATGCTCGGGACACTAAATTAGGCCCTGAAGAAATCACAAGAGACATCCCAAATGTTGGCGAAGATGTATTGAAGGACTTAGACGACCGTGGAATTATTCGTGTTGGTGCCGAGGTGCGTCCCGGTGACATTTTGGTCGGTAAGGTTACTCCCAAAGGGGAGACTGAACTAACCGCCGAGGAAAGGTTGCTGCGAGCAATTTTCGGTGAAAAAGCTCGGGAAGTTAGGGATACGTCTTTGAGAGTTCCCCATGGGGAAACTGGTAAAGTTGTGGATGTCAAGGTGTTTTCCCGGGAAAACGGTGATGAACTGGCGCCTGGCGTAAATAAGCTGGTGCGCGCCTATGTCGCCCAGAAGCGGAAAATATCCGAGGGGGATAAAATGGCAGGTCGTCATGGTAACAAGGGTGTCATTTCCCGAATCCTTCCCGAAGAGGATATGCCTTTTATGCCAGATGGGACACCGTTGGAAATAGTACTCAACCCGCTAGGGGTGCCTTCCAGGATGAACGTTGGGCAGGTGCTGGAATGTCATCTAGGCATGGCCGCTGCAGCGATGGGAATGCATATGGCTACCCCGGTGTTTGACGGGGCTAGCGAGGAAGATGTTTTCGATCTGTTGGAAGAGGCCGGTTTGCAGCGAAACGGAAAAACCAGGCTATTTGATGGACGCAGCGGTGAAAAATTCGATAATGAAGTTACTGTAGGATATATGTATATGTTGAAACTGGCACACTTGGTGGATGATAAGATTCACGCGCGTTCTACTGGTCCATATTCATTAGTTACTCAACAGCCGCTGGGCGGTAAAGCTCAGTTCGGTGGTCAGCGTTTCGGCGAAATGGAAGTTTGGGCTTTGGAGGCCTATGGCGCAGCGTATACTCTTCAGGAAATCCTTACTGTGAAATCTGATGACGTGGTAGGGCGGGTTAAAACATATGAGGCCATTGTCAAGGGCGAAAATGTTCCCGAACCAGGGGTGCCAGAATCTTTCAAGGTGCTGATAAAAGAGCTTCAGAGTCTGGGTTTGGATGTTAAAATACTGTCTGAGGGCGAACAAGAAATAGAAATTCGTGAAGAAGATGAAGATATTAGCGAGACAGCTAAAGAACTGGGTATTGATGTCAAGGGTGAAGAAGATGAAGAGATTGACGATGGACTGACCCCGGTGGCAGGCGATAAAGAAGATGAGGAAGACGATACGGATTTGGAACTGGACGAAGGCGATGACGAACTGGACGAAGACGATGACCAGGGCGATTCGGACATTGATGAGGACGATTTTGACGAACTCCCGGACAAAGGTGATGAGGAAGATAGCTAAATTCCTTGGCAAGTGTAGCGAGAGTGGGTTCGTCTGTATTATTAAATCGAACATCATCAACAAATTTGAAGGGAGCGAGGCCCTTGCTAGATGTGAACAACTTTGATGGGATGCGGATTGGTTTAGCTTCGCCGGAGCAAATTAGGGCTTGGTCCAGTGGTGAAGTAAAGAAACCGGAAACCATTAACTACCGGACGTTAAAACCCGAAAGGGAAGGTCTCTTTTGTGAAAAAATCTTCGGCCCAACTAAAGATTGGGAGTGCCACTGCGGTAAATATAAGAGGGTACGTTACAAGGGTATTATTTGTGACCGCTGCGGCGTTGAGGTAACCCGTTCTAAAGTCCGTCGCGAGCGTCTGGGACATATTGAATTGGCGGCGCCTGTCTCTCATATTTGGTATTTTAAAGGAATACCTAGTCGCATGGGGCTATTGTTGGATATGTCCCCTAGGTCCTTGGAGAAGGTGTTATATTTTGTCGCCTATGTCGTTGTAGACCCTGAAGAAACGCCGTTGATGCAGAAACAACTTTTGACAGAAACGGAATATCGAGAATATAGGGACAAGTATGGTAATAAGTTTAAAGCCGGCATGGGTGCTGAATCTGTTAAGGCGCTCCTGGAAAAGATCGATCTGGAGGAATTGACCGCGGCGTTACGCCAAGAGCTTAAGGAAGTCAGCGGACAGCGCAGAGTAAGGGCAATCAGAAGGTTGGAAGTTGCGGAAGCATTTAAAAATTCGGGCAATCGACCTGACTGGATGATTTTAGATGTTATTCCTGTTATTCCGCCGGAGCTTCGTCCCATGGTGCAGCTGGACGGCGGCCGTTTTGCCACCTCCGACCTCAATGACCTTTACCGACGGGTAATTAATAGAAACAATCGTTTAAAGCGGCTGTTGGACTTAGGCGCGCCAGATATTATTGTTCGTAATGAAAAACGCATGCTGCAAGAGGCAGTGGATGCATTGATTGACAATGGGCGGAGAGGGAGACCCGTTACTGGTCCGGGCAACAGGCCCTTAAAATCTCTCAGCGATATGCTTAAGGGTAAGCAGGGGCGTTTTCGCCAGAACCTTTTGGGCAAACGGGTGGATTATTCAGGGCGTTCTGTAATTGTTGTGGGCCCGGAAATGGAAATGCATCAGTGCGGTTTACCAAAAGAGATGGCTCTTGAACTGTTTAAACCGTTTGTGATGAAGCGCTTGGTTGATAAAGGATATGCCCATAACATAAAAAGTTCTAAGCGTTTGGTAGAGCGGTTGAAAAACGAAGTATGGGATGTTCTGGAAGAAGTCATTAAAGAGCACCCGGTGCTGCTAAACCGTGCGCCTACCCTTCACCGTTTGGGCATCCAGGCGTTTGAACCTGTATTGGTAGAAGGGCGGGCATTACAAATACATCCTTTGGTATGTACTGCTTATAATGCCGACTTTGACGGTGACCAGATGGCGGTTCACGTACCTCTTTCAGCCGAAGCGCAATCTGAAGCGAGACTGCTTATGCTTTCTAGCGGCAACATCCTTAATCCCAAAGATGGGCAGCCGGTGGCTACGCCAACCCAGGATATGGTGCTGGGCAGCTATTACCTTACCATTACCAAGGATGGGGCCAAGGGTGAGGGAACAATATTTGGTACCTTCGAAGAAGCAAAGATGGCATACGAAACAGGTGCCGTGGATTTACATGCAAAAATCAAGGCCCGTATCGATGGTAAGCTGATAGAAACCACACCAGGGCGAATGATTTTTAATTTTGAAGTTCCTATTCCAAAAGAACTGGGATATTTTAATCAGGATGCGGATAAAAAAGCATTGGGTCAAATAGTTGCAAACTGTTACCGCCACCTTGGCTTGGCTGCTACCCCGAAACTGTTGGATGGGATTAAACGGATTGGCTATCACTACTCTACTAAGGCGGGCATCACCATCGGCGTTGCTGATATTGATGTTCCTACACATAAAAAAGAAATTCTGGCTAAAACAGAGGCAGTGGTTGAAGACGTAGAACGCCAGTACCGGCGAGGTCTTATTACAGACGAAGAACGGTATCAGAAGGTGATTGACCTTTGGAATAATGCCACTGAAACAGTGACAGAGCGGCTGATGGATACATTGGATAAGTTCAACCCTATCTTCATGATGGCGACATCAGGCGCCCGGGGTAATGTACAGCAGATTCGACAGTTAGCTGGTATGCGGGGTTTGATGGCAGACCCCTCCGGCCGAATTATCGACCTGCCAATTAAGGCGAACTTCCGGGAAGGATTAACAGTATTGGAGTACTTTATTTCCACTCACGGAGCCAGAAAAGGTCTGGCGGATACTGCATTAAGAACGGCTGATTCAGGTTACTTAACACGACGGTTGGTAGATGTCGCTCAGGATGTAATTGTTCGCGAGGAAGACTGCGGCACTGAACAAAGTATAGAAGCGGTGCAAATTACCGATGGCAGTGAAGTCATTGAGAATCTTGATGAGCGATTAGTTGGCCGTACTACTGCCCAAGATATAATACACCCCGAAACCGGTGAAGTAATTGTGCGTGCCAATGAAGAGATTATGGAAGAGCAGGCGGACGACATCGTTCGGGTTGGAATTAAAAAAGTGGATGTGCGGTCTATTCTCACATGCAAAACAAGATATGGCGTTTGCGCTAAATGTTACGGTCGCAATCTGGCTACCGGTAAAAAAGTTGAGATTGGTGAATCGGTAGGTATTATTGCGGCGCAATCAATCGGTGAACCGGGTACGCAGCTAACGATGCGTACATTCCATACCGGTGGTGTTGCCGGCGATGACATTACCCAAGGTTTGCCAAGGGTTGAAGAGTTGTTTGAAGCTCGTAAACCAAAGGGGCAGGCATTAATTGCCGAAGCGGACGGAATTGTGCGCTTCAAGGAGGTTAAGGGGCGTCGCGAAGTATCCATCGTGGATGGAGACGAAGTTAAATCTGCACAGCAGGCACCCTACGGCTCGCGCCTTAAGGTACGTGACGGGGATTCTGTTGAAGCTGGGGATGAGTTAACCGAAGGGTCAGTCAACCCCCATGACCTCTTGAAAGTCAAAGGGGTCCGCAAAGTGCAAAATTACCTCCTGCGAGAGGTGCAAAGGGTATATCGCTTGCAGGGCGTTAACATCAATGATAAACATATAGAGGTTATGATTAGGCAAATGCTTCGCAAGGTTAAGGTGGAAGAATCTGGCGATACTGAATTGCTGCCAGGCGGTACCATTGACCTGTTTGATTTGGAAGAAGCGAACCGAGAAGCTGTGGGTAAAGGGGGAGAACCAGGATCAGCCAAGACTGTGCTGCTAGGAATTACCAAGGCGTCCCTGGCTACAGACTCTTTCCTATCCGCGGCATCTTTCCAGGAGACTACCCGGGTACTGACTGAGGCGGCCATCAAAGGCAAGCTAGACCCGCTGCTGGGGCTTAAAGAGAATGTTATTATTGGTAAACTTATTCCGGCGGGCACAGGCATGTCCCGTTATCGCAGTGTAGAATTGCTGCCCGCGAATGCCGGGGAGGATATGCTGTCAAAGGATTTTTTTAAGGAAACAAATCTTGTTGACACGCCTTAGCTAAAATGATAATATGTATTAGTGTGTTGTTCGGCAAGGGGGAAGTGCTATGCCTTTAGAGACGCTGCGCACCGCCGGGAATAAAACCATTGGGACAAAACAAACAATAAAAGCGGTTCAAAAGGGCTTGGTGCAGGTGGTGTTTGTGGCTGAAGATGCGGATAAACAGATGGTGACTTCTTTGACGGATCTCTGTCATCAAAATCAGGTACCTGTAAACCGTGTACCCAGCATGAAAGAATTAGGTGAAGTTTGTGGTATTCAGGTAGGGGCCGCTGCTGCGGCTATATTAAAGTAGCTTCTCAGGGCATTTGTTTCATTACTTAAATATCTGGTTTGCTGCGAGAATACTTCCTGAGTTGGAAGTATGAACGCGGCAGACCAATGTTGTTTAAGACATGGCTTGCTCTTCACTTGATTTAAAATATTTCAGGAAGGAGGTGGAGTTAAATGCCAACTATTAACCAATTGGTGAGAAAAGGCAGGAAGTCGATTAAAAAGAAATCTACCTCACCGGCGTTAAAAAACAGCCCGCAAAAACGGGGGGTTTGCACTAGAGTGTATACAACTACTCCTAAGAAACCCAACTCTGCCTTGAGAAAAATTACTCGGGTCAGGCTAACTAACGGGATAGAGGTTACTGCATATATCCCTGGCATTGGTCATAACCTGCAAGAACACTCAGTTGTACTGGTTAGAGGCGGCAGGGTGAAAGACATTCCCGGTGTGAGGTATCACATCGTGCGTGGTGCTTTAGACACCGCGGGTGTTGAGGATAGAAAGCAAGGACGTTCTAAATATGGAGCGAAAAGACCTAAGAAGTAATTAAAGGGGGGAAATGTATGCCGCGAAGGGGATCTGTACCTAAGCAGGAGATTCTGCCGGATCCGATTTATGGCAGCATTAGAATTACCAAGTTAATTAATCAGATGATGCTGGATGGTAAAAAGAGCATTTCAGAAAAGATAGTCTACGGTGCGTTGGATATTATTGCTGACAGAACAGGCAAAGAAGCTAACGAGATATTCGAGCAAGCGATGAAAAACATTATGCCTGTATTGGAAGTTAAAGCGCGTCGCGTTGGTGGTGCTAACTACCAGGTTCCCGTAGAAGTGCGTCCTGAAAGACGTGAAACCTTGGCTATTCGTTGGTTAACCAATTATTCACGTCAGCGGGGTGGCAAAAACCTGCAGGATAAGTTGGCATCTGAATTGATGGATGCTGCTAATAACACAGGGGGCGCTGTCAAGAAGAAAGAAGATACGCATAAAATGGCGGAGGCCAACAAGGCGTTCGCGCATTATCGCTGGTAGTGACATATCGGCTTGAAGCCGATGTTGCTGCTTGCAGAAAGGGGGATAATAGTGGCTCGTCAAGTCTCATTAGAAAAAACTAGGAATATTGGAATTATGGCACATATCGATGCAGGAAAGACCACAACTACCGAGCGCATCTTGTTCTATACTGGTAAGGTGCATAAGTTAGGTGAGGTTCATGATGGTGCTGCGACGATGGACTGGATGGTTCAGGAGCAGGAAAGAGGCATTACTATTACCTCCGCTGCTACTACATGTTTTTGGCGAGATCACCGCATAAATATCATAGATACACCAGGGCACGTTGACTTCACTGTAGAGGTGGAACGTTCCTTGCGTGTGTTGGACGGGGCGGTGGCTGTTTTCTGCTCTGTAGGCGGGGTGGAACCTCAGTCTGAAACAGTATGGCGTCAGGCGGATAAGTATGGGGTGCCAAGAATTGCATATATCAACAAGATGGATAGAGTCGGAGCGGATTTTTTCCGCGGGACTAATATGATTCGAGATCGTCTGGGCGCTAACCCGGTAGCTATGCAACTGCCCATAGGTTCGGAGGAGAATTTCCAGGGTATTGTGGATTTAATTCGCAATAGGGCAATTATATATGTGGATGATCTAGGTACTCGCAGTGACGAAACGGATATTCCCGAAGACATGCAGGAGATAGCTCAGGAATATCGAGAAAAGCTTTTGGAAGCAGTTGCGGATTCTGATGAAACGTTAATGGAGAAATACCTAAACGGGGAAGAAATTTCTGCCGGAGAAATTAAAGAGGCAGTGAGAAAGGCCACGTTGGCGGTAGATATAATTCCAGTTTTTTGTGGGTCCTCTTTTAAGAATAAAGGGGTTCAGCTTTTGCTGGATGGGGTTGTAGACTATATGCCTGCACCTACCGACGTCCCTCCCATTCAGGGTATTATTCCTGATACTGACGAGGAAGGAAAGCGGATTGCTGACGATTCTGAGCCGTTTTCCGCATTGGCTTTTAAGATTGCTACCGACCCATATGTGGGTAAGTTATGCTTCTTTAGAGTTTATTCGGGAACCTTGAAGTCTGGGTCCTATCTTTATAATGCGGCTACGGGCAAGAGAGAACGTATTGGGCGGATATTGTTAATGCACGCTAACCATCGGGAAGAAGTGGAGGAAGTTTACACCGGTGACATTGCCGGTGCAGTAGGATTAAAGAATACTTCTACCGGTGATACATTATGTGATAGCGACCATCCTATTATGCTGGAATCCATGCAGTTCCCTGAACCTGTCATTGATGTAGCCATCGAGCCCAAAACCAAGGCGGACCAAGAAAAGATGGGCATTGCACTACAGAAACTAGCGGAGGAAGACCCCACTTTCCGTGTCTATACTGACCATGAAACTGGCCAGACGATTATTCAGGGCATGGGGGAGCTTCACTTAGAAATTATTATAGACCGCTTGCTACGTGAATTTAGGGTTGATGCTAATGTCGGCCGGCCGCAGGTGGCTTATAAAGAAACTATCCGAGGTGCTGTGAAGGCCGAAGGTAAATTTATTCGCCAGAGTGGCGGACGTGGTCAATATGGGCATGTTCGGGTAGAACTTGAACCACTTGAACCGGGTAGCGGCATAGAATTCGTCGATAAAATTGTAGGCGGTTCGGTGCCGAAAGAATATATTGCGCCTGTGGAGGCCGGTATTCGCGAGGCAGCCGAAAACGGTGTCATGGCCGGATATCCCGCTATTGACTTCCGCGCTACATTGTATGATGGGTCTTATCATGATGTTGACTCCTCGGAAATGGCCTTTAAGATTGCTGGATCAATGGCTTTTAAAGATGGTACGAGAAAGGCAAGTCCAGTGCTGCTAGAGCCAATGATGAAGGTTGAGGTAACAGTCCCGGAAGAATACATGGGCGATATAATTGGTGATGTTAGTTCCCGCCGGGGCAAGGTGGAAGGCATGGAACCGCGGGCGGGTGCCCAGATAATTCGTGCGTTTGTACCTTTATCGGAAATGTTCGGTTATGCTACTGACCTGCGTTCTAAGACTCAGGGAAGAGGTACTTACGTAATGCAGTTCGACCATTATGATGAAGTGCCCAAGAATATTGCTGAGAAAATTATTGAAAAAAGAACACTTTAAAAAGTATCTATTTGTGAGGAGGAGAATACTCAATGGCTAAGCAAAAGTTTGAGAGAACAAAACCGCACGTAAACGTAGGGACAATTGGTCACGTGGACCACGGCAAAACTACGCTGACAGCAGCGATTACTTTTACCCTGTCAAAGGGCGGCGGTGCCGTAGCTACGGCATATGACCAGATTGATAACGCCCCAGAGGAGAAAGAGCGTGGCATCACCATTTCCACAGCCCACGTAGAATATGAGACTGACAATCGGCACTATGCACACGTTGACTGCCCCGGCCACGCAGACTATGTGAAAAACATGATCACCGGAGCAGCTCAAATGGACGGAGCTATTTTGGTAGTAAGCGCAGCAGACGGTCCGATGCCCCAGACACGTGAGCACATTTTGTTGGCGCGTCAGGTAGGCGTACCTTATATCGTAGTATTCCTAAATAAAGCGGACATGGTAGATGACGAAGAATTAATGGAACTTGTAGAAATGGAAGTAAGAGAGCTTCTAAGTGAATATGAGTTCCCCGGTGACGACATTCCCATAGTATCCGGATCTGCACTAAAGGCATTGGAATGCGGCTGCGGTGAAAAAGACTGCGAATGGTGTGGTAAGATTCACGATCTGATGGCAGCAGTTGACGAATATATACCTACGCCAGTACGGGATACAGATAAGCCATTTCTGATGCCGGTAGAGGACGTATTCAGTATTACCGGCCGTGGCACAGTGGCAACCGGCAGAGTAGAGCGCGGTATTGTCAAAGTAGGCGACGAGATAGAAATCGTTGGTTTACAAGAAGCGACCAGAAAGACTATAGTAACCGGCGTAGAAATGTTCCGCAAGCTGATGGACCAGGCGGAAGCAGGAGACAATATTGGTACCCTGCTGAGAGGTGTGGACCGGAAAGAGATTGAGCGTGGTCAGGTATTGGCCAAGCCCGGTTCCATTAAGCCACACACCAAGTTTTCCGCAGAGATATATGTATTAACCAAAGAAGAGGGTGGCCGCCATACACCATTCTTTAAGGGCTACCGTCCCCAGTTTTACTTCCGGACCACAGACGTGACCGGCATCGTAGAACTACCCGAAGGTGTAGAGATGGTAATGCCCGGGGATAACATCAAGATGGAAATAGACTTAATTATCCCCATCGCTATTGAAGAGGGACTGCGCTTCGCTATCCGCGAAGGCGGACGCACTGTTGGTGCCGGAGTTGTAAGCGCAATTTCAGAGTAGTATTAGTAATCCAAGTGAGGCTGACGGCCGTTTGGCTGTTAGCCCCTTGTCATGCAAAAGTGTTTTGCGATGAGGTGGAAGGTTGCTGGAATTACTCCAGGTAATTTTCACTGAGAAGGTCCGGTAATCGGGCGGAGAAGGAGGAAAAAGTAATGGCAAAGCAAAAAATTAGAATTCGTCTTAAGGCGTTTGATCATAAAGCATTGGATCAGTCTTCCCAGAAAATCGTGGAGACAGCTAAGCGTACGGGCGCAGAGGTGTCCGGTCCAATTCCTTTGCCTACAGAGAAAAATATCTATACTATCTTGCGTTCACCCCATGTAAACAAAGATTCTCGTGAGCAGTTTGAAATGCGGACCCATAAGCGCTTGATTGATATTGTCGAACCCACTCCGAAGACTGTCGATGCTCTCATGCGTTTGGACTTACCCGCCGGTGTGGACATCGAGATTAAGCTGTAACCTGCAGCCATAGGAGGTGGAATAGAAATGAGCAGAGCAATTCTAGGTAGGAAAGTTGGAATGACTCAGATATTTACCGAGGACGGCAGCTTTATTCCTGTTACGGTTATCGAAGCCGGTCCCTGTGTAGTAGTACAGAAAAAAACGGTAGAGACTGATGGTTATAATGCAATTCAGATTGGATTTGCCAACCAGAAACCTGGTGCCGTGACCAAACCTATCAAGGGCCATTTTAACAAAGCGGATGTCAAACCATTAAGATACCTTCGGGAAATTCGCGTTGATAATCCGGATGATTATCAAGTGGGTCAAGAAGTTAAAATCGAAGATATCTTCAAGGCCGGTGACTTTGTTGATGTTACGGGAATATCTAAGGGTAAAGGATTTACAGGCAGCATTAAAGCCCATGGCTTCAGCAGAGGCCCTATGAGTCACGGTTCTCATTACCATCGCGGTTCGGGCGCATTGGGCTCGTTAGGTCCTAACCGGGTATTTAAAGGCCGACCATTGCCTGGCAGAAGAGGCAGTGACAGAGTCACCGTTCAAAAGTTAGAAGTAGTTAAAACTGATAACGAACAGAATTTACTCTTGGTAAAAGGTTCTGTGCCGGGTGCTAAAAAAACTATTATGATGGTTAAAGACTCGGTTAAGGCTTAACTATCCAGGGAAGGAGGAGTAAGAGATGCCTAAAGTGGCTCTATATAATGTTCGGGGAGAGCAGGTAGGAGATGTAGAACTTCAAGACAGCGTCTTCGGTGCACCTATCAACGAGCATGTAATGCACGAAGCTGTAGTGGCTCATCTAGCTAACCGGCGTCGCGGTACTCACGCCACAAAAAGTCGTGGCGAAGTGAGGGGAGGCGGCAAAAAGCCTTGGCGTCAAAAAGGGACCGGTCGTGCGCGTGTTGGTACTATTCGTTCTCCGTTATGGCGCGGCGGTGCCATAACATTTGGCCCCAGTCCCCGGGATTACAGCACTAGTATTCCTAAAAAAGTACGGCGTCTGGCTATCAAGTCTGCATTATCGTCAAAGGTCTTGGAAGGCAGTTTGATAGTTGTGGATGATTTAAAATTTGAAAAGCCCAGGACTAAAGAGATGGCCGGTGTGCTTAATGCACTGGGCATAGAGGAAAAGGCTTTGGTGATTTCTAACGGTGAAGGAGACAATGTGAGATTGTCCGCCAGAAACATCGCCAGCGTCAAGCCTTTAGCCCCTATTAATCTTAATGCATACGACATCTTGAACTATAACAAGGTGGTCATTACTAAAGATGCGGTCCACAAAGTGGAGGAGGTGCTTGGTTAATGCGTCGTCCCCATGAGATTCTGGTGCGTCCGGTAATTTCAGAACGCACTGTCGAGCTGATGGAAGATAACAAATACACATTTATTGTCGCTAAGAAAGCGAATAAAAGCGAGATTAAAAAGGCCGTTGAAGAGATCTTCGATGTTACCGTCACCCGGGTGAACACCTTGATGGTAAGAGGGAAAAACAGGCGGATGGGTCGTTTTGAAGGTAAGACTCCAGACCGAAAAAAGGCCATTGTTACTCTTAAACCCGGAGACAAAATCGAAGTGTTTGAAGGGCTATAGGTTTAGGTAAAAGGAGGGTATTCAAATGGCGATTAAAAAGTTTAAGCCCACCTCACCGGGCCGCCGCCAAATGACGGTTTCTACATTCGAAGAGGTTACTAAAAAGGAACCGGAAAAATCATTGGTGGAGCCGGTCAAAAAGACCGGTGGCCGCAACGCGCAAGGTCGTCTGACCGTTCGTCACCGTGGCGGCGGGCATAAACGTTTATACAGAGTGATTGATTTCAAGAGAAATAAAGATATAATTCCGGCAAAAATTGCCGCAGTTGAATATGATCCCAATCGGTCCGCTAATATTGCCTTACTGCATTATGCGGACGGGGAAAAGAGCTACATTCTAGCCCCTAACGGTTTGGGCGTGGGTGACATGGTTGAATCCGGTGAAGGTGCGGACATTAAGGTTGGTAATGCACTGCCGCTGAAGAACATTCCTGTGGGTACAATTATTCATAATATCGAACTACAACCGGGTAAGGGCGGACAGCTTTGTCGTTCTGCCGGGACATCTGCGCAGTTGATGGCGAAAGAGGGAAAACACTGTCATCTTCGTCTTCCTTCTGGGGAGGTTAGATTGGTGCTGCAGGACGGCAGAGCTACCATCGGACAGGTGGGCAACATCGACCATGAGAACATTACTATCGGTAAAGCAGGGCGTTCACGGTGGAAGGGTATTCGGCCCACTGTTCGTGGTGTGGTAATGAACCCTGTGGACCACCCCCACGGCGGTGGTGAAGGTCGTTCACCTGTCGGTCGAAATCCTGTTACTCCTTGGGGCAAACCGGCTCTGGGTGCAAAGACCCGGAAGAAAAATAAGCCTTCTAACCGGTTGATTGTGAAACGGCGTAAGGGTTAATGAGTACGAGGAAGGAGGCGTAATGAATGGGAAGATCCTTAAAAAAAGGTCCATATTGCGATCCCAAATTGCTTAAGAAGATAGAAGAAATGAATGAAAATGAACAAAAGCGAGTAATTAAAACCTGGTCGCGCAGTTCTACCATATTTCCACAGTTTGTCGGTCATACTATAGCGGTGCATGGTGGCAGGAAACACATTCCCATTTACATCACTGAAGATATGGTTGGGCATAAACTAGGTGAATTTGCACCTACTAGAACGTTCAAAGGACATGGATCACATACGGAACGTTCCACATCTTTGAAATAGATTGAGAGGGGGGTTAACCATGGAAGCTAAAGCAGTAGCTAGGTATATTCGCGTTTCTCCGCGGAAAGTGCGTCAGGTGGCCAACATGATTAAGGGCAAAGATATACTGGAAGCGCAGGCGGTGCTGAAATATACGCCTAAAAGGGGTGCTGGATATATTGCCAAAGTTCTGCAGTCTGCTGTGGCTAACGCTGAGCATAACTACGAAATGGACCCCGACAATATGTATGTGGCCAATGCCTACGTTGATCAGGGGCCAACATTGAAAAGATTTATGCCCAGGGCAATGGGCAGAGCTGATAAGATTAGAAAAAGGACCAGTCACATTACCGTGGTGGTACGGGAAAAGGAGGAGGTTAATTAGTGGGGCAGAAAGTTCATCCTAAAGGTCTGCGTATAGGCATCATTAAAGACTGGGATGCCAAATGGTATGCTGACAAGGATTATGCTGATTTACTGTATGAAGACATTGAAATAAGACGCTTTCTGAAAAAACGACTATATGATGCAGGTATTTCCACTGTCGAAATTGAACGTGCAGCTAACCGTATTAAGATTTCCATCCATACTGCTAAACCTGGTATTGTTATTGGCCGCGGTGGGTCGGAAGTGGAAGCACTGCGTAAGGAATTGGAAAAATTAACAGATAAAAAAGTTAATGTTAATATCGTGGAAATCAAAAGGCCTGAATTAGACGGTCAACTGGTTTCGGAGAACGTTGCATCTCAGCTGGAACGAAGAGTTTCTTTTCGCCGGGCTATGAAGCAAGTTGTATCCCGCTCCATGCGGTTTGGGGCCGAAGGCATTAAAATAATGTGCGCCGGTCGTTTGGGCGGTGCGGAAATTGCTAGAACCGAATGGTATAGTGAAGGAAAAGTACCGCTGCATACTTTAAGAGCAGATATTGATTATGGATTTGCGGAAGCCAATACAACTTACGGTAAGATTGGCGTAAAGGTTTGGATTTATAAAGGCGAAGTACTTCCTGAAGCAAAAGGTAAAGTGAAGGAAGGAGGCAACTAACCATGTTGATGCCGAAAAGGGTAAAATGGCGTAGACAACACCGGCCAAGTCTTTCTGGTAAAGCTATAAAGGGCAGTAATGTTGATTTCGGTGAATACGGTCTGCAGGCATTAGAACCGGCCTGGATCACTAGCCGTCAAATCGAAGCAGCACGTATCGCTATGACCCGTTATATCAAACGGGGCGGGAAAGTTTGGATTAGAATTTTCCCTGATCGTCCTATTACGGCAAAACCAGCGGAAACCCGTATGGGTAGTGGTAAAGGCTCTCCGGAATACTGGGTAGCTCCTGTGAAACCGGGTAGGATTATGTTTGAAATGGCCGGAGTGACTGAAGAAATAGCCAAAGAAGCAATGCGCTTGGCTAGTCATAAGTTGCCGATTAAAACCAAGTTTATAAAACGTAACGAAGTGGGTGGTGAGGCCGATGAAAGCTAATCAGCTACGGGATTTAACCACAGAAGAATTGGTGCGGAAAGTTGATGATTTCAAAGAAGAATTGTTTAACTTACGTTTCCAATTAGCTACCGGCCAGTTGGATAATCCTTTGCGTATTAAAAATGTCCGCAGGGATATTGCCAGAGCTAAGACTGTTTTAAGAGAACGGGAATTAAAACAGGAAGCGTAAGTGAAAGGAGGAAAGGCACTTGGCTGAGAGAACTTTGCGTAAGGGCCGTGTTGGCCACGTTGTTAGTGATAAAATGGAAAAAACAGTGGTTGTATCTGTTGAAACCTATGTTCGCCATCCGCTTTATGGCAGAACGGTTAAGAAAAGTAATAAGTTTAAAGCTCATGATGAGGCCAACCAATGCAGGATTGGCGATAAGGTAAAAATCGTTGAGACCCGTCCGTTGAGCAAGGATAAGCGCTGGCGGATAGCGGAAATCCTGGAAAAAGCCCAAAAGCTATAGTATTGGTTGCGAGTCGAAAGGGGGTAACATCACATGATACAAGCCCAGACGATGCTAAAAGTCGGAGACAACACTGGTGCCAAAAAATTAATGTGCATTCGAGTGCTGGGTGGTTCAGGGCGCCGATATGCTGCGGTTGGTGATATAGTAATCGCATCTGTTAAGGAAGCGGCACCTGGTGGTGTGGTTAAAAAAGGTGATGTTGTTAAGGCAGTTGTGGTACGAACCAAAAAAGGTAATAGAAGACCTGATGGAACCTATATACGTTTCGATGAAAACGCAGCGGTAATCATTAACGACCAAGGCCAACCCAAAGGAACGCGTATTTTTGGTCCGGTTGCCAGGGAACTGCGTGACAGGGATTATATGAAGATTGTTTCGTTAGCACCCGAGGTGCTTTAGGTTATTAACCGGTTTGCGGAGGTGAAAATATTGGCAAGCCCTAAAGTTCATGTAAAAAAAGGGGATACCGTCGTTGTAGTTAGCGGAAAAGATGTTGGCAAAAAGGGCAAGGTACTGCAGGTGCTGCCCCGGGATATGCGGGTAGTGGTAGAAGGTGTAAACGTAGTAAAACGCCATACCAAAGCTACTCAACAGATGCCCCAAGGCGGTATAGTGGAAAAAGAGGCCCCAATTGCCAGCTCCAATGTGATGGTATACTGCAGCAAGTGCAATCAGCCCACCAAAATTGGCAAGAAGTTTCTTGATGACCAAAGTAAGGTGCGCGTTTGCAAGAAATGCGGTGAAGATTTAGATTAAGGTTGTTCTGCCGGAAAGGGGGTAAAATTATGGTGGCAAGACTAAAAGAAAAGTACCTGAAAGAAACGCAACCGGCATTGAAAGAAAAGTTCGGTTACAAGAATACCATGGAAGTGCCAAAACTGGAAAAAGTGATTATTAACATGGGAGTGGGCGAAGCTACTCAAAACCCCAAAGCCCTGGATGGCGCGGTGGAAGATTTAACCGCAATTACTGGGCAAAAGCCGGTAATTACCAAGGCAAAAAAATCAGTGGCGGCGTTTAAATTGCGGGAAGGTACTCCCATCGGTTGCAAAGTTACCCTGAGAGGGGATAAAATGTACGAATTTGTAGACCGGTTGGTGAATGTTACCTTGCCCCGGGTAAGGGACTTTAACGGCGTTTCCCCCAAGGCCTTTGATGGTCGCGGTAACTATACCCTGGGTATGAAAGAACAGTTGATTTTCCCGGAAATTGATTATGATAAGGTAGATAAAGTCAGAGGGATGGACATTGTTTTTGTTACTTCAGCTAAGTCTGATGAAGAATCACGAGAATTGTTGCGTTTAATGGGAATGCCATTTAGACAGTAAAAAGCCAAGGAGGAGGGATAAACAGTGGCAAAGAAATCTATGATCGCCAAAGCAAAGCGCACGCCCAAGTACCGAGTGCGGGCCCACAACCGCTGCAGAGTCTGCGGCCGTCCCCATGGTTACATGCGGAAATTTGGTATCTGCCGAATTTGCTTCCGTGAACTGGCGTATAAAGGTGAAATACCCGGCGTTACCAAGTCTAGCTGGTAATATAGATATCGGAAGGGGGTAGTTAAGATGGTAATGACGGATCCGATTGCAGATTTGCTGACCAGAATTCGCAATGCGAGTATGGCCAATAAAAGTACAGTTGAAGTGCCTGCCTCCAAGATTAAAAAAGCGATTGCTGAAATATTCAAGGCAGAAGGCTACATCAAAGATGTTGAATATGTTGATGACAGCAAACAGGGTATTTTAAGGCTGTACCTAAAATATGGTAAGAGTAATGAAAAAGTAATTACCGGCCTGAAAAGAATCAGCAAACCGGGATTGCGTGTTTATGCTAATAAAGATGAAATACCAAGGGTTTTAGGCGGCTTGGGTGTGGCGGTTATTTCCACTTCCAAAGGAGTAATGACCGATAAAGCAGCTCGCCAGGGAGGAACTGGTGGCGAAGTCATCTGTTACATTTGGTAAGAAACACTTATAGCAGTTTTTCACGACAGGAGGTGTCATTATGTCCAGAGTTGGTAGATTGCCTATAAACATTCCTGAGGGTACGGAAGTTAATAAGACTGGAAACAAAGTTACCGTTAAGGGACCAAAAGGGCAACTGGAAAAAGAATTTCACCCGGAAATTGATATTAACATTGAAGACGGTGTAATTAATGTGACCCGTCCCACTAATAAAAAGCAGCATCGTGCACTGCATGGGCTGACCAGAGCACTGTTAAACAATCTGGTTCAAGGTGTTACAAATGGTTTCCAAAAAGGACTCGAATTGACTGGTGTAGGTTATCGGGCTAATATGCAGGGTAAAAAATTAGTGCTACATGTGGGTTATTCACAGCCGGTAGAGATGGAGCCGCCGGCGGGTATAGAAATTGAGACACCTGTTCCTACCAAGATTATCGTTAAAGGTATTGATAAAGAATTGGTGGGTGCAATTGCCGCAAACATTCGGAAAGTGAGAGAACCGGAACCCTATAAAGGCAAAGGTATCAGGTATGAAGGCGAGCGGATCCGCAGAAAAGTTGGTAAGGCCGGATCTGCCAAGTAATACTACCTTGTCTGGGTTGCTGCAGAAAGGAGTGACATTCCTTGTTTAAAAAGTATAACCGTAAGGCGGTTAGAGATAAAAAACGGAGACGATTACGTAACAAACTATTTGGGACATCAGAACGCCCGCGTCTGTCCGTTTATCGCAGTTCTAAACACATCTATGCACAAGTAATTGATGATACTGTTGGCAGCACACTGGTAGCGGCCTCCACTTTAGATGCAGATATAAAAGGTGAAATCATCGGTGCTAATGCAGAAGCTGCAAAGAAAACGGGCCAGCTGGTGGCAAAAAAAGCCCTTGAAAAAGGAATTAAAAAGGTGGTATTTGATCGGGGTGGATACATTTATCACGGTCGAATAGCTGCGCTGGCAGAAGGTGCCAGAGAAGGCGGCTTGGAATTTTAAAGTTTTTGGCAAAGGAGGGAAATGAATGGTCGGTATTGACCCTAATAAACTGGAACTGAATGAGAAAGTTGTTAGTATTAACCGTGTAGCTAAAGTTGTAAAAGGCGGACGGCGCTTCAGTTTTAGTGCTTTGGTTGTTGTAGGAGACGGTAACGGATATGTAGGAGCGGGCTTCGGTAAGGCAAATGAGGTCCCTGGAGCTATTCGTAAGGGAATAGAAAACGCTAAGAAAAACCTGATTAAAATTCCTTTGGTGGGTACTACTATTCCCCATGAGATGGTAGGAAGATTCGGGGCTGGACGGGTATTATTAAAGCCCGCTTCGGAAGGTACCGGAGTTATTGCCGGTGGCCCTGTACGTGCGGTACTTGAACTGGCCGGTATCAGAGATATTTTGACCAAGTCCCTGGGCTCTGCCAATGCCAACAATATGGTATATGCTACACTAGAAGGATTGAAAAGCATGAAACGCGCTGAGGATGTTGCAAAACTCCGTGGCAAATCCGTTGAAGAGTTGCTTGGGTAGGAGGAATGGCAATGGCAAAGAAATTGAAAATTACACTCAAGAAAAGCATTATCGGACAGAATGAACAACAGCGTGGTACAGTGGCCGCATTGGGTTTGAGAAAATTGCACCAAAGCGTGGTCAAGGAAGACACACCCAATATTCGCGGCATGGCTGAGAATGTAAATCATTTAGTGGTTGTAGAAGAAATTGAGGTTTAGGAGGTGTAGCTGTGGTTAGACTCCATGAACTCAAGCCAGCAGAAGGTGCCAAAAAAGCTTCTACCCGTAAGGGAAGAGGTATTGGCTCCGGTTTAGGAAAAACATCCGGCCGCGGTCACGGCGGGCAAAACTCCCGTTCCGGCGGCGGTGTTAGACGTGGTTTTGAAGGCGGACAAATGCCTTTGACCCGTAGGCTTCCTAAACGCGGCTTTACAAATATTTTTGCTAAGGAAATCGCGATTGTAAATCTGGATCAGTTAAATGCTTTCAACGAGGGAACTGAAGTCACTCCCGAGCTATTGGTACAAGAAGGCATCGTTAATCAGGTCAAGGATGGTATCAAGATATTGGCTAACGGAGAATTGACTAAATCCTTAACAGTAAAAGCAAATTTCTTTAGTAAAGCAGCAGCCGAAAAAATTGAGGCTGCCGGTGGAAGAGCTGAGGTGGTATAATGTTTGCCAGTTTAAAGTCTGCCATGAAGATAGATGACCTGCGTAGAAAGATTGTTTTTACGATACTGATGTTTTTTGTCTTCCGTCTTGGGGCGCATATCCCCGTGCCGGGGATTGATACAGCGCAGTTAAAGCAACTGATGGACAGCGGTACCCTGTTTGGTTTTATTGATGTAATATCCGGCGGGGCATTCAAAAAGTTTACTATTTTTGCTATGGGCATCATGCCTTACATCAACGCATCCATTATCATGCAGCTGTTGACTGTGGTAATCCCATATTTGGAGCGCCTGGCCAAGGAAGGTCAGGAAGGGCAAAAGAAGATTGTTCAGTTTACACGTTACGGTACGGTTATTCTAGGTTTTATTCAGGCAGTTGGTATGGCTTTTTATTTGGGTAAGGCCGGTGTATTGGAGAATGCCGGCATCGGGTCTTATGCCGTTATAGCTATCACTTTAACAGCCGGCACGGCTTTTCTCATGTGGCTGGGTGAAATGATTACGGAAAAAGGAATTGGTAATGGTATTTCCTTAATTATTTTCGCTGGGATTGTATCCCGTCTGCCTGCAGGTCTATACGGTATGTACCAATACGTGTCCACAGGTGAGACCAGTATTTTTGCGGTACTATTTTTCTTGGTAATTGCTCTTGTGGTAATTGCCGGTGTTGTAGCTATTCAAGAAGGGCAGAGACGCATTCCGGTGCAGTATGCAAAACGAGTGGTAGGTAGAAAAGTTTACGGCGGACAATCAACACATATTCCGCTTAAAGTGAATCAGGCGGGAGTAATTCCGGTTATTTTTGCCATGTCAATCTTACTTTTCCCTACAACTATTGCATCATGGTTTCCCAATAATGCTTTTGCTCAAACAATAGTAGGGATATTTAGCTTTAGGTCTGTGTCGTATATGGTTATGTACGCGCTATTGATTATTTTCTTCACTTATTTTTATACTGCGGTTACGTTTAATCCCCAGGATGTTGCGGATAACATGAAAAAATATGGTGGTTTTATTCCTGGCCTGCGGCCGGGAAGACCTACAGCTGAGTATATTGATAGGGTTTTGACTAGAATCACGTTATCCGGTGCCATTTTCCTGGCAGCGATTGCATTACTGCCTAACTTAGTTATGGCACTGACAGGTTTGAACATTTATTTTGGTGGTACAGCACTGCTGATTGTAGTAGGGGTAGCATTAGAGACCATGAAGCAAATAGAGTCTCAGCTATTAATGCGTAACTACCAAGGTTTTATGAAGTAGATTGCTTCGCTTAACGTGCATCAGCATAAAGAAACTTTGCTTGTGCCGCAAAGAATAGAACACTAGCTTTAAAAGGTGTAAGCTTTTGGCACAAGCGCATTAGTTTAAACTTATGCCGTCAGAAGTAATTTTCTGGCAGGTGCAAAACAGGGAGGGGTTCAAGTGAGGTTACTGTTGATGGGTCCTCCGGGGGCCGGTAAAGGTACGCAAGCTGAGGTTTTAACTGAAAAGCTTAAAATACCTCACATTTCTACTGGCGATATGTTCCGGAAGGCTATCAAGGATGGAACTGAGTTGGGTAAGAAAGCTAAAGAGTATATGGATGCTGGAAAGCTGGTACCTGATGAAGTAACTGTAGGCATTGTTAAAGAACGCCTAGGCGAATCCGATTGCGGGCAAGGCTTTTTGTTAGACGGTTTTCCTCGCACGGTAAATCAAGCGGAAGCGTTGGATGAGATCCTTAAACAATTACGGATTAAACTAGATGCGGTAATTAACATTGAGGTGCCCAGGGAAAAACTCTTAGACCGCTTAACCGGACGACGCATATGCAAAGATTGTGGTGCCACCTATCACGTAACATTTAACCAACCTCAAGAAGCAAATAATTGTGATGTCTGCGGTGGAGAACTGTATCAGCGCAGCGACGATACAGCAGAGACTGTAGCTAATAGATTAGATGTATATGCCAAGCAAACGCAACCGTTAATTGAATTTTATCAGAAGCAGGGCCTTTTGGCCGACATTAACGGTGACCAGAAAATCAGCGCAGTACTGAAAGAAATTGGCGAAAGGCTTGGGAGCGACTTGGTATGATTACTCTTAAATCCGACCGTGAATTGGAATATATGCGTGATGCCGGCAGGATAGTGGCTGAAACTCATCTTGAACTAGAAAAGGCGATTAGACCAGGCATCACTACTAAAGAATTAGATATAATTGCTGAAAAATATATCCTAAGTCAAGGGGCAAAGCCCGCGTTTAAAGGTTATCAGGGGTTTCCCGCCAGCATCTGCGTTTCTATTGACGCGGAGGTGGTTCACGGCATCCCGGGTTTAAGGGAATTAAAAAATGGAAATATTATTAGTATTGATATTGGCACAGTGATAAATGGATTCTATGGTGATGCTGCTAGAACTTTTCCCGTTGGTGAAATTGACGAGGATATGCAGCGGTTGCTGCGAGTGACTGAAGAATCGCTGAAAGCCGGTATTGCCAAAGCTGTGGAAGGCAACCGATTGAGTGACATATCTCACGCGGTACAGATAGTTGCAGAAGGCAGCGGTTTTTCCGTTGTCCGTGACTACGTTGGACATGGCATTGGCAGGGAAATGCATGAGGAACCGCAGGTACCTAATTTCGGCAAACCCGGCAGGGGGCCGAGGTTGAAAGCGGGTATGACACTGGCTATTGAACCAATGGTTAACATGGGTACCCATGAAGTGATAACCTTGGAGGATAATTGGACGGTTGTAACAAGAGACGGTGCAGGTTCGGCTCACTTTGAGGATACTATAGCAATCACAGAAGCGGGTCCCGTGGTATTGACTCGTATCTAGATGTGGAGGTGTCTCAGGTGAACCGTGAATTAACGCGAGGGCAGCTGGTGTATTCCCTGGCAGGTAACGACAAGGGCGAGGCCTATTTAATTTGGGATGTAATAAACGATACATTTGTGAAGGTGGTCAACGGCCGCAAAAAGTCAGTGACCAGCCCTAAGAAAAAAAACATCAAACATTTGCAACCGACAAAGAGGTTTGCTGATGAGTTTGAAAAGAAGAAGTTAAGGCATATTTCTGATTTGGATGTTCGCCAAGCCATTGACCGGCTGACAGGAATTGAATAGTAACCAGCAAGGAGGTAAGTATTCTTAATGTCCAAGCAAGATGTGATTGAGGTTGAAGGTACGGTAGTGGAACCTCTACCCAATGCCATGTTTAGAGTGGAACTGGAAAACGGGCATAAAATTCTGGCACATGTATCCGGTAAGATCCGGATGAATTTTATTCGAATTTTGTCTGGAGATCGTGTAACCGTGGAATTATCACCATATGACCTTACCAGAGGCCGTATTGTCTATCGATATAAGTAAATGTGCGGGGCATATTAAGCGAAGCATTTAAATATTTTTTTCACCGTTTTTTGAAGGAGGGTTTACAATAATGAAGGTAAAACCATCAGTTAAGCCCATGTGTGAGAAGTGTAAGATTATTAGGCGAAAAGGAAAAGTAATGGTTATCTGTGAAAACCCTAAGCATAAACAGAAGCAGGGCTAACAGCCTTTTCCGGTTGCAGGGCGCGGCTACCTGTAACCGAGGAGACGAACCACCAAAACATTCAGGAGGTGTAAGGACTTCATGGCAAGGATTGCTGGTGTTGACTTACCCCGGGATAAAAGGGTTGAAATAGGCCTGACCTATATTTTCGGTGTTGGGCGATCTACCGCACAGAAAATTCTGGCTAGCGCTGGTGTTGACCCAAATACTCGGGTGAAGGATTTAACGGAAGAAGAGGTAACTAGGTTACGGGAAATTATTGATAAGAATCACAGTGTTGAGGGTGACCTGAGAAGGGAAGTATCCCTCAATATCAAGCGTTTAATGGAGATCGGTTGTTACCGGGGACTGCGGCATCGTCGTGGCTTACCGGCTCGGGGACAGCGTACCAAAACTAATGCTCGTACCCGTAAGGGCGGCAAGAAGACTGTGGGCATTCGGAGAAAAAGTTAGGGAAAGGGGGATTATCCTAAATGGCGAAACGTGGTACACGTGCTAAGACTAAAAGACGTGATCGAAAGAATGTAGAGAGTGGAGTAGCTCATGTTAAATCCACTTTTAATAATACTTTGGTTACCATAACTGATAAAGCCGGCAATGTAATTTCTTGGGCAAGTGCTGGTGGGATGGGATTTAGAGGTTCCCGGAAGAGTACGCCGTTCGCTGCTCAAATGGCCGCTGAAACCGCAGCTAAAGAAGCGATGGAACACGGCATGAAAGAAGTTGCATGTTATGTTAAGGGCCCCGGGGCAGGCAGAGAAGCGGCCATTCGCTCTTTGCAGGCTGCAGGAATAGAAGTTAGCATGATTAAGGATGTTACTCCTGTCCCGCACAACGGCTGCCGGCCGCCCAAACGTAGAAGAGTTTAGGAGGTGTTGTCTTAAATGGCAAGGTATAGAGATTCAGTATGCAGACAGTGCAGGCGTGAGGGCCAAAAACTTTACCTTAAGAGTGACCGTTGTTATTCCGATAAGTGTGCCATTGGCAGGCGTGAATACGCTCCTGGTCAACACGGCCAGCGTAGAAAAAAAGTATCTGAATATGGCTTACAGCTTAGGGAAAAGCAGAAGACCCGAAGAATATACGGCGTTTTAGAAAAACAGTTTCGTAAATATTTCGCCGAAGCTGAGCGTCAAAAAGGTATTACTGGTGACAATTTGCTTCGCCTGTTAGAAAAAAGGTTGGATAATGTTGTTTTCCGGTTAGGATTTGCCGGCTCTCGGGTAGAAGCTCGACAGCTAGTACTCCACGGGCACTTCAAGGTTAATGGTCGCAAGGTAAATATTCCCTCATTTCTAGTGCGTCTAGGTGATGAAATTACTGTTAAGGATACAAGTAAGAGTTCGGTTAAATTTAAGGAAATTGCTGAGGCAGCGGCACATAAGACTCCTCCTGCCTGGCTGGAAGCAGATGTAGAAAACTTTACTGGAAAAGTTATAGCTTTACCGCAGAGAGAGGACATCGATGTTCCGGTAGAAGACCATCTGATTGTTGAATTGTATTCCAGGTAGAGTAAGCATGTGCACTTCCGGTAAAGGAGGTTATTGTTACTATGTTAGAGATAGAAAAGCCCAAAATCCAGTGTGTTGAAATTGCTGATGATAACACTTACGGTAAGTTTGTGGTAGAACCTTTGGAAAGAGGTTATGGTATTACGTTGGGGAATTCCCTGCGACGTATTTTGTTATCATCTTTGCCTGGTGCCGCGGTGGTTTCAGTAAAGATTGATGGAGTACTGCATGAATTTTCAACTATCCCCGGTGTACGCGAAGATACCACCGATATTATTTTGAACCTCAAGGCGTTGTCGGTGAAACTGCATACCGATGAAGAAAAAACTGTACGCATTGAGACTGAGGGCGACGGGGAAGTAACCGCAGCGGATATTATTGCCGATGCAGATGTGGAAATCCTTAACCCGGATTTGGTAATAGCCACACTGGACGGTGGCAGGCTTTCCATGGAGATGTCCTTGGCCAAAGGCCGAGGGTATGTGCCCGCGGATAAGAATAAGCGTGAAGACCATGTTATAGGCGTTGTCCCAGTAGACTCTATTTTTAACCCGGTAACTAAGGTGAACTTTACGGTAGAGGACACTCGTGTAGGGCAGATTACAGACTATGACAAGCTGACCATTGAGGTCAGGACTGATGGCAGTATTGCGCCAAATGAGGCCATCAGTTCTTCAGCAAAAATTCTCAATGACCATCTAAAGCTCTTTGTTACCTTGACAGAAAACATCAGTGATGAGGTAACAATGGTGGAAAAAGAAGAAGAGAAGAAAGATAAAATTTTGGAAATGACCATTGAAGAATTGGATTTGTCAGTGCGTTCTTATAACTGCTTGAAGCGAGCAGGCATCAATAGCGTGGAAGAACTAATACAACGTTCCGAGGAAGACATGATGAAGGTACGCAACCTGGGCAAAAAATCCTTGGAAGAGGTCAACCATAAGCTGGATGAACTAGGCCTCTCCCTGAGAAACGAAGAAGAATAAAGGAGGTAGGAGAAGCCATGGGTTATCGAAAGTTAGGTCGTACCAGCAGTCACCGCAAAGCAATGCTGCGCAATATTACTACTGCCTTGTTGCGGGAGGAAGCAATCCAGACAACAGAGCAGAAGGCAAAGGAGCTTAAGCGCGTAGCTGAGAAGATGATTACCTTGGGTAAACGGGGTAACCTCCATGCTCGCCGCCAGGCTCTGGGATATCTAAAGGATGAAGACGTGGTAACCAAGTTATTCACCGATATTGCCAAAAGGTATGAAGAACGTCAAGGGGGCTATACCCGGATAATTAAGATGGGTAATCGCCGCGGAGACGGTGCGCTAATGGTGAAAGTGGAATTGGTTTAACACGCCTTCCCACTGCTTAATATGGCATTTGTTGGGGTCAGGAGATATACTAGCTTTGACAAGCTAGTAGTCCTGGCTTCTATTTTTAGCCTTGAGCTTTGTATTGTTCATAAGGAAGTGCGTTTAAAAGAGGAACTTGGGATTGGGTGTGTGGCATCATGTTAAAAGTAGAAAGCCTTTGGCACTATTACAGTAGAGGAGAAGAGCAGGTTGCTGCAATCCAGGGGCTAAGTTTAGGGATAAGTCCGGGTGAATTTGTGGTGGTTCTCGGCCATAATGGTTCCGGCAAGTCTACTCTGGCCAAGCATTTTAATGCTCTTCTTCTACCTAGCAAGGGGAAGATTACTGTTAACGGCTTAGATACAGCTGATGAAGAGAATCTATGGAATATTCGGCAGCAGGTTGGCATGGTCTTTCAGAATCCCGATAATCAACTAGTGGCCACAGTGGTGGAAGAGGAAGTGGCGTTTGGGCCGGAAAATATTGGCCTGCCGCCGACACAAATCTACCAACGAATTGATGAAGCCCTTAGCATGGTAGGCATGAACGAATACCGTAATTACGCGCCCCATTTGCTTTCCGGCGGCCAAAAGCAACGGGTAGCAATCGCCGGTATTATTGCCATGCGCCCTAAGGTGCTGGTGCTTGATGAACCCACCGCCATGCTTGACCCTCAAGGCCGCAGGGAAGTTATGGACACTGTTTTAAAGCTAAATCAGCAGGAAGGATTGACAGTTGTTCATATTACTCATTTTATGGAAGAGGCTTTGCATGCAGATCGGGTAGTGGTAATGGAACAGGGCCGGGTAGCAATGCAGGGAAAGCCTATGGAAGTTTTTTTACAAGTTGAACGCTTGAAAGAACTAAGCTTGGATGTACCGCAGATGGTACATTTAGCTCATCTGCTGCGCCAGGAGGGATTGGAAGTACCGCAACAAATTATGACGGTTGAACAGATGGAACAATGGTTAGTAAACTACTAGGTGCGTTCGTATCCGCTTAGCAAATGTGCGGAAGTTTTTTTCTAGATTATTAACGGGACGGTGGATGGGAACATGGCATTGGTTTTAGATCACATTAGCTATACTTATAAGCCGGGCACTCCCTATGCACACACTGCCTTAAAAGATGTTTCTGTCAGTATTGCGCCAGGGGAATTTGTGGCCATTATCGGCGCCACCGGTTCAGGTAAATCCACGCTGGTACAACACTTAAACGGGTTACTTAAACCGATCCAGGGTCAGGTGATGCTTGATGATAGGGATATTAATACCAAGAAGAACATCAAATGGGCAAGGCAAAAGGTAGGGCTGGTTTTCCAATATCCTGAACATCAGTTGTTTGAGGAAACAGTTTATCGTGACGTAGCTTATGGCCCAACAAATGCAGGTTGTGCAGAGGACGAGGTGCATAACCGGGTCAAGTATGCTCTGGAATTGGTGGGTTTAGATTTTGAGCATGTGAAAGATCGTTCTCCTTTTGAATTGAGCGGTGGCCAAATGCGCCGAGTGGCAATTGCGGGTGTATTAGCCATGAAACCCCAAGTAATTGTGCTGGATGAACCCACTGCGGGACTGGATCCACGTGGACGGGAAGAAATTATGCGTCAGATCACTAGATTACACCGGGAGGAAGGATTGACGGTGGTCCTGGTATCCCACAATATGAATGATGTGGCTAGATTAGCGCAGCGAATATTGGTAATGCACCGTTCTCAATTACTGTTTGAGGGAACTCCCCACGAAATATTTTCGCGGGGTGATGAACTTAGGGCGATGGGCCTGGATATACCCCAGGTTACTCATTTGTTGTTAGGCCTAAAGAAATATGGTAAGCAGGTACGCACGGACCTAGTAACATTGCCGGAAGTTAAGGACGAACTACTGCAGATGCTGAGGGGTAAAAATAATGTTAAATGATATTACTATCGGGCAGTTTGTGCCGGGGGATTCCATTGTACATCGTTTAGACCCGCGGACCAAGATTATTGCAATCATACCTTATATTTTAGCGCTATTCACCATTGATAATTGGCAGGGCTATCTGTTCTTGACCGTTGTATCTATGGCTATTGTGCTGCTTAGCCGGTTACCTGTGATTTACGTACTTAGGGGGCTTAAGCCAATGGTATTAGTCATTGCTATTACCTTCCCGCTTCACCTCTTTCTTACCCATGGGCAACCGTTATTTCACCTTGGGCCGTTTACTGCGTCTCAAGAAGGGCTAGTCAAAGGAACTTTTATATCCCTGCGGCTGATATATTTGGTGCTAATCACTTCGCTGCTAACATTGACAACTTCACCCATACGATTAACGGATGGCTTGGAGAACATACTAAGCCCTGGAAAACGCTTCGGGCTTCCAGCCCACGAACTGGCCATGATGATGACTATCGCTCTCAGGTTTATACCGACATTCTTGGAGGAAACAGAGAAGATAATGAAAGCGCAGAAGGCCAGAGGGGCAGATTTTGAAACGGGAAATCTCATTCGCCGCGGCAAAAATTTAGTGCCGCTGTTGGTGCCATTGTTTATCAGTGCTTTTCGGCGCGCGGATGACCTGGCATTGGCAATGGAAGCCAGATGCTATCGGGGCGGAGTTAACAGAACCAAGATGGTTCAATTAAAGTTCGCCGCACGAGACGGAATAGCATTCTTATTGGTTGCGGTTCTGCTAATATTATCTATTGCCAGCCGTAATTTTGCTTAAGGGTGATTCTATGCCTTATATTAGTCTAACTCTACAATATGATGGAACCGATTTTAACGGCTGGCAGGTGCAGACCAAGCAACCCCACAGCCGCACTGTACAGTATACGGTGGAGCAAGCTTTAAAATTGCTCACTAAGGAAGATATCAGGGTGGAAGCAGCGGGACGCACCGATGCCGGGGTGCATGCTCGGGGCCAGGTAATTAGCTTTTGGACAAATGCTGCGATACCGGTGGACAGATATCCTAGGGCTCTTAACGGCATATTACCCCGAGATGTTTTGGTGAGTGACAGTGGTAATGTAGACATTAATTTTCATGCCCGTTTTAGCGCCAGACAAAAAACCTATATTTATCGGGTCAGCAGCGGGACGGATCTTGATATATTTTGGCGCCGCTATAGCTTCCATTTTTTGCGGTCTTTAGATATTGACGATATGAAACGGGCCGCAGAACATTTGCGTGGTCGGCACGATTTTCGTTCCTTTTGTGCCAGTGGCAGTAGTATAACTGACTTTATTCGTGAGATAAAGGACTGTCAGGTGACCGATGATGGCGATATGATTGAGGTGAGCATTACTGCTGATGGTTTCTTATATAATATGGTTAGAATAATTGTGGGTACTATGCTGGAAGTGGGAACGGGAAAAAAGATGGTGACTGATATACCCAAAATAATTGCCGCCCGGAACCGCGGCGCAGCCGGTGCTACTGCTCCGGCTTGCGGTCTGACATTGGAGCGAGTGATATACTAGACCACCAATTGACTAATAAATTATCTGCTTAATGTTAGAAGGGAATTTCAATTTTTTTCAGGGCGATACTGCACCTTGACGAAAACCCTAAGATGACAAGGGTTTTAGCTTGACATTGACAAACTAGTAAAGTACAATTATTCATGTGAGTTTTTGCCTAAATTCCCTTCATCTCACGAGCCCCGTAGATGAATAAGGGTTTAACAAAGCAAGACAGTTAATGCAGTAAGGAGGGATAAAGATGTCTACTTATATGGCTAAGCCAAATGAAGTGGAAAGAAAGTGGTATGTGGTAGACGCTGCTGACGAGGTGTTGGGTAGATTAGCCAGTGAAGTTGCTGCTATCCTGCGCGGTAAGTTTAAGCCTATTTTCACCCCCCATATAGATGTGGGTGATTTCGTGATTGTAATCAATGCAGATAAAGTAAAGTTAACGGGTAATAAATTGAAGCAGAAGCATTATAACCGTCACAGTGGTCACCCCGGTGGATTAAGAAGTATTGACTATGCTACTTTGATGGAGAAAAATCCTGAAAAAGTAATTGAACTGGCGGTCAAGGGAATGCTGCCCCACAATAAATTGGGTCGGGCGCAGTTTAATAAGCTGAAAGTATACAGAGGTGCCGAGCATAATCAGCAGGCACAGAAACCGGAAGTATGGCAATTAAAGGGTTAATTAACTAAGGTATAATAAAAGGTTTGTGGATTTGTACCGGAAAGGGGGATAATATGGCTCAAGTACAGTACTACGGCACAGGCAGACGAAAGAATGCCGTGGCGCGAGTTCGTCTGGTTCCCGGCGGCGGTAAGGTTATTATTAATAAAAGACCGCTGGATGAATATGTTGCTAAGAAGACTTTAGAGATGATTATTATGCAGCCTTTGGAAGTTACCGATACAGCAGGTCGCTTTGATGTATTGGCCAATGTGCATGGTGGTGGAACTACCGGACAGGCAGGTGCCATCCGGATGGGCATTGCCCGGGCACTTTTAGAAGCTGATAAAGAATTGCGCCCAGTGTTGAAGCGTGAAGGGTTCTTAACACGTGACCCACGTATGAAGGAAAGAAGAAAGTATGGCTTGAAAAAAGCGCGTAAAGCGCCTCAGTTCTCCAAAAGATAAGTATTATGCCCAACAGCAGTGGTGTCCTACCACTGCTTATTTTTTTTGTGCTAAAACCCCTGTTCAAGCATAGATTTTAATGAGTTTAAATAGTGCTAGTACATTACAGTGCTGAGGAGGGATTTGTTTTGGGCAGGGTATGGTTTGGAGTATACCGGGTAAAATTGAAACCATTGGCGATGCTGATAGTGGTTGTGGCATTGGCTTATATTGTCTACATTTATGCCATCGGCAGAGTAGCCACTGAAACCATTTCCGCCATGTCATGGGCTGTGGCAAATAAGGTAATAGTGGTGGATGCGGGCCATGGCGGACCTGATGGCGGCGCCACCGGTCCCGGAGGGACGCTGGAAAAAGATATTAATCTTGCTGTGGCTAAAAAGGTGAGTCAAGTTTTAAGTCAAGCGGGAGCGGCGGTTATTATGACCAGAGAAACAGACAAGGATTTATCAGAGCCAGGTAAATCAATTAGAGAACGAAAAAAGGAAGACATGGGAAAAAGAGCGCAGTTGGCTAATGAAGCCAAGGCGGATCTTTATCTTTCCATTCAGGCCAATAGCTTTGGCAGCAGCTGGACCGGTGCTCAGACTTTTTATAAAGAGACATCACCAGCAGGTGAAAGACTTGCTAAATCCATACAAGGGGAATTAACCGAGGTACTGGGTAATACGGACAGAAAGGCCAAGCCCCTGCCGGAAGCCGATTCTTACTTGCTACGCACATTGGAAATGCCGGTAGCTATAGTGGAAGTAGGCTTTATATCGAACCCTAAGGAAGAAAAGATGCTTAACGACCCGGTGTACCAACAGCGGTTGGCATGGAGCGTCTATGCCGGTGTAGTTAAATACTTTGCTTTTGGGGAAAAGGACGGCGAAACGGGCAGGTAAGCTCAGTGAAAATGTGGAAACCTATCCCAAAAGGGGGATTAACGTGTATCGTTATCAGTTTTCTGCTCCAACGGGATATATAACTTTTTTTGGTGACCACAGGGGTTTGGTCAGAGTAACACTACAGGATGATAAGGTAACCCTTCCAAATCAGCAGTATCCCCAGTGGCTTGATTTGGCCATAAAGGTCGTCGAGCGATATCTTCAGGGGGAAAAGGTTGATCTAACGACTATACCGGTAGATTGGCGCGAAATTGGCGGTACGGAATTTCAACAGCGGGTATGGCACGGCTGTCAGCAGATTGGATACGGTTCTCTCAGGGCCTATTCCTGGTTGGCGGAGCGAATTGGCTGTCCTAGAGGATATCAAGCAGTGGGACAGGCCCTAGGGAGGAATCCGGTACCATTGGTAATACCTTGTCACCGGGTGATTGCTAAAAACGGGTTGGGGGGATTTACCGGGGGCTTACGCATTAAGAGGGCCTTGTTAAGTTTAGAAGGGCAGGATGATAACTGCTGGAGGGGGTAAACTAACCAAAACAAGTTTCGTCAGTTTAGAGAATAAGAGTATAAAATTTCAACCAAAGAAAAACTTAATAATCTAACATAGTAAGAACAGAATGGAGATAGGAGGTATAACAGTGGGTGAGCTTCAATATGTGTGTCTCATGCCTCACCCGCCTATTATTATTCCTGAAGTAGGCGGTGAGGAAAGTGAGGTATGTCGTGCTACTATTGATGCCATGGAGGAAGCAGCTAATAAGATTGTTGACAGCAGTGCGGAAACGGTGGTGGTGATAACAGCTCACGGTAATGTTTTTCAGGATGCCGTGTCCATCATAGCAGCGGATACAGTTAAAGGAGACATGGGGCAGTTTAATGCATCCGAGGTTAAATTCGATTACCCTTATAACCTGAAACTGGCAGAAGCTTTACAACAGCAATGCCGGAAGCGAGGTATTAATGTTGCTTTTATTGATAAGTTGTTGGCAAAGGATTACGGTTTAAAGCTAACCTTGGATCATGGGGTAATGGTCCCCCTCTATTATTTACAAAAAGCAGGTTTTCAAGGTTCTCTTGTAGTAGTGGCAATGGGTTTACTTCCTTTTTTGGAATTATACTCCTTTGGCGTAGCGTTGCAGGAGGCAGTGGTCCAGCACCAGGGTAAAGCAGCATTGCTGGCTAGCGGTGATATGTCTCATCGACTGACGCAGGACGCCCCAGCGGGCTTTAACCCTCGGGGTCAGGAATTTGATGATAAACTGCAGCAGTACTTAGTTGAGGGAGCAGTGGAAGATATAGTACATATACCGGAAGCGCTGGTTGAGGAAGCGGGGGAGTGCGGCCTGCGCCCCATAGTAATGGCATTGGGGGCCTTAGATGGCTATCAGATCAGTCCTAGAATACTCTCTTACCAGGGACCATTCGGTGTGGGCTACCTGGTTGCGGAGCTCTTTGCAGGCGGGGAGAAGGGTGACAGTATCTATCCCCACTTAGAAGAGATAAAAAAGCAAAACGTTACCCAAAGCAGAGCAAAAGAACACCAACTGGTACGTCTGGCACGGGAGACCTTGGAGGCGGCTGTCCACCATGGGCAATTTACTGAGCCTGATCATGAACTACCTGAAGACCTGCCTCAACAAGCCGGGGTTTTTGTATCTTTAAAAAAAGGCGGTCAGCTAAGGGGTTGTATCGGTACCATCGAACCCACTCAGGACAATTTGGTTCAGGAAGTAATGCGTAACGCTCTCAGTGCCGGTTTAAGCGATCCGCGTTTTGACCCGGTGGAAGAAAGGGAACTTAAGGATATCACTTACTCTGTAGATGTACTCCATCCCGCAGAAGATATTGACAGTGCGGAGCAGTTGGATCCACAAAAATATGGGGTAATCGTCCGAAGCGGTGCCCGCTCCGGTTTATTGCTGCCAAATCTGGAAGGAATTAATACTGTGGCAGAACAAGTAAATATTGCCTTAGGTAAGGGTGGGATTAACCCCAGGGATGATTATAGTTTGCAGCGGTTTAAAGTGGACAGGTATTATTAAAGGGAAGTGGCAAAGATGGAGGCGTTCGTTTGATGAAGTACCGGGAAGCAGCTTACTATCAGCCAATAGAAAATGAACAAGTACGGTGTCTTCTTTGCCCCCACCGATGCGTAATCAGCAGTGGAAAAACCGGGATTTGCGGGGTGCGCCGCAACAGAGCCGGGCGATTGCTGGCGGAAACTTACGGACACTGCGCATCGTTTGCGGTGGACCCTATGGAAAAAAAGCCGTTGTATCACTTCCATCCAGGCATGCTGATTTTTTCAGTGGGCAGCCGGGGGTGTAATCTGAGCTGCCGCTTCTGCCAAAACCATTCTTTGGCCCATGGCCAGCCGGATACTCACTACCTGTCACCCCGGGATCTGGTAGCATCGGTGCTAAGCCGAGCGCCGGAAAGTATCGGTATTGCCTTTACATATAACGAACCTTTGGTTAGTTTTGAATTTCTACTGGAAGCATCGGCAGAGGCCGCGCAAAACAATTTGAAGACCGTAGTGGTTTCCAACGGTTATATTAATAATGAGCCGCTGCAGAAACTGCTGCCATTGGTAAACGCTTTTAACATTGATTTAAAAGGATATAGCCAGGAATACTACCAAAAATTTACCGGCGGGAAACTGGAGCAGGTAAAACGGAATATTATTTCCGCCAAAAATACGGGCTGTCATGTAGAGGTAACTACTTTGCTTATTCCGGGTGAAAATGATGATCCCCAGGAAATTGAAAGAATGGCAGCTTGGCTGGCTGCTGAAGCAGGACGGGATGTACCGCTGCATTTATCTCGTTACTTCCCCGCTCACAAGCTGGATTCGCCGCCTACACCTCTAAAAACAATGGAACAGGCCTATCATGCTGCACTAAAGCAACTGGATTTTGTTTATTTGGGAAATGCGCCGGAACTAGATAAGAGCAGCACCAGCTGCCCTCGCTGTAATACCCTTATTATTTCTCGGTCCTGGGGCAAGGTTACTATAGAAAACCTTAACGAAGATTCATGTGCTGTTTGCGGCAAGGAGCTTTCAATTGTCAGCTGAAGTCAGCGTATGGCGCTGCGTTTATCCGGTTTCCATGACCCTCACTTTCATAAGTGGAGTGGGTCTCAGTTTTATTTCAGGCGGATTGATCTTAATTTTGAAGTGCCGATGTTAGCGCAGCTAAATGAGTTTACTAAACTTTGCCGCCGGGGAGCTAGAAATTAAAGAGGGGATGATGCCAATGGATAAAATTTTTCAAGCCGCAAAGAATGTTTTGGTTTCTTGTATGGGGGTAAAAGAGGGTGAGGTGGTCCTAGTTGTAGTGGATACGCCACAGGTAGACTTGGGCAGGGCATTTTATGAACAGGCAGTTGACCTAGGTGCTGAGGCTCAGCTAATCCAATACCTGCCTCGGGGAAATAATGGGGTTGAACCACCGCCTGCGGTTGCTGCGGCCATGGCAGCCTCGCAGGTAGTAATCATGCCTACCTCAACATCTCTTTCCCATACTCAAGCTCGGAAAGAAGCCAATAACCAGGGGGCAAGAGTTGCTTCACTGCCCGGGTTGACTAAAGAGATGATGGAACGAACATTATTGGGTGATTACGGTGAAATAGCCCGCCGAAGCAAAACAGTAGCGGCGCTTTTAGATGACGGTGAAATTGTGGAAATTACCGCTCCTGGAGGTACAGATTTGACCATGTCCATTAAGGGGCGCAGTGGGATAGCGGATACCGGTGAATTAGCTGCCAAAGGTAGTTTTGGCAATTTGCCTGCAGGGGAGGCCTATGTTGCGCCCGTAGAAGGTACTGCCTCAGGAAAAATAGTTATAGATGGAGCCATGGCCGGAATCGGTAAAGTTAGTGATGCCATAACAATAGTTGTGGCAAATGGTTTGGCGGTGGACTTCCAAGGCGGCAAAGAAGCACTGAAATTAAAGCAAATGCTGGAGCAGCACGGAGAAGAGGGACGGAATATTGCCGAACTGGGGATAGGCACTAATGACCTGGCTAAACTGACCGGTCAGGTGTTGGAGGATGAGAAGGTATTGGGCACTATCCATATTGCTGTGGGTGATAACCATACTTTTGGCGGTGAAGTGACGGTTCCCGTACATTTAGATGGGATGGTTCTTTCGCCTACGGTTAAAATAGATGGAAAAGTAGTCCTGGACAGGGGAAAACTGGCGTAGATTAATTTTAGGAAAACGCAGGGTTTAAGCCGGTATTTATAGAATAATGTCTAAAAAGCCCTTGGGGTGATAAAATGCAAAAAATATTACAAGTTGTGGCGGTTATTGCGGTGTTTGGTGGTCTGATGCTGTTTAACCGGTACGCCCTTACTCTGGGACAAGCAGCTCAGGAGTCAGTTAATGAATATTATATTCAGCGTATAATTATGGCTGTCTGGCTGGCCTTGGCCGGCTTTGTTGTCGAACTGCCGCGTATTTATCGTGATTTAAGCCAACCGGGAGGAAGGTTTGCTATTGACTGGGCGGTGCTGTTAGTCCTTGGGCTTCCTGCATTGGCATTAGCGTTGCTGCCGATTCTGGTAGCAGGAGGTAAAGTTCCTGTGCCTCTTTGGCTGCTTCAGCCCAATGCGTTACCTGCGGAAGTAATAGGTGCCTTTTTATTTGGCCTATCTGTGGGGAAGTCTATAATTCAGGAAGAATATCGGGTTTTTTAAAATAGGATGTTTGCTTCAATTTCGGGCAGGGTGCACTATGCCTAAATGGCAGTGAGAGAATATCCAGCTCACAGGTACCGTCTTTTTGGTGCTGGCAATTGCCTTCACAGATAATTTCCGGCATTGATAGACCTCCTTTTAAAATTGATTGGTAAGTGTTTAGTATAACCAAAAAAAACGAAAAATCTCCGGATTAACGGAGGTT
Source organism: Metallumcola ferriviriculae (assembly GCF_035573695.1). Taxonomy (NCBI): domain Bacteria; kingdom Bacillati; phylum Bacillota; class Clostridia; order Neomoorellales; family Desulfitibacteraceae; genus Metallumcola; species Metallumcola ferriviriculae. The sequence continues at coordinate 88,919 of NZ_CP121694.1, read as the reverse complement.
TTTTTAATGTATAGGTTCCCATGCCGCTAGCGCGGCACCATCCTGGGAATGAAAATAGGTATTTTCAGGACAGGAAATTATGGTGCTAAATGCCGGATGGCATAAAAGCCATTGTTTCATAATTGTAAGTGTTTTCGATTACCTTCTTCTTTTGAGCGAAAAGAAAATCGTATTATCCGGAAAATCGGGATAACCTTAAAGCAGGGTTTCCGACAGTTAACAAAGACTTGCTAGCTTTTGCTAATTTAAATGGCATTTGTGCAAAATAAAGTAAATGTTTTTTTAAAGATTTATGTTTATAGAGGAAAAGTCATTGCATGAATATGCAACAGAGTGTATAATTATAACAATAATTATTTAAAGGGTGATGTTATGAAGGTCGGTATTGTTGGCGCTACCGGTTACACTGGGGTGCAATTGGTACAAATTTTATCACGACATGAGAATGCGGAAATATCTTTTGTCACTTCGCAAAGCTATGCAGGCAGGCAGCTGGCGGAGGTATATCCCCATTTGGCTGGTTTGGATTTAGTATTGACAGAATACAGTCCTGCATTGCTTCAGCGGTGTGACTGTCTGTTTATTGCTTTACCGCATGGTTTATCTGGGCCGGTTGTGGCGGATGCCAGGGAGCAAGGGGTTAAGGTGATTGATTTAGGAGCTGATTTCCGTCTGGACGACGCCGGTACCTATCAACAGTGGTACGGCAGCGAGCACAGTCATCCACAATGGCTGCGGCAGGGTGTTTACGGGTTACCGGAAATTAATCGTGCAAAGATCGGTAACGCCCAACTGGTTGCTAATCCCGGATGCTATCCCACCACAGTTTTATTGGCTTTGGCACCGCTTGCAGATAAAGGGTTGGTCAATCCAGGTAGTATAATTATCGATGCCAAATCAGGTGTGTCGGGAGCAGGTCGCAAAGTATCATTAACAACGCATTATAGTGAAGTTAACGATTCCATAACCGCTTATGGAGTGGCTTCCCACCGACACACTCCGGAAATTGAACAGGAATTAGGGAAATTCTTTAACGCAGAGGTGAAAGTAAGCTTTACACCCCATCTGGTGCCCATGACTCGGGGCATGCTTAGTACCATTTATGCTTCTTTGTCTAAAACGGTGAATGAGGATGAATTGCGAGCTATATACCAAGATTATTATCAGGGGGAACCGTTTGTTCAGCTTTTATCCCCCGGGCAATGGCCCAAGACTAAGTACTGTTATGGTTCAAACCGATGTTTCTTAAACCTGACTGTAGACCAAAGGACCGGTAGATTGATATTAGTCAGCTGTATCGATAATTTAGTTAAAGGTGCATCAGGCCAGGCAGTACAGAATTTTAATATTTTAGCCGGACTGCCTGAGGATACCGGACTGGCGGGTATGGGCATGATGCCGTAAAAGGGAATTTAGATAATAATTTCGATGGGGGTAGGATTAATGATTGACTACAAGGTGATACCAGGTGGGATTACGGCAGTAGAAGGATTTAGCGCTGCCGGGGTCCAGGTGAATATTAAAAAAGCTAAAAAGGACATGGCCATGGTATATTGCCATACCCCTGCCCGCGCGGCAGCGGTATATACTCAAAATAAGGTAAAGGCGGCACCGATAGTGGTAAACGCCCAAAATTTAAGCCAGGGTGAAGCTCAGGCTATTGTGGTGAACAGCGGCGTGGCCAATGCTTGTACGGGTGAGCAGGGGTTGGCGGACGCCCGGGAAATGGTAAGTTTGACGGCAGAACTGTTAGGTCTTGAGTCTCATCAGATTATAGTAGCTTCTACCGGTGTGATCGGTGTGAATCTACCCATGGATAAGGTGCGGCAGGGTATCAAAGAATGCTCTCGAAAGCTATCCCCTGACGGTGGACTGGATGCGGCTGCGGCCATTATGACCACGGACACTTATCCTAAGGAGTATGCGGTGGAATTTGAGCTGGATGGTAAAAAAGTGGTTATCGGCGGGATGTCTAAGGGTAGTGGTATGATTCACCCTAATATGGCTACCATGCTGGGTTTTTTGTCCACCAATATCAGCATATCTAAAGAAATGCTTAAGGCGACTTTATCCCATGTGGTGGACGAAACATTTAATATGATCACAGTAGACGGAGATACCAGTACCAATGATATGGTAGCAGTCTTGGCGTCTGGAAGCGCAGGCAATGCGGAAATTACTACTATGGACAAGAATTATCATGCCTTTACTAAAGTTCTGAAAGAGGTGGCTGCCCATCTAGCCAAGGAAGTGGTTCGTGATGGGGAAGGAGCAACCAAGCTGCTTTCCATCACTGTGGACCATGCATACACGGTTAAAGACGCACGGCGAGCGGCTATGGCAGTGGCCAATTCTAGTTTAGTTAAGACTGCCTTTTTTGGAGAGGATGCCAACTGGGGCAGGATTTTTTCCGCGGTGGGCTATTCCGGGGCAGAGTTTAGCCCTGGCAAAGTGGATATTTGGATTGAAAGCGAAGCGGGTTCGGAGCAGATGTTGTCTGCCGGTGCCGGGTTAAAATTTGACGAGGTGAAGACCGGGGAAATTCTCGCAAGAAGAGACATTAACGTCAAAATCGACCTTAAGGTTGGTGATAAAAGCGCTACTGCCTGGACCTGCGATTTTTCGTACGATTATGTAAAGATAAATGCTGACTATAGAACATAGGTAAGAGCAATAAAGGCTTATTCCTTTAATAAGGCAAAAGAGTGAGTTAGATAGTGGAGTGCGGGGAAAGGGGGAGAAAAATGATTTCTCCGTTAGAGAAAACTAACATTTTGATAGAAGCTTTACCATACATCAAAAAGTTCTACGGTCGGACAGTGGTAATTAAGTATGGTGGTAATGCGATGGTTAACGATGAATTAAGGCAGGCCGTGATTGTAGACGCTGTCCTGATGAAGTTTGTGGGCATGAACCCCGTAATTGTACATGGGGGTGGGCCGGAAATAAACCGGATGCTTAAAAGGGTCGGTAAAGAAACAGATTTTGTCAACGGGCTTCGGGTCACTGATAAGGAGACTATGGAAATTGTCGAGATGGTACTGGCAGGTAAGATAAATAAGGAAATAGTATCTTTAATTAATCAAAACGGTGGCAAGGCGGTAGGGCTAAGCGGGAAGGATGCTTCATTCATCCAAGCCAAACAAAAGCTGGCGTTTATAGAAAACGAGCATGGTCAGCGGCAGGAGGTAGATCTGGGTCATGTCGGTGCTGTTGCCGCCATAAATCCGGAGATAATTAACACTGTCATTGAAAAGGGATATATCCCGGTGGTGGCTCCTATCGGCTTAGGTGAAGACGGGGAAAGTTATAATATTAATGCAGATACGGTGGCCGGCGAGGTAGCCGGGGCTTTAGCAGCTGATAAACTGGTGCTGTTAACAGACGTAGAGGGAATTATGCGTGACAGCAGCAGTGCTGACACACTGATATCCTCTCTCGCGGTTTCCCAAATTCCTGCTTTGATTAAACAAGGGATTATCGGCGGCGGGATGATACCTAAAGTAGAGTGCTGTATTAGTGCCTTGGCAAAGGGTGTTGGTCGTACTCACATCATTGACGGGCGCCTTAGACATTCGCTGTTATTAGAGATCTTTACCGATGAAGGTATTGGAACCATGGTTGTTAGGGATGAGGAGTGATTTAAGATATGACTAATCAGGAAATCGTTGAGCAGGGCAAGAAATATGTCATGAATACTTACGGCCGGTTACCTCTGGCATTAGTTAAAGGCCAGGGGCCTCGGGTTTGGGATGCTGATGGTAAAGAGTATTTGGATTTTGTAGGCGGGTTAGCGGTCAATTCTTTGGGTCACTGCCATCCGGCGGTTAGCGAGGCAATTGCTGCTCAAGCCCGCCAGTTGATACATTGTTCCAATCTTTATTGGATTGAACCCCAGGTCAAGCTGGCTCAAATACTTGTGGAAAGATCCGGTCTCGGTCAAGCGTTCTTTTGTAACAGCGGAGCCGAAGCTAATGAGTCGGCCATCAAGCTGGCGCGGAAGTACGCCAAAACAAATTGGGGCGAGGAGAAGTACGAGATTATTTCCATGCAAAAATCCTTTCATGGGCGGACTTTAGCGACACTGACTGCCACAGGGCAGGAAAAATTCCACAACGGTTTTGCGCCGCTTCCTGAAGGGTTTAAATATGTTCCTTTTAATGATATTGGGGCATTGGAGGCTGCCATCAGTCCCGTAACCTGTGCTGTGTTATTGGAGCCGGTGCAGGGAGAAGGTGGTGTCTTCACAGCGGACAGCCAATATCTTAAGCAGGTAAAAGAGCTTTGTGAAGCTAACCAGATCCTGCTAATTTTTGACGAAGTTCAGTGTGGTATTGGCAGAACCGGCAAATGGTTTGCTTTCCAACAGTCAGGCGTGATGCCGGACATACTTTCCTTAGCTAAAGCACTGGGAGGCGGGACGGCCATTGGCGCTATGCTGGCCGGGGAAAAGGTGGCTTCCGGATTTCAGCCGGGAGACCATGCATCTACTTTTGGTGGAAACCCATTGGCCTGTGCTGCGGCTGTAGCAGCGATGACGGCTATGGCAGAGGAAAAAGTTGTTGGTAACGCAGCCGAAATAGGTGATTATTTTCGAGAAAAGTTATCTGCACTAATAGATAGATATGATTTTGTTACCGAAGTGCGCGGCAGCGGGCTGATGTTGGGGCTGCAGCTGACCAAACCCGGCGCAGCCATAGTGGAATATTGTCTCCGGGCAGGCTTGCTGATTAACTGTGTAGCCGGTGATACGCTGCGATTTTTACCGCCGCTTAACATTACTACAGTTGAAGTGGATGAGGCTATGAGCATCCTGGAGCGGGCTTTGGAAGCGGGTGATTAAAAAGTGACTTCAGCAGTTTTAATACTTGAAGACGGGAAGAAATATTATGGTACGGGCCTCGGTTACCAGGGAACGGTTTTAGGCGAAGTGGTTTTCAATACCGGGATGACCGGTTATCAAGAGGTACTTACTGATCCGTCCTATACAGGGCAGATAGTCACTATGACTTATCCGCTGATTGGCAATTACGGTATCACTGATGATTACGCAGAATCAAACGGTCCAAAAGTGAGAGGTTTTGTAGTGCGAGAAGCATGCAAAATGCCCAGCAACTGGCGTAACGAAGGTACGGTTGATGAATACTTGTCCAGGCATAATATTATGGGTGTAAGTGGGATAGATACCCGTTCTTTGACTCGGCGCATCCGTTCGCTGGGTACGCTGCGGGGGGCCATAACCACAGAAGAAGAATTAGTGGCTAATCCCGACTCACTGCTGGAACAGGTGAGGCAGATGACAACAAACGGCCCTGAATTAGTACGTACTGTCACTACGGAAAAAGTCTATCATCTGCCCGGCCAGGGACCGAAGGTCGTGGTCATGGATTTTGGTATTAAACAAAATATCCTGCGCATGCTGCAGGAGTATGGCTGGGATGTTACCGTTGTACCCAGTTACACATCAGCTAAAGAAATTATGGCTTTGGCACCCGGGGGTCTATTCTTATCAAATGGCCCCGGAGATCCCAAGGACGTGCCTGAGGCAGTGGCTACGGTGAGGGAGTTAATGAATGTTTTACCTGTGGCCGGTATTTGCTTGGGTCATCAGGTAATTGGTCTAGCCCTTGGCTGCGAGACTTATAAGCTGAAATTTGGCCATAGGGGTGCTAACCATCCGGTGAAGGATATTGGCAGCAATCGTACTTTTATTACCTCTCAAAACCATGGCTATGCCATTGATGGCAGAAGTCTTCCTAGTAATGTGGAGATGACCCACCAAAACATTAACGACGATACAGTAGAAGGACTGCGGGTAAAGGATAGGCCTATTTTTAGCGTGCAGTATCACCCCGAAGCGGCACCGGGGCCCGAGGATTCCCGGTACCTCTTTGACCAATTCACTAGATTGATGACACAGTAACTAGCAAGGAGTGGTACTTTTGCCCAAGATAGATTATTTGCAGAAAGTATTGGTGATAGGATCGGGTCCGATAATAATCGGTCAGGCAGCAGAATTCGACTATGCCGGTACTCAGGCATGTAAGGCACTGAGGGAGGAAGGATTGGAAGTAGTACTTGTCAATTCTAACCCGGCAACTATCATGACCGACGGAGATATTGCAGATAGAGTTTATATAGAACCATTAAATATGGAAACACTGAGCCGTATTATTAAGCAAGAGAAACCCCAGGGCCTATTACCCACTTTAGGCGGGCAGACAGGTCTCAATCTGGCGGTTGAGCTTTACGAAGGCGGCATCTTGGATAAATATGGAGTGGAGCTGCTGGGTACACCGGTAGAATCCATTAAACAAGCAGAGGATAGGGATGAGTTTAAGCAGCTGATGCTGGATATTGGTGAACCTATCCCTGAAAGTACAATTGTTAGCTCCTTGGAGCAGGCAAAGGACTTTATCGCAAGGGTCGGGTACCCGGTAATAATTCGACCTGCCTACACAATGGGGGGCAGCGGCGGCGGCATTGCCCATACTGATAAGCAGTTAGCAGAGATTCTTGCTCGCGGTTTAAAATTGAGTATGATCGGGGAAGTCCTGCTTGAAAAAAGTGTTGCCGGCTGGAAAGAGATAGAATATGAAGTGATGCGGGATGGTAAAGACAACTGTATCACTATATGTAACATGGAAAACGTTGACCCTGTAGGTATCCATACTGGCGACAGCATTGTGGTGGCACCGTCTCAGACATTATCGGATAAGGAATATCAAATGCTGCGCAGCGCATCATTAAAGATAATCCGCGCTTTGAAAGTTGAAGGCGGTTGTAATGTTCAGTTTGCTTTAAACCCTGAAAGCATGGAATATATAGTTATCGAGGTAAATCCTAGGGTGAGTCGTTCTAGTGCCCTGGCATCCAAGGCAACTGGGTACCCGATTGCCAAAATGGCTGCAAAAATAGCCATTGGTCTAGGCCTTGACGAAATTACCAATCCGGTTACCGGTAAAACCTCGGCTTGTTTCGAACCCACGTTGGATTATGTGGTAGTAAAGATTCCTCGCTGGCCGTTTGATAAATTTAACTTTGCCGACAGGACTCTTTCTACGCAGATGAAGGCCACTGGAGAAGTGATGGCAATTGATCGGACTTTTGAATCTGCACTGCTAAAAGCGGTGAGATCGTTGGACATTGGCTTTTATGGTCTGCGCATTCCCGATTCCCTGATCTGGTCGGATATGGAAGTGGAGCATAAGCTTAGCAGTGCCGATGATGAGCGGATATTTGTAGTGGCTGAGGCCTTTCGCAGGGACTGGAACATCAAAGAAGTGGAGCTTCTAAGTAAGATAGACCGTTTTTTCCTGGAAAAGATTAAGTATCTAGTATCCTTGGAAAAACGGTTAATCAAGGAAAAACTGTCGCCGCAGTTGATGAAAGAGTTAAAAGCAGCAGGATTTTCGGACTACCAGATTGCTAAAATTATCGGTATAAATACCCAGGAGATTCGAGATTACCGTAAAAATGCCGGTATTATACCGGTCTATAAGGTAGTGGATACCTGTGCGGCCGAATTTGAAGCAGACACGCCATATTATTACTCTACCTATGAGGAAGAAAACGAAGTGGTGGTATCTGATGGTAAAAAAGTACTTGTGATTGGGTCAGGCCCAATTAGAATTGGTCAAGGAATAGAATTTGATTATTGCTCCGTGCATTCGGTTTGGGCTTTAAGGGAGGCAGGAGTTCAATCAATAATCATTAATAATAACCCCGAAACTGTCAGTACCGACTTTGACACATCGGATAAACTGTTTTTTGAACCACTGACTTTGGAAGATGTATTAAATATAGTTGATATCGAGAACCCCGATGGTGTTATTGTACAATTTGGCGGCCAGACAGCTATTAATTTAGCTAATGGTCTGGCGGAACATGGAGTGCCGCTGTTAGGTTCATCCATGGACTCCATTGACACAGCAGAAGACCGGGATAGATTTGAAAAGCTGTTACGTGCTTTAGAAATACCCCAAACAGAAGGACGGTCTGTAACTAATGAAGCACAGGCCTTAGATGCAGCCGTAGAATTAGGTTTTCCGGTAGTAGTACGGCCTTCTTATGTTATCGGAGGGCGTGCTATGGAAGTGGTTCATGATGTGGAAGAGCTAAAGACCTATATGAAAACAGCAGTAAGGGTCTCGCCAAAGCACCCGGTGCTGGTTGATAAATATATCCGGGGTAAGGAAGTAGAAGTGGATGCTATTGCAGACGGGAGCGATTGCCTCATTCCCGGTATTATGGAGCATATTGAGCGGGCGGGCGTACATTCGGGCGACAGTATGGCTGTTTACCCACCCCAGAGCTTAAGCGAAGCAGAAATCAATCAGATTGTGGACTATACTATGCGCATTGCCCGGGCATTAGCAGTCAAAGGGCTGCTCAATATTCAGTATGTTGTGGACCGGGGTAAGGTCTATGTGTTAGAAGTTAACCCTCGGGCATCCCGCACGGTGCCCATTCTAAGTAAAGTAACCGGGATACCTATGGTGAAAGTGGCAACAAAGGTGATGTTAGGCGAGACGGTGAAGCAGCAGGGTTATACACCGGGCTTAAAGGAACCTGTAGACTACGTAGCAGTAAAGTCACCGGTATTTTCATTTGAAAAACTTACTAGGGTGGAGCCATCCCTGGGCCCAGAAATGAAGTCTACCGGAGAAGTAATGGGACTGGACAGCACATTTTCCGGGGCAATGTATAAGGCCATAACCGGCAGCGGTCTGGCAGTGCCATCTGCCGGTACTATACTAGTATCTCTGGCAGACAAGGATAAAGAAGAAGCTTTAGCCCTGATGAGGGGCTTCAATCGCTTGGGATTCTGCTTGGTAGCAACGCAAGATACTGCAGAATTCTTAGGCCAACAAGGAATAAAGGTTAGCAAACTGCCGCCCGAACAGCGTGAGGATATCAGCGGATATGTTCGTTCAGGCGGGGTGGACTTAGTAATTAATACACCAACAAAAGGGAAAATACCTGATAGATTCGGCTTTAAATTACGAAGGGCCGCTATTGAATACGGTGTACCCTGCCTGACATCGCTGGATACCGCCGAGGGGTTGTTAGCGGTGGTCGAAGCACGAAAGAAAGGCCAAACATGGGATTGCCAAGCGGTGAGTGACTATCTTCATCCAATAACTTTACAAAATGGTGCCTGACACCATTTTGTAAAGTTATTGTCAATACCGGCTTTTTTGGATAAACTAGAGGGAAAGAATGGAAGGAGGCAGCGATAATGCAGCCTGTAGATATAGAACTGCGGGGCAGGGATTTCTTAAATCTTAATGACTTCTCTGCTCAGGAAATAGATTATTTGTTAAATTTGGCAGATAAACTGAAGCAGTCGCAAAAAAAAGGCGAACCACACCAAATTCTCAAGGGTAAAAGCCTGGCGATGATTTTTCATAAAAACTCCACCCGTACACGGGTTTCTTTTGAAGTGGGGATGTACCAATTAGGAGGTCAAGCCTTGTTTCTAGGGCAGGATTTGCAGCTGGGGCGAGGCGAAAGTGTGGTAGATACGGCAAAGGTTTTATCAAGGTATGTCCAGGGCATTATGATTCGCACCTTCAGCCACCAACAGGTGGAGCAGTTAGCTCGGGAAGCGGATGTACCTGTTATTAACGGCCTGACGGATTTGCTGCATCCCTGTCAGGTGATGGCAGACCTGATGACGATTAAGGAAAATAAGGGCACCCTGTCAGGATTGAAAATGACTTATATCGGCGATGGTAATAATATGGCCCATTCGTTAATACATGGCTGCACTAAGATGGGGATGGAGATAAGGGTTGCCTGTCCCGGCGGCTATGAACCGGAAGAGTCTATTATAGAGGGTGTCAAGAATAATGAGGGCAAAGTTATAGTGACGCACGATGTACGGGAGGCCGCTCAAGGGGTTGATGTCTTATATACGGATGTGTGGGCTAGTATGGGCCAGGAAAGAGAACAAAAAGAGAGACAGAGGGCTTTTTCAGGTTACCAGATAAATAAAGCACTGCTATCGCTAGCTAAAGCGGATGCAGTGGTGATGCACTGCCTGCCTGCCCACCGGGGAGAGGAAATTACCACTGAAGTTATTGATGGTCCCCGGTCAGTAATTTTTGACCAGGCAGAGAATCGACTACATGTGCAAAAAGCTGTGATGGCTTCGGTAATGTAGACAAAATATCTGATACAAATTGGAGGTATAGTTATGAAAAAAGTAGTGCTAGCGTATTCCGGCGGGTTGGATACATCCATTATTATCCCCTGGTTAAAGGAAAACTATGGCTACCAGGTTATTGCCATGGCAGCTGATGTGGGCCAGGGTGAAGAGTTAGAACCCCTGGAGGAAAAAGCGATTAAAACCGGTGCAGAAAAACTGTACATAGAACGTGTAACAGAAGAATTTCTTACCGACTTTGTCTGGCCGACGTTAAAAGCAGGGGCCATTTATGAGGGGAAATACCTTCTGGGAACTTCCTTTGCCCGACCCTTAATCGCGAAAAAACTGGTGGAAATTGCTCATCAAGAAGGTGCCGAGGCAATTGCTCATGGCGCCACCGGTAAAGGTAACGACCAGGTGCGTTTTGAGCTGACGGTCAAGGCCTTGGATCCGGACCTTAAAATCGTGGCTCCCTGGCGGGAATGGGATATCAAGTCCCGGGACGATGCCATTGATTATGCTAAGGAGCGGGGTATTCCGGTGCCGGTGACTAAAAAGCGGCCCTATAGCATGGATCGTAATATCTGGCACTTGAGCCATGAAGGCGGCGATTTGGAAAATCCCTGGAATGAGCCCCAGGATGAGCTTTACCTGATGATTACTCCGCCCAAGGACGCCCCGGATAAGCCCACTTATATTGAAATTGATTTTGAACAAGGCACACCGGTGGCCGTTGACGGAGAGAGACTTGCACCCGTGGCCCTTTTGACAAAACTAAACGAAGCAGCTGCAGCAAATGGTGTGGGCATTATAGATATGGTGGAAAATCGTCTAGTGGGGATGAAGTCGCGTGGAGTATACGAAACCCCAGGTGGGACAGTGCTTTACCAGGCGCACCGGGAGTTAGAATACCTCACTCTTGACAGGGTCACCATGCATTATAAGGAGCAAATAGCTCTTAGATATGCCGAGCTGGTATACGACGGTGTCTGGTATTCACCATTGAGGGAAGCGCTGGATGCCTTTGTGGAAGTTACTCAGCGTACAGTGACAGGTAAGGTACGCATGAAACTGTACAAGGGGAGCTGTACTCCTGCCGGAACACAATCACCTTATTCATTGTACAGTGAGGAATTTGCAACCTTCGGTGAAGATGCGGTGTATAACCAGAAGGATGCAGAAGGGTTTATTAATCTTTTTGGCCTGCCTCTTAAGGTAAGGGCGCTGATGGATAAAAAGACATCCAAGTAGAAATAGATGATAGTTTTTTATTAACATTAAAAAGAGGTGCTGTTTATCATGAAACTGTGGGGCGGTCGTTTCACAAAGGATACAGACAGTTTGGTGGAGGATTTTCATTCCTCCATTTCTTTTGACAAAAGACTTTATCGACAGGATATTCGAGGCAGTATGGCCCATGCGCGCATGCTGGGGGAGACCGGCATAATCGCACGAGAGGATGCTGAAAATATTATCCGGGGTTTGCAGCAAATCTTGGCTGATTTGGAAGCGGGCCGAGGTGAGTTGTCGGTACATGCTGAAGATATCCATATGAATGTAGAACAGCTGCTGATAGAGAGAGTGGGCGAGGTAGGTAAAAAACTGCATACCGCTCGCAGCAGAAATGATCAAGTTGCTTTAGATACTCGCATGTTTTTGAAAGAGGAAATAGTTGAAATATCCGAGCTGCTGATAAAAACTCAGCAGGCGTTGGTGGAGTTGGCAGAGCAGCATACTGATACGGTCATGCCCGGGTATACTCACCTGCAAAAGGCCCAGCCCATTACCTTTGCACATCACCTGATGGCCTATTTCGAAATGTTTCAGAGGGATTGGCAGCGACTGCGGGACTGCTATGGGCGCACTGACGTCTGCCCCCTGGGTTCCGGGGCATTGGCCGGAACTACTTTTCCCATTGATCGGGAAATGGTAGCAGAAGAGTTAGGCTTTAATCGTATCAGTACCAATAGTTTGGACGGAGTCAGCGACAGGGATTATGTGATAGAATTTGCTGCTGCTGCTTCCCTGATTATGACTCACTTAAGCCGTTTGTGCGAAGAGATAATTCTTTGGGCCAGCGATGAGTTTTCCTTTATAAACCTCGATGATGCATACAGCACCGGCTCAAGCATCATGCCCCAGAAGAAGAATCCCGATGTCGCGGAATTGGTGCGTGGTAAATCCGGGCGAGTGTATGGGCATCTAATGGCGCTACTAACAATGGTTAAGGGTCTTCCCCTAGCCTATAATAAGGATTTGCAGGAAGATAAAGAAGCGTTATTTGATATAATTGATACCGTGAAAAAGAGCTTGTTAGTATTTGCGCCCATGATCGCTACTATCACCGTCAATACCGGTAGAATGTATCAAGGTGCCGGCGGTGGTTTTACCAATGCCACCGATGTGGCGGATTACCTGGTCAACAAGGGAATGGGATTTCGGGACGCGCACAGGATAGTGGGAGAACTAGTCTTTTATGCCATTGAGCAGGAAAAGGAACTGGAGAAATTGACTTTAGCGGAATACCGGCAGTTTGCAGATATGTTTGAGGAAGACATTTTTCAGGCAATTGCAATATCAACCTGTGTGGAGCGGCGGAATGTTCCCGGCGGTCCGGCTCCGGTAAGAGTCAAAGAAGCGGTGGCCCAGGCAAAAGTGGTAATGGAGACAAATAGTAAAGAATATAATGATAAAAATTGACAGGAATTTCTGAAAGGATTCCCGGGAGCTTTGTTGAATAGTAAAAGTTAGTTAAAATTTTGGTAGTATGGAAGGACGGTAGGCAAGATGAAGTTTACGGTTATTGCTATTTATGTCTTTGTGGTTATGGGTATTGCGGTGTATAGCATGCGTAAAACAAAAACTGAAGATGATTTTATCCTAGGTAACCGCAGTATTGGTCCTTGGGTATCTGCATTTGCATACGGCACGACGTATTTTTCGGCCGTATTATTTATTGGCTATGCGGGAAAAGTTGGCTGGGGTTTTGGCATGTCGGGTCTGTGGATCGTACTTGGTAATGCTTTAGTAGGCGGCTACTTAGCATGGAAGGTACTCGCTAAACCCACCCGCAGGATGACTACCCGGTTGGGGTCAAGGACTATGCCGGAGTTTTTAGAAGCTCGCTTTAATTGTAAGTCGATGAAGATTGTCTCCGCCCTGATTATATTTACCTTCCTTGTACCTTACTCTGCGTCCGTATATATGGGATTAAGTTATTTCTTTGAAGAAATTTTTCATATTGCTTTCGGTCAGGCACTGTTATTTATTGCTATTCTGACAGGGGCTTACTTGGTGATGGGTGGTTACTTTGCCATTACCATGACGGATTTCGTCCAGGGTATAGTGATGATGTTTGGTGTTATTCTATTGATCTTTTATGTGGTGACGGATGCTCATGTGGGTGGTTTATCAGCCGGTTTAGAAAAGTTGGCGGCAATTGAACCAAGGCTGGTACAGCCAGTTGGTCCTCCCGGCATTCTGCCGTTATTGTCGCTGGTAATATTGACAAGCTTGGGCGCCTGGGGACTGCCACAAATGGTACAGAAATTTTACGCCATTGAGAGTGAGCAGTCTATCCCCCAGGCCATGACTGTCACTACGGTTTTTGCATTTTTAATGACTCTTGGTGCTTACTTTACCGGCGGTTTCAGCCGTCTGTTCTTTGACAATCAGATGCCTTTAGGTCCCGGTGGGCAGCCAAGTCCTGATGTAATAATGCCTCAGATTATCAGTCAGGCTCTGCCGGAGATTGTCGGCGTAATATTATTATTACTGGTCTTGGCGGCATCCATGTCCACTTTGGCCTCCTTGGTGCTGGTGTCCAGTTCTGCCATTGTTGTTGATCTGGTGCAGGGCACCATGAAGCCGGATATGGATAGAAAGCATGTGGTGCTGCTGTTGAGAGTGTTTTGCGTCATCTTTATTGGTTTATCCGTCTACTTGGCGTTGACACCCACCGTTATTTTAACCCTGATGTCCATCTCTTGGGGAACTGTGGCCGGGGCGTTTTTAGCTCCTTACCTATATGGCCTTTACTGGCGGGGTACTACCCTTGCCGGGGCTTGGGCAGGTATTATCTCTGGCCTGAGCATTTCCCTGGGATTATCCATTTATACACATATGGATGCTCAGCTCATCCCTATGATTGGCTCGCTGGCCATTGTTGCACCGCTGGTGATAGTGCCTGCAGTGAGTGCTGTCACGAGTCCTTACTCGCACGAGCACTTGGCCAAAGTTTTTGGGGAAGAGTACCAGGATGGGCAAATATCTAGTGAAGGATTGATGACGCATGATTTGGGATGAAACTAATGAGTGTGGATCCCGGACACAGTTAGAGGAATTACAACTGACAAGACTTAAGGAAACTGTAAACCGCGTTTACCATCACGTGCCATTTTATCGGGAAAGGTTTGATGAGGCAGGTTTACGGCCCGGCGATATCAATTCATTGGCGGATATCCAGGCACTTCCCTTTACAACTAAGGATGACCTCAGGGAGAATTATCCCTTTAAGCTTTTTGCCGTACCGATGGAACAGGTGGTACGGGTACATGCATCGTCCGGTACCACTGGCAAACCGGTAGTTGTGGGCTATACGGCAAAGGACTTAGATACATGGACTGACCTTACCGCACGTATGGTAACTTTGGCTGGGGTTACTGCCAAGGATGTAGCTCAGGTGGCCTTTGGGTACGGACTTTTTACCGGGGGATTTGGGTTACACTATGGTTTGGAAAGAGCTGGAGCAACAGTTGTGCCGGCGTCCGGCGGTAACTCAGAAAAACAGATTATGCTGATGCAGGACTTTGGCACAACCGCTTTAATCAGTACTCCCACCTATGCCCTCTATTTGGCAGAAGTAGCGCAAAAGATGGGGTTGGACCCCCGGAAAGATTTGAAGCTGCGCATTGGTCTATTTGGCGGCGAGCCTTGGACTGAAGAGATGCGGCGGGAAATTGAACAGCGGTGGGATATTAAGGCGACAGATAACTACGGACTCAGCGAAGTGTTAGGTCCGGGTGTAGCAGGAGAGTGTCAATACGCAGCTGGGCATCACATCGCCGAAGACCATTTCCTAATCGAGGTTATAGACCCGGAAACCGGGAAGAACGTCGGCTTCGGTGAGGAGGGGGAACTAGTCTTTACAAGTCTTACTAAGGAAGCTTTTCCCGTAATTCGCTTCCGAACCAAGGATATCTCTATAGTAAATGTAGAACAGTGCCGCTGCGGGCGTACTACTGCGCGTATGCGTAAGGTCACCGGGCGTACGGATGATATGCTGATTATCCGGGGGGTTAACGTATTCCCCTCTCAAATTGAAAGTGTTTTGATGGAGATAGAAGGGGTAACTCCCCATTACAGAATAAATGTTACCAGGCGCGGATATCTGGATGAATTGGAAATTTTGGTAGAAGTACCGGAGCAAAAATTCAGCGGCCGCTTTAAGGAATTAGAGCTGTTGGAAACAAAGATTAAGCAAAAATTGCATTCTGTCTTGTCAATCAATGCTAAAGTACGTTTGGTGGAACCACACACCTTAGAACGTACTTCCGGTAAAGCAAAGCGAGTATATGACTACAGGAAGTCGGAAAGGGGAGCATAATGAAAACACTACTGTCAGGAAATGAAGCAATAGCCCGGGCCGCATATGAAGCAGGGGTCACCGTAGCTACGGCCTACCCGGGTACTCCCAGTACGGAGATTTTGGAAAATGTTGCACAGTATAAGGAAATTTATTCGGAATGGGCTCCCAATGAAAAAGTTGCCTTGGAAGTAGGTATCGGCGCTTCCATAGCCGGGGCTCGGGTATTGGTTGCCATGAAGCATGTTGGTGTAAATGTGGCGGCAGACCCCTTATTTACATTTGCATATACCGGTGTTAACGGCGGCTTAGTGTTAATATCTGCAGATGATCCGGGTATGCATAGTTCCCAAAATGAGCAGGATAATCGCTATTATGCTAAATTTTCTAAAATTCCCATGCTGGAGCCCAGTGATAGTCAGGAAGCAAAAGATATGGTTAAGATGGCATTCGCCCTGAGCGAAAGCTTTGATACGCCGGTAATGCTGCGTATCACCACTCGTATTGCTCACTCCCAAACGCTGGTAGAGCTGGAGGAACGCGAAGAGGTTGGTGTCAAGGAATATGTGAAAAATCCGCTAAAATACGTGATGATTCCCGCTTATGGTAGGATGCGGCATGTAGTAGTGGAAGAACGCCGACAAAAGTTGGAACAAGAGACAGAAAAGGTTACCGTTAATCGGATAGAGTGGAACAGTGAAGATATTGGAGTGATCACCAGCGGCATTAATTATCATTATGTCAAAGAAGTACTGCCGCAAGTATCAGTCTTGAAATTAGGTATGACTAATCCCTTGCCGAAGGAACTGATAAGTCAGTTTGTATCTCGAGTGGACAAGGCTTACGTAGTTGAAGATTTGGAACCATTCATGGAAGAGCAGATAAAGTCATGGGGACTTGAGGTAATTGGTAAAGAGACATTCCCCAGAACAGGAGAACTTAGTCCGGCATTGATAGAAGCAGGTATTACCGGGCAGTCAGCCGCAAGTGAAGCTGCGGCCACTGCAGCTCAGGAGATACCCAAAAGACCGCCGGTGCTTTGTGCGGGATGCCCGCATCGAGGCGTATACTATATTATTAATAAATTAAAACTGAAGGTGACCGGTGATATTGGCTGTTACACATTGGGAGCACTACCGCCCTTAGAGGCGATGGATTCCTGTATTTGTATGGGAGCCAGCATCGGCACTGCTTTAGGCATGGAGAAAGCCAGGGGCAGGGAATTTAGTAAGGATTTAGTGGCGGTAATAGGCGATTCTACTTTTATGCATTCAGGTATTACCGGACTGGTAGATGTGGTATATAACAAAGGTACCACCACTACCCTAATACTTGATAACCGCACCACGGCGATGACCGGTCATCAGGATAATCCGGCAACCGGCTACACCCTAAAAAAAGAGGAGACCAGTCAAGTAAATTTCGAGGAACTGGTAAAGGCGCTGGGTATCAAACGCGTAGCTGTTGTTGATCCTTATGACCTGGAGAAAGTTGAAGCAGTGTTAAAAGAGGAAACTCAGGCCGAGGAACCTTCGGTAATCATAGTACGACGGCCCTGTGCTCTACTAGATAAATCAACTAGACCGGCCATGGTTATTGATCAGGAGAGCTGCACTTCATGTAAGAGATGCATGAAATTGGCCTGCCCGGCTATTGCTCTTAAGGGGGAAGAAGTGGTTATTAACTATACTCAGTGCAGTGGTTGTGAGCTGTGTATGAAGGTATGCCGCTTCGGAGCTATTAAGAAGGCAGGTGAAAGCAATGAATAAACCGGTGAACATTCTTATTGTAGGTGTAGGCGGTCAGGGGACAGTTTTGGCCAGTAAAATTCTAGCTCAAGTAGCGCTGGAGATAGGTAGTAACGTAAAGGTTTCGGAAATCCATGGAATGTCCCAGCGGGGTGGTTCTGTTGTAACTCAAGTGCGTTTTGGTGAGCAGGTTTACTCTCCGATTATTAAGGAGGGCGGCGCAGATGTTATTCTAGCATTTGAGAAACTGGAAGCATTGAGATGGCAGACCTTTTTAGCACCCGGCGGGCATATGATAGTAAATGCTCAAGAGATTGACCCGATGCCGGTAATCATGGGCGCGGTTTCATATCCTAATGAGATAATTGAACAATTGGATGCTAATGCTGATAAGCTTACAGTTGTGGATGCCCTGCCATTGGCTGCAGATGCCGGCAACATCAAAGCCGCTAATGTAGTGCTGCTGGGTGTACTGGCTAAAAGCTTAGGTATAGACCGGGAAGTTTGGCTAAAGGCCCTGGAAGCAACAGTACCGGCTAGATTCCTGGATGTTAATAAAAAAGCTTTCGAAAAAGGTTTCGGACAAACTGCATAAGGAAATAATATAACTCGGGGGTATTCTCGGGTTATTCGTCGGGAAAAACTTTTCCCGCTTAAGGAGGAAGACTGATATGTACGTTGTTGCCGTTAAAGACACCAGCGAATGGTACTACTGTAAAACAGATGTAGATGCGGCGAAAAAGGTGACTGAGTTGCTGGAACGATTCCCCAAAGAAAGAATTATTCTGGCGGAAGAGTTTGAATTAACGGTGATTAAAGGTGAAGTCGAGGTAATGGATGTTGACGAAGAGGACGATCACAATCACGACGACTGTGATTGTGACCATTAATTGAGGTATTAGTTGGAGGGGCGCCTGTGTGGCAATCGGTTTATATGCTGGGTTTCTTTATCGCTGTGGGCGTAGTACCGTTGAATTTCTTAGTGAAAGGACTTAAGAAGTTGGGAGTACCCTACTGGCCGAGAATTATAATCGGCGTCATTTATCTTCTTGTCATCACTCGACTGGTAGATATGTACCTGATTTGAAGGGTACATCTGGGCGATGAGCCATAGATTTGCATTAAATTCTGCAGAAAAAGACTAGGTGGATTATTAATCTCACCTAGTCTTTTTTAATTAATCAGGCGTTATAAGCACTATCTGAAGCCGTAGTTGTACTTATGCCACAAAAAGCGCTATCCTCTGTCAGGTGTAAGAAAAGCGATTAACTTAATTTACTTAAGGCAATCGCTTTTTTTGTTAGTATTTTGTTTTAAGTTCTGGGCATACAAATAATTTCTCTAATCCTATTGTCAAAAAAGGCATTAGAATGGGCCGGGCTGATAACTACGGCAGCATCAGCTCCTTTACCGGTACCAGCGATTGCGATGATCTCTTCGCCGAAAGGGGTTAGGCCGGAATCTAAAGCCATACTGGATATTTCCACACAAACTTTAATGCCTTGGCCCAAAATGCGC
This sequence comes from Metallumcola ferriviriculae, assembly GCF_035573695.1. NCBI lineage: Bacteria > Bacillati > Bacillota > Clostridia > Neomoorellales > Desulfitibacteraceae > Metallumcola > Metallumcola ferriviriculae. The sequence continues at coordinate 69,916 of NZ_CP121694.1, read as the reverse complement.
AGCGAGCTTGCGACTATTTCCGCAGGGTAGAGGCCGCCGAATTTAAAGCGCACCGCCCGATCTACACCGGCCATTAGATGCGTCGTAGTAAGGACTTCCACCCCCTGTTCTTTAAGTTTTTGCCGCGATTCAGCCGGCATCTCATCTTTTCCCGGTTCTTTAAAGCCGACATGGTGGGTGACACAGACTATATTTAGGTTGTGACCCAAAAATTGTTCGGCGGTTCTGCCACTATTTGAAGCCACTACAATGTGCTTAATACCTAATTCCTTTGCTCTTTCCAGGGCTAATGCCACTGTTTTCTCAGTATTTTTCGGTCCGCATTTTTCAAAAAGTTGCAACGATAATTCCTCCCTTAAAAGTAATATTTACCTATATTGTAAAGAAAACGGATTAAATAAGCAAACAAACCTTAAACCCTGATTGACAAAGCTTGAATTAAAAGTTATCAAATCTAAGATAATAGTATTGTAGAGTTGATAGAGGGAGTTCAGAGTTCATTTGCATCTTCATCTGCAGCTGCAAATAAAATTTAGAGTAATCAGAGGTGATATTAGGCCATGGAGTTAATTAAAACGAACAAGCTTTGGATACTGCTTGGAATACTCATATTCGTTATTGCCATCGTGCTAGCCATCGTAGTTTCTACACCGCCCCAGCAGAAACCTCAGCCGGATACGCCGCCTAAGTGGAATGACACCCCTAACAGTGTCAGTGTGGATGTCCAGTTGGTTTGGAAGGGAAAGCCCGCTTTTATGGCGGGCTTTTAAAATTGATGATGAATTTTAAGGTTTTTCAGAAAAACAGCATACAATAAAGAGGAAAAGTGTGATATAAATAGAAAACTATAATAATTAGTATAACACATTTATCAATATATGTAATATATATAAGTGAGGTGGGTGTTGGGGTTTAACTGCTGCAAGGCATTTCTGCAGTAATTATTCTATAATTTAAGGAGGGTGCTTAATGGCAAAAATTACTTTGAGCGTCATTAAAGCGGACATTGGTGGATTTGTTGGGCATTCTAGTGTTCATCCGAGATTATTGGAAAGAGCGAAGGAGTGTATGTCTAAGACGGAACTTTTGGAGGATTATCATGTTACCCATGTTGGTGATGACATTAATCTAGTAATGACCCACCGTCACGGTACTGATTACGAGCCGGTACATAAACTGGCTTGGGAAACTTTCTTATCCTGTACTGAAGTTGCTAAGGAACTGAAGCTCTATGGAGCCGGTCAGGACCTGCTTAGCGATGCCTTTTCCGGAAATGTGAAGGGTATGGGGCCTGGTGTAGCAGAGATGGAGTTTGAGGAGAGAAAAAGTGAACCGGTAATTACATTTATGGCAGATAAGACGGAACCCGGCGCCTGGAACCTACCGCTTTATAAGATCTTTGCCGACCCATTTAACACCATTGGTTTGGTAATTGACCCGAAGATGCATGCGGGGTTTCGTTTCGAGGTACATGATTTAAAAGAAAATAAAAGAGTCTTTTTTGATGCCCCTGAAGAACTTTATGATTTACTCATTTTTATTGGTGCACCGGGACGCTATTGTATTAAATCTATTTACTCCAAAACTACTGGGGACATTGCGGCTGTTTCCACCACCCAAAAACTGAACATGCTGGCCGGACGCTATGTGGGTAAGGATGACCCTGTGTGTATTGTTCGCTGCCAAAGCGGCCTGCCGGCAGTAGGTGAAGCACTGGAGCCTTTCGCTAATCCCCACTTAGTTTCCGGCTGGATGCGGGGTTCTCATAGCGGTCCATTAATGCCGGTAAGCCAAAAACAGAGTAACCCCACGCGTTTTGATGGGCCGCCCCGGGTTATCGGTCTAGGATTTCAAATTGCCAATGGTAAGCTGATCGGACCTCAGGATTTCTTCGCGGACCCGTCCTACGATCTGGCTCGAGAGAAGGCCAATAAACTGGCTAATTACCTGCGTAGTTTAGGGCCATTTGAACCCCATAGATTACATTTGGATGAAATGGAATACACTACCATGCCCCAGGTGCAGGAAAAGCTAAGAGATCGCTTCGTATCATTGGAAGATGATGAGGCTGCTGTAGCGAAAGAAGAATAATCTTTACTAAAATAAAATAATAAATAAGTTATAAGCAGAGCCGCCATTTTTATGGTGGCTCTGCTTATGATTAGCATCCTCAGTAGCTTCGATAAAACCTGATAATCACCGAGAATGCTTGGTTACGTTACTGGGCAGATGCAGGCTCTTTTAAGCAGGGAAACAATTCGCCAAAAGGTCGCAGAAAACTATTCTTGACAGTGCAATTTTTCTATGTTTCAATATATTTACTGTAAATTTATCGAGATAATATTTTATGTAAAGGAGGTGCTGGCGATGGCCTTAGACCAGACCAGAACACCCGTATTTGACGCTTTAAAGCAGTATGTAGATCAAGGAACGATACCCTTTCATGTTCCGGGGCATAAACAGGGTGAAGGGCTGCCGGAGTTTACCGATTTTGTCGGTAAGCGGGTAATGGAGATGGATCTGACCTGCATGCCCGATTTAGACAATATCTGTAACCCGCGGGGGCCTATTAAGGATGCCGAAGCATTAACGGCGGAGGCATATGGTGCTGATCAGGCGTTTTTTCTTACCAACGGGACCACATCCGGTATACAGGCCATGATTATGGCGGTCTGCCAACCGGGAGATAAAATAATTTTACCCCGAAACGCCCACAAATCCGCAATTAGCGGTTTGATTATCAGTGGAGTGAGACCGGTATACCTAGAGCCGGAAATGCAGAGTGATTTCGGTGTATCTATGGGTATCTCTCCGGAACAGGTGGAAAGGGCATTGAAAGTCCATCCTGACGCCAAAGCAGTTTTTGTCATTAACCCTAATTATTATGGTACCGCATCTGATCTGGAGGGAATTGTAAGAGCAGCGCATGCTGTTGGGGTGCCTGTGATTGCTGATGAGGCCCATGGCGCGCATCTATACTTTAGCGATGAACTGCCTCTTTCTGCGATGAAGGCAGGGGTAGACCTTGCTGCAACCAGCACCCATAAATTAGCGGGATCCTTGACCCAAAGTTCTATATTATTGATTAGAGAGGGTCTGATTAACCCGCAGCATGTTAAAGCTGTTTTAAACCTAGGGCAGACTACCAGCCCATCTTATATTCTGTTGGCGTCTCTGGATGTTGCACGCAAACAAATGGCGTTAAAAGGCAGGCAGCTTGTTTCGGATATGCTGGAGCGCACCTATTGGCTTCGTCGAGAACTAGGAAAGATAGCAGGTATTCGGCTGCTTGAGAAACAAACCGGAGCGACGGGCTGTCATAGTTTCGATTCGACTAAGATAACCATAAATGTACAGGGGTTGGGAATGTCCGGCTATGAAATGGAAAAAATTCTTAGAAGCGAGTATCGGATTCAGGTGGAACTTTCGGACCTCTATAATGTAATTATTCTGATGTCTATCGGGGATACATGGGAAGCTATCACTAACCTTTTGGTAGTAGTGCGTGAAATGGCCGCGAAAAGACCACATAAAAATGTTTTGAAGTTTTTGCCGCCGCTGCCGGCGCTGCCGGAAGTGAGTGTACTACCCAGGGAAGCATTTTATAGTCAAACAAAACTTATTCCGCTGGAGGAAGCAGAAGGTGAAATAAGTGCTGAGTCTATCATGGCCTATCCTCCTGGCATTCCATTGGTTTGCCCTGGCGAAGTCATCAGTCGAGACTTGATAGAGTATGTAGTGGTTTTAAAACAGGAAAATGCTGACTTACAAGGACCGGAGGACCCATCACTGGAAAAAATCAAGGTGATTAAAGAGGTACTGCATATGAGTCAAGCCCCAGATGCCGAAGAAGTAGGATAAGTTATAGCCCGCAATGCGGGCTATAGCTATACATAGGGAACTGTGAGCTGCTATTATGTTGGCATAAACGGCGCTCAGTCGGAAACACTATTGCCGAGGTGATGAGAACAATGATTTGGGGTACAATATTTTCCGTTGGTGTTATTGTTGCTTTAGTGTACTATTTTTACCGGCAGAACAATGACCCTGGAATTGACCTGTTTTTTGCTAATCGGCTGCCGGAAGAAGGAAAGCGGTTTAAAAGAAATAAGCAGGCGGAGCCTGTCGGAGAAGCTGAACCTTATCCAAACCAGGGGCCACAAGGCAGTACTGAATGAATGGTGCATGCCCCAGGAGCTTATTGAAAACATTCTTGCAGGGAAATACAATTAAATGTAGAATACTTATTTACTTTGATAATTCATAGAATGTAATACAACTAAATTTCCTAGGGGATGGGGGTGAGGGATGTGATTTGGGGTGCAATATTTGGTGGCGCTGTCTTAGTGGCACTTATCTATTATTTTTATCGTCAAAGCAAGGACCCTGGGACTAAATTATTCCCCAACAACTCTCAAAAGGCTTAAGCGGCAGCATATTCGCTGCCTTTTTTTTATGCCCATTTTCAATTCCCCAAAAAATTTTTATCGTTTTTTGTACCTATTTTAAGCAAATTTTAAGGTTCGGATTACATAATTGGATTAAATAAGGTTTACAAGGAGTGAAAAGAAGATGGGCGTTATTAAAAACAGGACTTTAGCAGTGGTACTTAGTTTGGTGTTCGTAGGCGGTTTATTACTTGGTGGAACCGTTATTTTAGCGGCAGATTATAATCCGCTGCAGGCATTAAACTCTTCAAAAGAAGCGGTGCCGCCGGCGGTGGAAGATGGTACGACTGTACTTCAGCATACTGAGGTACAAAACGATGTGGCCGGGATTGTGAACAAAGCGGGAAAGGCCGTAGTTAAGATTGAAACGGTTATGGAGAACTCGGGAAGCAGCCAACAGAATCCATTCTTTCAAGACCCGTTTTTTAGGCAATTTTTTGGTGACCAATTCGCGTATCCTCAGCAACCAAGAACCAGTAAAGGGTTAGGGTCTGGTTTTATTATTTCTAAAGATGGTTACATCCTTACTAATGAACACGTAGTTTCCGGTGCCAATGAAATTAATGTGGAAGTAGCCGGCTACGATGAAGCATTCTCTGCAAAACTGGTTGGGTCGGATCATAACTTAGACTTGGCAGTGCTCAAAATCAACGCAGATAAAGACTTGCCGGTATTGGCCCTGGGAAGTTCGCAGGATGCTAGGGCGGGTGACTGGGTGATAGCCATTGGTAATCCCTACGGACTGGACCATACGGTTACCGTCGGGGTAATTAGTGCTAAGGGGCGTCCCATTACCATTGAAGACCGACACTACAAGAATTTATTACAAACTGATGCGTCCATTAACCCGGGTAACAGCGGTGGACCTCTGCTTAACATGAATGGAGAAGTGGTAGGTATTAATACAGCTATTAACGCTCAGGCTCAAGGAATAGGCTTCGCAATTCCTACCAGTACAGTAAAGGAAGTATTCAATGACCTGAAGGAAAAAGGGCACGTAGTACGTCCTTATCTTGGAGTAATGCTTCAGCCGGTTACTCCGGAGCTAAAGGAATACTTTGGACTTGACAATACCCAAGGGGCACTGGTAGCTTACGTACAACCGGGCAGCCCTGCCGACGAAGCCGGCCTTAAGCGAGGCGATGTGATATTGGAGTTCAATAAAAAAGAGGTAGTGGATCCCGATAAATTGGTTGAACTGGTGAAGGAAAGTAAGATTGGTGATAAGGCAGTGCTGCTAATTAACCGTCAGGGAAGTACCAGATACGTCACTGTCAAGATTGGTGAGGAAGGAAAAAACTAAGAGCTTACCATGTGCATAAGTTTATTTATAAAGAGGCTATCCGACCTTCCGGGTGGTCTCTTTTTTTGTTAAGGCATCCTCTTCTACTTTTATGCCCTAGCTTTTTTACCAAAAATTATTCCACCACCTGGCTGGCATTGGCAATCTTATTATGTTCTTGGTTTGCTTTGTACAGAACTCCTTTTGGACTGCGCTTGAGAGCTTGCGGTGAACACCCCCACGCAGCGGATGCTGCCGGGGTTAATGTATATCGCATGCGTTACATTGCGGTGATGGCCTCCGGGGCCTTTGCGGGGCTGGGAGGAGCCATCGTGATCGTCACCTTCTCGGGTGAGTTCAGTGGAACCGCGGCTGGATTAGGCTTTTTGGCCCTGGCTGCCTTAATCTTCGGCCAGTGGAAACCCTTAGGAATTCTAGGAGCTACCCTATTCTTTGGCTTTGCAAGCACTATTGCCAATGTATCTCAGGTGGTCCCCGCATTGGCGCAAATCCCCGGCATAATCTTAAAAACCTTTCCTTATGTAGTTACCTTAATCGCATTAGTTGTCTTCTCCAAATCATCTCAAGCGCCGCAGGCTGCCGGCGAGCCGTATGATAAAGGGAAAAGATAAAGAGAGTCCATCGGTCTTCAACCGCCGTATAGGTTTGATTCCGGTCTCCGGCACCAATACTTTGCACTATGTTATCAGGGTAAAATTCTACCCTGATTTCTTCATTTTCAGGGATTAATTCTAAATGCCGGATGAAGGTCCGCATTAGCTCACGCTTTTCCTTGATTGTTGCATTTTCAAAAGCAGTTTTGAAGTTAGTAAAGAATACACGAAGCGCATTAGCATCTATTTTAGTTTCATGAGCATAGGCTTTCTCTAACGAGGCTATCTGATCAAGTAGAGTCAGATTCAGTACGGCGTAAGCTATATAAATGGTATTGGTGCGGTGTGTTTGGTGAGCTATATGGAAGTGCCAACGAAACACGATTTACAAAAGACTTACCTGGGGCACTGGAATGGATAGATGGTGGTGCAGAACCAAGTATGGTTCAAGATGCTAATTTTGCACCTACAAGGCTTCTTACTTTAAGACCAAGAAATAGTGCGGCCTATAAAGGATTAAGCACACTTCTCTTACTAGAAGGGGGACTGGATTTTAGAACAGGTGAGCCAATCGACACATAAATATATTGTGATGATAACATTGACATACACCATATCTTCCCACAGGCATATTGCAAGACAAACAGCATTGATAATAAACTGGCTGACTGTATTATCAATAAGACGCCTATATCAGCTAAGACAAATCGAATAATAAGTGCTAACGCGCCCTCTATTTATTTAGAAAAATTGCAGAAGCATGCAGGAATAACCGATGCACGAATGAATGAGATTCCAACATCTCATATGATAAATCCTGATACATTAAGGCAAAACGACTTCAACAGCTTCTTCAAAAGTAGACAAAACTCCCTTTTAAAACACATAGAAATTGCAATGAGCAAACCGATTGCAAGAGATGCTGCTCAGTCCATAGAGGGTGGAGAAGATGAGAAGAATAGCGAATAGTATTTAAACCCTATTCTTCAGGGTTTTGTACATATTGCAGGAAATTAAAGATTGTTAGGGAAACTGTTATTTTATAGGTTTTTATACATGATTGCTAAGGAGCTGTAGGTATGGCAAAAGAACAACTAGTTACCAGTCTAGAAGATGTGGGCGGTTGCCGATAAACTTAGAGGCAGTATTGATGCTTCGAAATATAAGAATATTGCGCTTGGCATCATTTTTCTAAAATACGTATCAGACCGTCAGACCGATGCCCGATGTTGAGGCATTCAAAGCTAAAATAATAAACATGATAGAACAGGCTGTGTTAAAAGATGGAGGAGTAGAGTATATAGTAGCCAAGAAAGAAAAAAATCTTCTTTCTCCTGAAAACCTAGCTAAGATAATGGCAATGAAGTGTAAAAACATAATTGCTATTATCCCTAAAGAAGCTAATTGAAGGTAAAATTAAGTGGTTTAAGAAAACCAACCTTGTCCGATCCATATCCTTTTCAGAAAAGCTTCAGGTAATTGTGGAAAAGTATAACCAGGTCCAAGACCTTGAAGTATTGATAACTGAAATGATAGACTTCGCTAAAGAAATTGGAAGCCGCTATCAACGAAGGTATTGATATGCAGCTGACTCCAGAAGAGCAGGCTTTTTATGATGCATTAGCTAAACCTGAATTAGTAAAACAGCATTATGCATCAGAGGTTTTGCGAGAAATGGCCAAAAATCTTCTGGAGCTCATTAAAGAAAACAAAACCCCAGACTGGTATAAGCGAAATGATGCCAGGGCAAATATGAGGGACCTAATAAAGAGGTTGCTAAAAGAATATAAGTACCCTCCAGATGAAATACCAGAGGCAATAGACTTAGTAATTCAACAGGCGGAGTTGCAGATGGAGAATGGAATGACTTAGTAGAACAACAGGATATTTTCCGAGGTAGCCCTAGTTAAGAGTTATTTGACCGTATTTATTGGTTGAAGAACGTACTTCAAGCATGGAGGAATTAAAAGAAGATTGTAGTAAATAATATAACAATCATTTTAGGGGGGAGACAAATGGGACTTCAGGCAGAAATCGATGCAAAAGCTAAAGAAATACATACCGACGGATATCCAATGTCAATTGGAGAGTTTATTAGTCTCTATCATAACAAAGAAATTGAAATAAGGCCAGAATTTCAGCGATACTTTAGGTGGACTGATTTGCAGAAAACAAAATTAATAGAATCCATATTATTGGGTATTCCGATACCGTCAATTTTTGTATCTCAAAGGGACGATGGGGTATGGGATGTTATTGACGGGTTGCAGCGGTTATCAACAATTCTTGAATTTGTTGGTGAGCTAAGGAAGGAAAACGATGAATTATATTCTCCTAGTAGGTTAATGGGTACTACATATCTTCCTTCATTGGAGAACAAGGCCTGGAAGGAACTTGACTCTGAGGGTAATGAAACAGAGAATTCATTTGACCAATCACAGAGGCTTGCTATAAAAAGGGCAAAACTGGATTTCAAAATTATAAAAAAAGAAAGTGATACAGAAACCAAGTTTGAGCTGTTTCAAAGGTTAAATACTGGCGGCACACCTTTAACTCCACAAGAAGTTAGGAATTGTATTCTAGTAATGATTAATAGGGAGTTTTTCGAATGGGTTATTAGACTGTCAGAGAATGAAAGCTTCTTAAGCTGCATTTCGTTATCTGATAAGCTGATTGAGGAGCAATATCATGTAGAATTATTTTTGCGATTTCTTGCTTATAAAAACTCTTCAATTGACGACATAAAGAAAAGCAAGGATGTTGGCGAGTTTCTTACATCGAGAATGATTGATTTTTGCCAAGAGGGTAACTTAGATAAGGATCGAGAGGAAAGTGTATTCTTGAAAACATTTGGCTTATTAGACCAAGTATTATCGGATGAGTCTTTTAAGAGATATGATTTTCAGAAACAACGGTTTATGGGTTCATTTTTAATTTCCGCATTTGAGGTAATTGCTATTGGAATGGGAACCCACATAGATACATGGGAATATTCCAAGGAGAATGCTGAAGTTATTAGAGCAAAAATCAAAAACCTTTGGCAAAATGACACATTTAGGACCTATTCAGGAAGTGGGTCTCGTGCTTCCAGCAGACTTCCCCACCTGCTTCCTTTAGGGAAATCGGTGTTTGGTAATGAAAATTAGAACAACAGAACAACTTCTTGAGAAAATCGATACGGACTTTGCATGGAGAAGAAAAGAATTGTCCGTAATATTTGGTAATGCGAAGTCCACAAAAGAGCCATTACAGAGCACGGCATTGAGAGTTGGTATAGCACTACTTTATGCTCATTGGGAAGGATTTATTAAATATGCATCCGAAATGTATTTAGAATTTGTTGCATCCCAAAAATTACGGTATTGCGACCTGAATCATAGCTTTATTGCATTAGCATTTCGGAAAGAATTGATTGAATGCGAGGAGACTAATAAATCCACTATACATAATAAGACTGTGAAATTTCTATTAGAGAGTATGGAAGAAAGGGCACAAATTCCATGCCAAGGCGTTATTAAAACCAAATCAAACTTAAATTCTGAGATCCTAAAAGAAATAACAGCTACTATAGATTTAGATTTTACACCGTATGAATTAAAATGCAACCTAATTGATGCAGAATTGTTAAAGTATAGGAATGAAGTTGCCCATGGACAATATGTCAATGTTAATCTTTCAGACTTTGAAACACTATATAATGAAGTCACGGGAATGCTAAATCTTTTTAAAAATCAGATACAGAATGCCGCAATAACAAAGTCTTTTTTAAAAGTATCATAGGTATTGGTCTTCAATAATTATGGGTTTTTATGTGTCCCTTTCACACTAAGAGGAAATCCACCAGTGACATAAATTTCTCAGAAACTCCTGTCCCTAAATATTAAAATAGGCCCGTTAGAAGTGCAAACTATACCAGTATTAGAGTGAAAGTACTCTCAAAATTAGGGAGTACGTTTTTGGTTATTGCATATTGCCAAATGGCAGACAAGACACCCCCCCGTGGCTTTTAAGTAAGTCGGATTTGAAGAAGGGAAGTCAGAGGAAAAAATTTGTAATTTTAAGGAAGGATTTTGGCATAAGTTGTCAGAAACTATATAAAAAACACGGAGTTAGGTAGTAGGGGTGTGGAAGTCTGATGAGTGCTAAAAATCTTAATCCTAATGGAAGTAAAGCTATGGTAAAAAAGACTATAGTTAGTTATGCGGTTTTAACGGTAAATTATAAAGCAAGAAATGCCGATTACATTGATAATTTTATTCCTTTCATTGCAACATTAATCTACAAGAAACATTATGAAGAAATAAACGTTAATAAGGTGAGGAAGGACTTCAGAAACGAATTTGGACTAGACATTCCGTACCATCCCATGGTAGCGATACTAAATAGAGCAAAAAAACATGGACTAATAAAATTGAACAGGTACCGACAAAAGTGGCAACCTGTAACTGAAAAAATTGAGGAATTGGAATTCGGGGACGTTGCTAACGATCATTTGAGGAAACAAGAGAAAGTTATTCAGCATTTTATTGAGTTTGCGAAAACAAACTTCAACGAAGATATAACTTATAGTGATGCTGAAAGCACGTTATTAGCGTTTTTAAGTGTCTATGATTTAGAGATCTTTACCAAGAAAGTTTCCCTGATTCCTGAGAATATGTCCAGAAGCAAGTTGAATTATTGCTTATTTAAATTTATCCAACATGCTAATCAAGCTGACCCCGAGATATTTGATTTCTTGGTAGACATTTCGATAGGACATGTTTTAGTTGATACTGTCTTTAATTGTCATGTTTTTGAAGAAGAAAATTCGGAGATAAACGATTTAAAAGAATTAGAAGTATATTTAGATTCCGATTTAATATTTATGTTATTAGGAATAGTTGAGGAAGAAAGAAAATCAATTTATGAAGATTTTATTACAACATTGTTGGACCTAAATGCACAATTATATGTTTTTGAGCATAATTACGATGAAGCACAAAGTATTTTACAAGAGTGCCTCAACTGGGTGGAGAATCCTAGATATGACCCTTCAAAAGCAAGCCTTTCCGCTAAGTTTTTTGTTGCAAACGGGTACGATAAAGTTAAAGTCCAAGAAACCATTTTGAAATTACCTAAGGTACTGGAAAAGTATAAAATAACGGTTGTGCCTGGCCCATCACCAAATGAATTAGAGCGTTATCAAGAAGATGAGGCGAAACTCAAGAAATATATTATAGAAACATATAGAGGTTCCAATCCTTTTTTTAACGAAACAGAAAAAGAATTAACTTTATGGAAAGATGTGAAATCCTTATCGTATGTCCATAAACTGAGAAAAGGACTTAAACCTCAAATAATTTCTAAAGCTAACTGTGTTTTTGTTACAACTAATTCGGGATTGGCGCATTCTAATAAGAGATTTGAAGAGCTGGAGAAGGCGCGAACTTTTTGCATACCCATTTGTTTAACAGACTTGCAATTGGGTACAATGCTATGGCTACAATCTCCGTCAAAAGTTGAAGTGCTCAATAAGAAGAAATTAATGGCCGAGTGTTATGCGGCATTACAGCCTAACGAAATATTGCTTAAAAAATATGTTAAGCAATTAGATAAGCTTTATGGGGACGCTTTGGTTACAAATGAACAGTATTACTTGCTTAGAACGTACCAAGGTGCAATGAACTTACTGCAAGATAAAACTATGGGTGATATAGACAATTTTACGGATAAAATGCCATTGGAGATCTACGAAGAAATGCAAAACCAAATTAGAGGAGAAGAACAAAGTAACTATTTGGACGAAAGGCAAGAACATGGCAAAACAAGAGGTCAACTTCAGGAACAAATTGAGCGAACAAATGAAATCAACAATCAAAAACTCAATGCGGAAAAGTCAAATGAAAATGCAATATGTAAATTAACAAACGTAACCTATGCAGTATTAATTGTTTTACTGGTTACTATAACGACACTTGTTACATTGTTTTCAAATTTATCCAATAGATCTATGATATTTAAGGGCGTTTTAATAGCTGGGGCGATAGTGGTTGGCGTTATAGGCTTCTTATGGCAACCCAATATTGTTAAGCAAAAAATACAAGACTTAATAAAAAAGACGTTATTTTAAGCAAATAATAAAGACTTGAATTACTGATCATTTAGATCTTTAATCTTTAACATTAAATGAGGGCCTTTAGTAGTGCAAACTATACATTACCGGTCCCCGGCACCAAAAGAAAGCACTCTCGTAATTAATTGAGGGTGCTTTTGTTATGTCGAGCTACCGTTGTTTCGATAAAATATAGCATCACCTGGCCTTAAACCGGCTTTTGATAATGTGCTTCCAGCATTGTTTGGTGGTATGGCTGGAGCTTTATGGTCCAATTTGGGACATAATAAATGGCTAAGAGTAAATACTAATCTATAACAATTAGTTTAGAGCGAAAAGAAATACCTTTTAGCTGCTTCCCTCGACTAATTTGGTCCCCTAAAAGATATTTGAAATAAGAGAACGAATATTGGAGTAAATATTGTTATGATAAATATCAAAATAAAAGATTTCTATGTAGCCGGATTAGTGATAGGGATTATAGGGGGCATCCTTCATAATTTTTTGCTTCTTCTACTTATTTCGGCGGGGCTTAAAACCAGAACTTATTGGAAGGATATGGCGGAAGTATTTTTTAATGCGCCACAAGTGCTTACCTGGTATGCACAGTTATTTGGTTTAATAGCCTCAATAGGTATGGCTGGAGTAAACGGGATATTAATTGCCGTGTTACTAAAGGTTACAGGAAGGGATTATTTGTATATTAAAACTATATCTGCTAGTTCTGCAATGGGTTTTGCAGTATTTATGCTGATCTACCCTGCACTGGGATTAGACTTTTTACAACATTCAATAATTACCAATTACGTCGCCTTTTTTACATTCATTTTTTATGGTGTAGTAGTTGGATTTATGTTTGATAAATTCACTGATTTCGGATGATGTGAGCTACAAATATATATTTCAGACCAACCCCGGTTCTGGCACCAAAAGAAAGCACTCTGTAAATCGAAGGGTGCTTTTGTTATGTCATAAGATAACGGCATAAACTCGCTTAACGCTTTGCTAGCGAAATGTAATTATGCTACTATTAATTTGGATAAAAATATTGGGGGCGAAACTATGGAAGCGCGGATTCTTATAATTGATGATGACAGTAAGATAACCAATTTCTTGACGCGCAGCCTCAAATTTGAAGGGTATCAGGTTTTGGCCGCAAATGATGGCATCACCGGGTTGAATTTAGCGGAAGAACACCGCCCCGACTTGATAATACTTGATGTGATGATGCCGGGTATGGACGGTATTGAGGTCTGCCGCCAACTGCGGAAATCTTATTCCGTGCCAATTCTCATGTTGACTGCAAAGGATGAGGTTAGTGACCGGGTCAAGGGACTGGACGCGGGTGCTGATGATTATCTGGTGAAGCCATTTTCATTAGAGGAATTATTGGCTCGGGTTCGAGCCCAACTTCGGCGGCACAATTCACTGGGAAACCGTCTTTCCTTTGCGGATATTAGCATGGATGATAATACCCGGGAAGTGACAAGGAATGGTCGCGCAATAGCTCTTACCGCTACGGAATATCAGCTTTTACAGTTGTTTCTGACTAACCCTCGGCAGGTGCTGACCAAAGAACAGATTATGGAGCGAGTCTGGGGATATGACTACAGTGGTGAATCAAATGTGCTGGAAGTCTACGTAAATATGCTTCGTCAGAAACTGGAGGAAGCAGGGGAGCCGCGGCTGATACAGACGGTGCGCGGGGTTGGCTACATATTAAAGGGGGAAGAGTAATGTCCCTGCGCGCTCGTTTGACTCTTTGGTATACGACAATTTTCGGTGGGACATTGATCGTCTTTGGTCTGCTGCTATATTTTACTTTGGCCACATATATGCTAGAGTCTGCTGACCAAACGTTATCCACTAAGGCAGATCAGGTATTGGAGTCCACCCAGATAGTAAAATATCCGTTTCGCTTGAAAGAAGTGGTACTGCCTGATGTAGATGTTTTCGCCTCTCCTGATACATTCTTGCAGGTGGTGGACAGCCAGGGGCGGGTCCAGTCCCGGTCGGGCAACCTAGGAAATCGGGTGCTGCCTCTTTCTAGAGAGACTTTAAGCATGGCCAGCCGCAGTGATGGGGGTTTTTATGAGACATTATCTGCATCCGGAAGTAAACTGAGGTTATATAATTTACCGGTGGTGGTGGAAGGGCAGTTTGTCGGGGTTATGCAGGTGGGCCGTTCTTTAGTCCAGGTGGAGGGTACCTTGGCCCGGCTGCGGCTGCTTCTGATGATTAGTATCTTAGCCTCGGTGCTGATCGCGGCGACGGTAGGATGGCTTCTTGCTAGGACAGCGCTCAACCCTATTGAAAAGATTAGCAGCACTGCTGCTAAAATTGGTGACGGTCAGCATTTAAACAGGCGCATCGATTATAGTGGACCGGCAGATGAAGTGGGACAATTAGCTGCTACATTTAATGCTATGCTTAGTCGTTTACAACAGGCATATAAGCGTTTAGAAGACACTTACTCTGCTCAGCGGCGCTTTGTAGCTGATGCTTCTCATGAACTGCGCAGCCCGCTTACTACTATCGGCGGCAATGTGGAATTGCTGCAAAAGATAGAAGACAGTGACCCGCAGCTGCAAGGGGAGATATTGGCGGATATTAGTGAAGAAACCAGGCGAATGCGTCATTTGGTAGAGGATATGCTGGCATTGGCTCGGGCGGATGCCGGCTTGCGATTGGATATGGAAAGGATTAACTTAGGAGAACTTTTGACGGATGTGGGCAGAACTGCTCGGCGCCGCGCGGCCAAGCGGGAATTTGCCATCCAAGGCCTTGACGAAATTCAAGGCATGGAAGTGTCAGCCAACAAGGATTACCTGCACCAGGCGGTGTTCATCCTGATTGATAATGCTATTAAATATACATCCGAACAAGGCAGGATAACCTTAAGCGTAGAGCGATACCCTGGTAAAATGGGTATATCGGTAAGAGATAACGGACAGGGTATCAGCGGAGAAGATATTGAGCATATTTTTGAGAGGTTCTACCGGATAGATGCAGCTCGTAAACCAGGAGGGACCGGTCTGGGATTGGCAATCGCTAAATGGATAGCTAAAGAGCACCGGGGTGAGATCACCGTCGAAAGCATAAAAGGACAGGGAAGTAAATTCACTATTTGGCTGCCGATACCTGAATAAATCGGGAGAGAGTTTGCCTGGAAGAGCAACAATCCTTTGATAAAATGCTAATCCAAGTAAAATATGAAAACGGAGAACAGTTTAGTCGGGATATTACCCCATAGATACTAAAAGAGCAGCCAGTTGGCTGCTCTTTAATATTTAAAGTGTAAACACGTGATTATTCATTACTTTGGCTACCGGGCGGGTGCGAATCCAATTTGACCTGGAGGTCAATGTTGGATTATAGAAGAATAGTGCACCGTTAGTGGGGTCTTGCCCCGCCAGTGCAGTCTCAGCAGCCCTTATGGCCTCCTTGCTGGGTTCCCGATAGATTGAGCCGTCCTTTACCGGGCTAAACTGGTAGATTCCGCCGGATTTTTGGAAAACAACATCAAATACGGAATTGGGGAAGCGTGAGTGCTTGACTCGGTTGACGATAACTGCTCCTACGGCCACCTGTCCGTCAAAAGGTTCGCCTCGCGCCTCGGCGGAAATGGCTCGCGCCAGCCAATAGAGAGTTCTGTCGTCGGCAGTTTTATTACTGCTTTGCTCCTGTCGGATACCATGTTCCAATTGGCGAAAAGCCATTGCATAATGAGAACCTGATCTTTCCGGTAGTACCAACCTTTGATTTGGGTGGATTATGTTACCGGAAAGTTTATTCATCTGCCTAATTGTATTGATGCTGATATTAAATTTTTTGCCGATCGCCCAGAGGTTATCACCGGACTTAACGATGTATTCAGTACTGCTGCTTGCCACCACCGGTATTACTGTTAACCGTTGTTCCGGATAAATAATGTTACCGGTGAGGCCATTAATTTCTTTTAGTTTTTTTACCGTCATGGTATGTCTTTGGGCAATGGACCAGAGACTATCGCCGCGCTGGACGATATAATAGTTGCCCGCGGCCTCAGCCAGCGGTGCTGCGCTAAATGCCTGAGACAAGAAAAAGGCCAATGTCAGACAGGCTATACGCATCTTCCATCTTGAAAATTTCATGATATAATCTCTCCTATTTATTCCTAATTCAAGAGTCATCCCTCTATTGTTGCCGAAAATAATAATATTAATACCTTTTTTTTGTAGGAATTTTTTACTGTAATGCTGAACATATGTAACTAATCGTCTTTTTGGGTACAATAGGTAGCAGTTGAGGTGAACAATATGTCGCGCATTTATTTTGATAATAGTGCCACTACACCGTGTTTGCCGGCGGTGGCGGAAGTGGTAAATACAGTCTTGCTGGATACCTACGGGAACCCATCCTCCATGCATCGAGTGGGAATAGAAGCGGAAAAGGTGTTGAAAAATGCCCGGCGCCAAGTTGCCGAAGCTTTGCAGGTTGAGTCCAAAGAAATTTTTTTCACTTCCGGCGGAACTGAGGCAAACAATTGGGCTATATGGGGTACGGCCCAACAGCGTAAAGGCCGGGGCAAGCACATCATCACTTCATCCATTGAGCATGCATCAGTACTTGAAAGCGTCTCCAGACTTGCGGAGGATGGTTTTCGTATTTCTTATCTTGATACCGACCAAGATGGTTTGGTGGACCCTAGCCAGCTGCAGGAACTGCTGACGCCGGAAACCATATTGGTAAGTGTCATGTCAGTAAATAACGAGGTAGGCAGTATTCAGCCGGTAAATGAGTTGGCACGAATAATTAAATCTTCCACGCCCCAAGCATTCTTTCATGTAGATGCTGTGCAGAGTTTTGGTAAACTCTTGCTAAGACCGAAAGAAACGGGCATTGATATGCTGTCCATTAGTGCACATAAAGCACATGGTCCTAAAGGGGTTGGTGCTCTTTATATCGATAGGAACGTCCAACTTAAGGCGTTACTGGTGGGTGGTGAGCAGGAAGTGCTGCAGCGCGCCGGTACCGAAAATGTACCGGGCATTGCCGGTTTGGGCAAA
Organism: Metallumcola ferriviriculae; assembly: GCF_035573695.1. Lineage (NCBI taxonomy): Bacteria > Bacillati > Bacillota > Clostridia > Neomoorellales > Desulfitibacteraceae > Metallumcola > Metallumcola ferriviriculae. The sequence continues at coordinate 52,433 of NZ_CP121694.1, read as the reverse complement.
GCCGCGGCGTTAGCAGGTGCGCGGTTGGATAGTAACGACTCTACATTAGCCAAATTAAAACAAAAGCTGCTACAGGGGCTGAGAGGGTTAAACAAAGTACATATTAATGGTCCCGGGGGTGATGCCGCCGCCCCGCATATAGTAAATATTTGGTGCGAAGGGGTAAATCGTGGCGAGGTGTTGCTCCATTCATTGGAGGCAGAGGACATCTATGTATCCACCGGTTCTGCGTGTCATTCCCGCAGGAATGAAGCCAGTCACGTGTTGAAAAGCATGGGTCTCAGTGGTGACGCCCTTACCGGTGCCATTAGGGTTAGCCTGTCTTACTTGAATACACCCCAAGAAATAGACATATTTTTAGCTAAGCTTAAGCAAATAGCTGCTGAACTGAGGGGGTTGAGTAGATAATGGAACAAACATTATTAATTCGTTTTGGCGAAATTAGTTTAAAGGGAAAAAACAGGCGCGAGTTTGAGAGAAAGCTGCTGAAAAACCTTAAAAATGTTCTCGGCGGGATCGCCTCTAACCGGGTGGAAACAGCATACGGTAGGATGTATGTGCCGATTAAGGATGATGTTGATACGGTAATCCAAAGGGTGCGGAAAGTTTTTGGTATCGTATCGGTAAGTGTGGCAGCGGTGACGCTTCAGGATTTAGCACAAATTAAACAGGCGGCACTTGAACAGCTTGAGGGTTATGCTGATGGCGGTACATTTAAGGTGGAGACAAAACGACCTGATAAGAGATTCCCCATGCAGTCCCCGGAGATAAGTAAAGAAGTGGGCGCACATTTGTTGGATAATACCACCGGTTGGTCAGTGGATGTGCATCAACCGGATGTGACCGTCATGGTAGAGGTACGTCGCGAAGGTGTTTATGTATATACTGGTAAGATTCCCTGTAATGGCGGACTGCCTGTTGGTTCCACGGGAAGGGGAGTATTACTGCTATCCGGTGGGATAGATAGCCCGGTGGCCGGCTGGCTGGGTATGAAGCGGGGTTTGGAGATTGTGGGACTCCATTTCCATAGCTTTCCTTTTACCAGCGAACGCTCCAAGGAAAAGGTTATTGATCTGGCTCGGATAATCAGTGCTTACGGCGGCCGAGTAAAGCTTCACATAAACCATTTCACTGACATACAAAAAGCGATTCGTCAAAACTGCCCGGAGGAGTTTTATGTTACCATTATGCGTCGGATGATGTTTAGAATTGCTGACCGTATCGCTAAGGAAGAAGGTGCACTGGCTTTAGTTACCGGCGAAAATCTAGGGCAGGTGGCCAGTCAAACCTTAGAAAGCATGGGTGTTATTAATGAAGTAACAAAAATTCCGGTGCTGAGACCTTTGGTGACCTTTGACAAACAGGAAATTATGGACTATGCCAGGCAGATAGATACCTATGAAACATCTATTTTACCTTATGAAGATTGTTGTACCTTATTTATGCCCAAGCATCCGGCAACCAGACCAAAGTTAGGGCCGGTGCAGAAAGCGGAGTCGGTTCTTGATATTGAAGCGCTTATCCAGGGTTCTCTTGAAAAGTCTGAGGTAGTGATAGTTAAGCCGGATTAAGCTCTTTTGTTGAAAGAATGGGGGAGCATATTGATTGGCAGAACCTGCTGTTGTTTATATGAAGAGTTTTTATGAGGGGTTAAATCTATGCAGAAGATTTTTACTCCCCGCCTCTTGACGGGTAGTGGGGAATTACTGAACAATGCTCTGCTGGAAATAGCAGATGGGAAAGTACATAGTCTTAGCCCAGGAGTGGATAAGGAATTGCTGGGCAATGAAACCGAAGTGCTGCCGATGGGAACCACGATGCTGCCAGGATTAATAGACTGCCATGTTCACCTGGCGCTTGATGGTGAAGATTTTCACCGATCGCTGGCACGGTGGCAGTCCAATGAGGCCTGGAAGCCTATGGTGGCGAGAGAGCTGCTTAATACATTGGCCGCTGGGGTAGTGGGTATTCGGGATGGCAGCGATGCCCAGGCCATTGGTCTAAAGGCAAAAGAATTTCCCAGGCCTCGACCTGAGATTGTCGCCTGCGGCCGGGCAATCAGTGAGCAGGGACGTTACGGGTCCTTTTTGGGCTATGGTGTATCCACTTTGACTGAAGTACAGCGGATATTGGATGATTTGGTCATAGCTGGCGCAGATCAACTGAAGGTAGTGCTTTCCGGGTTGGTGAGTTTTACAAATTATGGTAAGGTAGGCAGGCCCCAGTTTGATGTGGATTTTATTAAAGCCGTGGTTGCTGAAGCACATAGGCGGCAGCTACCGGTAATGGCTCATGCCAGCGGTGCAAGTGCCGTTGATATGGCAGTGGAAGCTGGGGTTGACTCAGTGGAACACGGCTTTTTCGTCACCCGGGAGACAATTAAAAAGATGGCTGACAAAGAGGTATCTTGGGTGCCTACGGTAGTAGCTGCCGGTGGCAGGCTAAAGTTTGACCGCCCCGGGGAAGATCGGACGGTAATAGAGCGAACATGCGAGACTCACATTGAAGCGATTGCTCTGGCCCGGCAATTGGGCATAAATGTCGCGGTTGGGACTGATGCCGGTGCCCCTGGGGTGCCCCATGGGGCAAGCTATTATCAGGAACTTAGTTACCTGCATAAAGCCGGCTATAGCGGCAGAGAATTGGTGACTTTATCAACCCGCAATGGGGCGGAGGTTACGGGCTTGGGAAAATTAGGCGATTTAGCACCAGGGTACACAGCCAGTTTTGTAATTGTACACGGTAATCCCCTGGATGATGCTGCTGCTTTCAGCCGGGTTGCTTCTGTTTACCATCGGGGAAAGTTATTAAAGAAGGCATGATGGGTAGAAATTTTGGTGCAGGGAAAAATTTTTAAAAGACATTATACTAGGAGGAATTAAGGTGAAAAAAGCAACTATTGAAATGGACCAAGGGCAAGTTGTGATCGAGCTATTTGAGAAGGAAGCACCAGGGACGGTGGCAAACTTTGAAAAGCTGATTAAGGAAGGTTTTTATGATGGGCTTAAGTTTCACAGGGTTATAGAAGGATTTGTGGCCCAGGGTGGATGCCCGGAGGGCAACGGATCAGGCGGTCCCGGGTATACCATACCTTGTGAAACCAAAGGCAACCCCCATAAGCATGAGAGAGGATCATTGTCCATGGCCCACCGTGGACCTAATACCGGCGGCAGCCAATTTTTTGTCGTATATGAGCCACAACCTCATCTTGACGGGAAGCATACGGTCTTTGGTAAAGTTATTGCTGGCCTAGATGTGGTTGACCAGATTAGTCAAGGAGATGTCATGAATAAGGTTACCATTAGTGAAGAATAATCTTGAGTACTATTAACTAAATAGTTTTGGATGACCAAGAACCACCGCATGCTTTTATGCAAATAAAAGATGCGGTGGTTCTTGCAGTCTAAAAATACCCATGAAAATGTCGAATACTGAAATGTTAAGTCGAAAAAAAGGTACTGATAAATTAATGTGTAAATAGCATCTAAAAGTTTGTAATATTAAGTCAATTACTTCCTTGGTGTACGAAATGGGGGCAAAATGATGGATGTTTTTATGGCCAGGCAGCCAATATTTGATAAGGAACAGCAGGTTTTTGCGTATGAGCTTCTATTTCGGGCTAATGAGAATAACTGGTTCCAATTAGGCAGTCGGAACTTGGATCAGGCAACTGCCGGGGTTATAACCAACAGCTTTTATAATATCGGTATCAACGAAGTGACCGAGGGTAAACGGGCCTTTATAAACTTTACTGCAAACTTATTGGAAAACGAAGTGGTAACCATTCTGCCCAAGGAGCTAATCGGGGTAGAAATCTTAGAAAGTGTTCTGCCATCAGAGGATGTTATTAAAGTTTGTAATCGGCTGAAAGCATTAGGTTATTTCTTGGTATTGGATGATTTTGTCTATAAGCCGGGATTTGAGGAGCTGCTTGAAATAGTAGACATAGTTAAAATAGATTTTTTATCCACTTCCCCTGAGGAACGGAGGGACATTGTCCCTCGCCTAGGGAAATATAACGTCAAATTTTTAGCAGAGAAGATCGAAACGGTGGAAGCGTTTAATGAAGCGGTGGACCTGGGCTATACATACTTTCAAGGCTACTTTTTCTGCAAGCCGATTTTGATTTCATCAAAGGAAATTTCGGGAGTTAAGGCGCATTACTTGAAACTTCTAGAAGAGGTCAGCCGGGCTGACATGGAATTTGATAATGTTGAAGCCATTGTTCTGCGGGATGTGTCGTTGACATATAAGATGCTTAGATATATTAATTCAGCCGTTTTTGGTTTTCAAAGAAAGATTGAATCCATTAAAGAGGCGATGGTAATCCTAGGCCAGGTCGAAATAAAGAAGTGGCTTGCGGTTGTAGCTTTAAGTCTCATTGGCAGTGATAAACCCGATGAAGTGATAAAAACGTCACTAATCCGAGCAAGGTTTGGCGAATTACTTGCGGCCAAAACAAGTTTAAAGGACCAATCTGCAGATGTTTTTTTGATGGGGCTCTTTTCCTTGATAGATGTCTTAATTGGGCGGCCGATTGAACAGGTTTTAAATGAGGTGCTGCTGCCTGATAAGGTTAAGGATGCGCTGCTGGGTGAGCAAAATAAATTTAACACCATTCTAGGGATAATAAAAAATTATGAGCTTAACAGTTGGGATCAAATAGCCCCTTTGGCAGATGAGCTACAAATTGATTATAAAGATATTCGCAATGCCTATCTTGATGCACTCAAATGGATAGATTTCTTAGAATATGAGTAATTCAAAATTTCTATTGGTTTAAAAAGCCACAGTGAAAATTTCACTGTGGCTTTTATAGAATATTAGTTTAGGAATTTTTTCGCATAGTCCGGGCCAGCATTGTACTGAATTCTGCTCGCGTAACAGGGGACTGGGGTCTAAAGGTGCCGTCGTCGTAGCCGCTGATAAGGCTTTGCCCTTGCATGTTGATGATATTTTCGTAAGCCCAGTGACTTGGTTCTACATCTGTAAACCCTTGACCGGGAGAACCTTGGCCGGAAAACACTCTGCTAAGAAGGGCGGTCAGTTCTGCCCGGGAGATTGATGCCCGGGGTCTAAAGGTATTATCGTCATATCCGCCTACAATTCCCATGGTGGCAGCAGTGTTAATAGCGTTATAGGCCCAATATGTGCTGTCTACATCCGTGAAATTACTTTCTTGGCCCGCCGGAAGCCTCAGCCAGCGCATTAGCATGGCTGTGGCCTCAGCACGAGTTATGCTCGCATTTGGTTTAAATGTACCGTCGTCGTAGCCGCCCACAAGTTTTTCTTGATAAAGATAATTGATGTCAGCAGCGGCCCAGTGTGTGGAAACATCACTAAAAACATCCGAAGCTTTGGTGTTGCCGCTTGCGTCTGTATCACTGTTTTCGGGGGGCGGATTATTGGTACCGCCATCTTGAGAGCTTCCGCTATCATCAGGGGGATTTCCCTGTTCAGGCGTATCCGGACGCTGTTCGCCCCGGTCCGCCGGTTGGTCTCTATCTTCACTGCCTAAAGAACGTAGGAAACGGCGGTAGCTATTCCAGAATTCGGAATCTTCAAGACCTAGGCGCCAACTGGCGGCCCCTGCCAAATTATATTTGTTCACCAACTCCAATTTTGACCCTAAGCTATGGGAATTTTCAAACCACAGCTGGTGGTAGTTTCCTTCGGCGTCTTGAAAAGATAAATAAGGTGACTGTGAGGTATCATCCCACTTTGTTTCAGCTAAATATTCAGCAGCCACAGTAAGGGCACCCTGATGCCCAACTTCTTTATACCTTTCACCGTTAATCCACCACCGCCCGTAAAAAGGTAACCCCAAGACTAACTTTTCTGCAGGGACAGTCTGCAGTACGGTTTTAACGACTTTTTCAACCCAGGTCATCCCTGCTATTGGCCCGGGGCTTTCCCAGTGCTGATCATAAGTCATCACTATGATGTAGTCTACTAACTCGGCCAACACTTTATAATCATAGGCCTTCACCCAACCGATGCCGGGATAAGATTGTGTTGCCGGTAGAGCAATGGATAAGACCTTATCCATTTGATGCATTTCGGCCGCCAGTTTTTTTACAAACTTATTGAACAGTTCCTTATCCTCTATTGGAATGTTTTCAAGATCCAGGTTTATTCCATCCAGGTCATAATCCTTTACGGCGGTTGTAATGGTAGTGACTATCTTATCTTGATTGAGCAGGGCTTGATGGCCGGCACTCTTATCAAAATGGTTACTGACAAATGGAATTACTTTAAACCCCTTGGCCTGGGCAGTTTCGACAAAATTTCGAGAAACACTTACGGACAACTGCCCGTTATTATCAATATTGAAGTAATCGGGCATTACATTATTTAATGTATCCTGAAGTGGTTCTAACTGTGTCAGGTAGCCGGTGCTGGAGCTGCCATATAAGTATGTAATACTCAGTGGTTCCTGCCCGAAGGCGGGAAGAGTTGTGGAAAAAAGAAAACCCAATACAAGAATAGATGACAGTATTTTTTTCAAAGTAGATCCCCTCTCCGCATAATTATATGCCTTCGTTAATTCACTCTAAATAGGGGATTCCCTTTAGGTAAATAAAACCAATGCGAAGCGGATTTCGTGTAAAACCAAAGAGTAATATTAAAAACCCGGCGGTGGAGCCGGGTTTCATGACTTCTTACCTTATATCAGTTTGCTCATAAAGAAGGTGGCAGTGGAAAAGTAGATAATCAATCCGACAATATCGTTAATGGTGGTAATAAATGGTCCCGAGGCAACTGCGGGGTCGATTCGGAAGGTGTTGATAATTAATGGTATCACTGCGCCCGCCAGAGTAGCAGTAATCAGTGTCGCCCAAAGCGAGAAACCAATGACCAATCCAAGATAGGGATTTCCCTGCCAGACAAATGCTATAGCAGCTACCAGTAGGCCGCAGACAGTGCCAATTAAAAGCCCAGTGCCTGCTTCGCGTTTGACTATTCCCCACACATCTTCCCTGGTGAATTCCCCCAGGGCAAGACCCCGGACCACCACCGCCAGCGATTGGGTACCGGTATTCCCTGCCATATCCGTTATCAAGGGAATAAAGGCGGCCAAGATTACCAATTGGTTCAAAGTAACTTCAAAAAAGGAAATGATGTTGCCGGATAAAAGATCTACAAATAATAACAGTATTAGCCAAGGTAAACGCCGCTTAGCAGATTGAAAGGCGGATACCTCAAGTTCATCAATTTTCCGTATTGCAGAAAGCTGGCCAATATCCTCAGTGGCTTCTTCCTTCAATACATCCAAAACATCATCCACGGTAACAATTCCCAATAGAACATTGTCATCATTGATTACCGGTACAGCCAGGAAGTCGTATTTATCAATCACTGCAGCGACTTCTTCCTGGTCCATGGTTACGGGCACTGAAACCACCTTTTCGGACATGATGCTGCCGATGGTTTCACCGGGACCGGCTACTATTAAATCACGCAGGGATAATACGCCTGCTAGTTGGTTTTTATTATTGGTCACATATATATAGTAGATAGTTTCTGCGTCGGGTGCGATAAGGCGCAGGCTTTCAATGGTTTCTTTCACTGTAGAAGCTTTTTTTATGGCCACATATTCGGTGGTCATCAAACCGCCTGCTGTTTCCTCGGGGTAAGCCAGCAGTTCTCTGACATCGTCGGCGTCCTCACGGCGCATCATTCCCAGGTACTTTTCCGCCAGAGTTTCTTTAAAGCTTCCCAGCAAGTCTGCCGCATCGTCAGAGGACATTTCGTTCAGAACTTGGGTAAAGCGTTTTACGCCCAGCTCTTCTACTACGGGAAGCTGCTCATCGTAATCAAGCTCCTGAAGGATGTCTGCCAGCATTTCCGGGCCAAGAAGACCATAGATAACTTGTCTTTCATCGGTGGTTAGGTCCAACAATAGGCGCGCCTGGTCAAAGGCCTGAACTTCTTCAAGTAGGTCCGCTAATCTTTCACGGTTGTTAGCAGCGATAGCACTGCGAAAAAGGTTTAACATTTCCATTTTTACCACCCCCATCAAAGCGAAATAGCACAAAAAAACCCTTCACGGCAAGTGAAAGGCACAATAAATAAACCTGCTTCACTTGTTGAGCTTTGACACTGTATAGCGTAGGGGATAACCCAGCCACATTAGGTAAAACCTTAATCCGGTAGTACCTGTTGTACCCATTGGCGTCTCTCGACGTTTCCGGGCAGTGGCCTGTTTCCACACAGGAGCCTCACCTAACAAAGTCAGTTGAGTTATGGTTATTTTTTCCCCTTCACTATATCATTTATAGATATTGTTATCAATAGTGGGCAGGATAAACCTCGGAGGGATACTTAATGATGTTGGGAAAGCCGTTTAAGCCCATGGATCCGGTATTAGTGGACGAAATTTTTGATAATCCTCGCTGGGCCTATCAGGTAAAATGGGATGGAGTGAGGATATTGGCTCACGTACAAAGGCAGGGAATAGAGCTGTTTAACAAGCGATTAAACCGGCGTACCGACCAATACCCGGAAATGCAGGAAATCATTCAGTCGGCAGTGGGCAAAAGGGAAGCTTTATTGGATGGAGAAATGATCGCTCTCCGTAATGGTAAACCTAATTTTTATGACCTAATTCGTCGAGATTGGTCCACTTCACCGGGGGTAATTAAAGCCTTGGTTAGCAGCATCCCGGTATGCTATATGTTGTTTGATATTTTGTATCTAGATGGTAAAGAACTTCGGAGCAAGTCCTGGGAAGAACGCCAATCATTACTTCAAAATAACATCAAGATATCTTCGCAATTGGTAATCACTGACGTTGTTTACGAACATGGAGAAACATTGTTTGAAGCAGTGAAGACTCAGGGGTTAGAGGGAGTAGTAGCAAAGGAAAGGCACAGCAAATATTTAATTGGTGGAAAAAATAAGCTGTGGCAGAAGATTAAGGTGATGCAGCAGCTGAATTGTTTGGTCGGTGGATACACTGTTAATAGTGGCTTAGCGGCATTACTGTTAGGAGTTTTTTCAGAACGCGGACTGATATACATTGGCCGGGTCAACGCTGCGTTAAAAAGTACGGAAAAAGGAGAACTGCTCAATTTCTTGAAGAACAATGTCCAAAAAGACAGCCCTTTTATTAATAAAACTAGTGGTAAAGGGATTTATTGGGTCAAACCGTACCTGCCGATATTGGTTGAATTTTTGGAATGGACGGATGACCTAAAGCTACGTCATCCCAAAATAATTGGCTTTAGCGGGGTGAAACCAAACAAATGTACCCTGCAAAAATAGTATGCTACACTTGATGTATAGGAAATTATGGGTTGTTTATAATTTCCGATACATGGGGGTTTTTAAGGGGGCATGCCCCCTTATGTTAAATGCAGGAGGGTCTACCCGCAAGGGGCATGCCAAAACTCTACAGCAACAAGTTGCTAAGAGTTTTGCAACAGCGAAGCGACCTAGGGCGAGTGGCGTCACGAATAAGTGACGCCAAGGTACGAGCGCCGCCGAGTCGGTGAGGCGGCCGGGTGCAAAGCACCCAGGGGTTCCCTGGGTAAGAATATAGAGAGACTTGGCAACTTGTTGCCTAGTCGATCTTAATGCCCTTGGGTGCAAAAGCATTACCTTTAAGTGCCGGAAGGCATTAAATGCTTTTGTTCTTCTGGGAATTATGGGAAACGCATATAATTAATGCCGGCGGCAGGAATCTGGCTGCGGTTGTCGAAATATTTTAAAAAAGCAGTGGAGGGGGATTTTACATGGCTAAGAAATTTAAATTTGATTATGTCATTCGTGCGGATGAGTGCTGGGATTGCGCTACCTGCGTGACGGAGTGTAGGGATGAAGCTGTATTTGTGAACGAGGAACAAAGGTATGAGATAGACGACGATAAGTGTATACGCTGTGCCCGTTGTTTTAAGGGATGCCCGGTAGATGCCATTGAAAAGGTTACTGCCTAAGCGTTTGCTCGGCTAAAAATATCATTTTTTTTTGAGAGTGTTACCTTTTCTGTTTATAATAGAGGTAACACTTTTTTCTGGTCAGAAAGTATAAGTTCTGGGGGGCAAACGGCCAGATATACTGTAAGGAGGAAATTATGCCTAATTATGATTTCCGCTGCCAACAGTGCAGCCAAAAATTCAGCAGACGGGTAAGTATAGCTGAAAAGGATAAGGTGACATGCCCAAAATGCGAGGGTAAAGCGGAACAAATATTTACCGGCTTTCTTTATAGTAAACCCGGAGGTGAATCCGCTGGAAGTAGTGGTTGCTCATCATCTAACTGCCGCGGCTGCTCCGGTTGTTAATGGTTATGTAATTTCGCTGCACTTCCCTGACCTGATGCACATATGATAAGGTAAAACGGTTAGGGAAGTGACACTATGCGGCAGACAAAAATTCTAGCTTATTGTTGGCCTGGGAAGGACAATGGAGCCGCCTTTGATTATGCTAAAACCATCGATTATTTGGCTGTAGTGGGATTTACACTCAATCAGGCGGGAGAGGTATGTGTCCCGGGTGGTTTTACTCAGTTACTGCCCGTAAGGGAGCGGGGGACTGAGCTGTTGGCGGTGTTACAGAACCTGGGTGTGCAGGGTTTTGACGGAGAGATGTTGAAAAAGGTACTGGAAAGTCCCGTTAGTAGGCAGGCGTTAGTGGATAATTGTTCAAATATTGTCAAGGCCCATAGTTTAGCGGGGATACACCTGGACTTTGAAAATTACGGGGGAGATTCGGCCCTGCTCAATCACTTTGTCCGGGAATTGGCGGAAGCATTAAGGCCGGACCATTCAGTGAGTATGGCATTACCGGCGAAGACTGCGGCTACCACATGGTTTACCGCATACGATTATAAAGGTTTGGCAGGGATTTGCGATTTTGTTGTACTGATGAGCTACGATTTGCATTGGCCGGGAGGGGAACCGGGTCCGGTGGCCGCCGTGCCCTGGATGGAACAGGTGGTGGATTTTGCTCTCAGCAGGGGCTGGAAGAAACAACAGCTTTTCCTGGGGGTTCCCCTTTACGGTTATGATTGGCCCGAAAAAGGCAAGGGAAAAGCCATTTTGCATCACCAGGCGATAGAATTGTTGCGAAAGTATGACATTGAAAGCCGCTGGCACCGTCGCCATTGCGAAAGATACTTTGAATACGTGGCCGGTGATGTCCCGCATAGTGTATGGTATCAGGATGAGCAGGCTATTAGATATAAGGCATCCCTGGCTCACGATATGAGACTGGCCGGGGTGGGCATTTGGCGGTTAGGTTTTCATTTTCCCGGAATGTGGAAAGTTTTAAGGTAGGTGTATTTATGTCTCAAGAAGTGTATGGAAATTATGAAGGTGGGTACCGGCAGGCCGTTGAGCTGCTGGCGGCTGGTGACCCAAAGTTAATGGCAGAATGCAGTGGTACGGGCTTTGACGAAGAAAAGTCCAGGTTTTCAGTGAACTACTGTAACCGTAGCTATTATGTCTCTTTTCCCCAAGGTGAGGTAACCTCACCTGCTGAATATGTGAACAACGCGGATAAGCAAATTTTGGCGTACTATTTGGCTCGGGCCAGTGGCCTTCCCCTGCGGAACAAATGGCTTTCCTTCATGCAGCTTCCCGGTGGGCCGCACCATTATGCCCTTTTTAAACAGGAAGCAATTGACCCGCTAGCAGTAAAATTTGGCCGACACATGGGAATATTTAAAAGTATTGCTGAGGGGATGGGCGGTACTCCTATTAAAAGCGGCGATGCGGGGTATAGCATTCCGGTGTTACCTAAGATTCCTCTTGGGGTGGTAATTTGGGCGGGTGATGAAGATTTTTCAGCATCTGCGAACATTGTCTTTGATGATAGCGCTGCGACATATTTAAGTACTGATACGCTCTATCTTCTAGGAATACAACTTTCTTTAAAGATACGCTGGCGGCTGCAGGAATTTTAAAGGCCGGGTTCCCTGACTGGGGCCCGACCTTTTAATTATATCATTTAGAAGTATGCTTCTGCCCTATACTTAAACACTTACCAGCTTTAATTAAGCTTAACTTAACTTTTAGTGTTGTCTTGTGGGTCACCACGATCAACTTTCATGCCGCCTCGCCCTACATAGGCAGGCGGGTTTACCGACACAGTGACATTAGACCTCTTGCCGTCTGCGATTTCGGTGGCAAATTCCGCGTTGGTACCCATGGGGTCATATGGAGGTTTTGTTTCTGCGGCGTCTCCGGCACTGTGTTGTTTTAGCTTTTCTTGTTTATTATTTTTTTTCTGAGGATTTTTCAAAGTAACGCCTCCTTATTGTTTGCTTTGTGGCGGAAAGTTTTGGTGAAATTCCCTATCTTCACCGTAAAGCTGCGATTGCATGTGTGGTTCTGAAGAAGTTTGCTGCTGCTTTTGACTCCGGCCATTAGGCTCCAATAAATCCAGTGCTACCTGGAAAGGCATACTGGTCAACTGTTCCATAATACCCAGAGAACGATTGATATTACGGCCGGCAGTGGATGATTGTTCGTCGTTACTTCCCGCCCAGATATCTTGTGCAGCCCTAAAGGGCATGGTAGTTAATTCCTGCATCAGGCGGACGCTGTTGCGGGCAATATTATTAAGAGCCATTTTGCGTATCACCACCTATTGATTTCTTTTAAATGCTATTACTACTACTTCCTCACCTGGTTCGGTTTCTTTTTGCATCGTATTTAGACTATTTTCGAGATCCAGCAGCCTGTCAACGGCGTTATGAGATAGTGATGCATATTCCCATCCTTCCACGCTCACTAGTAATCTCTCCTTTCATAAAAATTGTTTTGTAGTTAGTATTCCAGTCATGGCGGCTAATATGTATCGTCTGCTGAGACGACTCAGCTTTGATTAAAATCTGCGTCCGGCCCTGGATTTACACATTTCTGCTCGTATCAATTTTAACGAAAATTAATCTTGACACCCTCTGCGTGTTTGGGTATACTAATGTTTAAAATACACAATTTGAAAAGGCAATGAGGAAGACATGTTGCGGGTAAGTCCCTGATATTAGAGAGCCGGGGTTAGGTGAAAGCCCGGCATTATACTTACTGAGTAATATCCCTTCCAAGCTGCGCCGCCCAAATGAGGTACTTGGACTTTGATTTTGCTAAAGTAAGCGGCCGCCGGGTAAGCGAACGCCCGTTACAGCGTCCTGTGTCACTGGCACATGATTAAGAGGCTGCATTTTTAAAGCAGCAATCAGGGTGGTAACGCGGGTCCTCTCGTCCCTATTTTATGGGATTAGAGGGCCTTTTTATATAGTTTGTTAGATACCCTGAAAAAATTTTAGGTTGATTAGTGTGGTACAGTCAAAGTTAATAAAGAGGGAAGTGTACCTAGGGTTCCGCGGCCTGTGGCCGGACTGGACCGAGCGGTACAGGCATACTTTAGGTATGTTACACCGTGGGGATAAAAGACTCAGCGGATAGGTTCCACTCTGGGATTTATCTGTGGGTCTATTTTTATACTTTATTCTAAACTACTTACCCTTTGTGTCATGCTGATATAGCTTAAGATGCAGTGGGGGTATAAAAAGGGGGATTATATTCATGGGATTAGTAATTTATTTTGATGGTAGCTATGTGCAGGAGGAAGCAGCGAAGGTTTCGGTGTTTGATCACGGATTACTTTATGGAGACGGTGTTTTTGAAGGCATTAGGGCTTATCACGGTCGTGTATTCAAACTTAAAGAGCATATTGATCGGTTGTATGAGTCTGCGCGCACTATTCAGCTGAAAATTGAATTGACCCATGAGGAAATGACTGAAGTTGTTTTGGAGACATTACGAAAGAATGACCTGCGGGATGGTTACATTCGTTTAGTAGTTACCCGTGGTAAGGGCGACCTGGGTCTTGACCCGAGAAAGTGCCCTAATTCGTTGGTATTTTGCATTGCTGCAGGTATTCGCCTTTATCCTGAGGAGTTATATGAAAAGGGGCTGGAGGTTGTCACTGTGGCTACACGGCGTAATGTGCCCGAAGCCATGAATCCCAGAGTAAAGTCCTTAAACTACTTGAACAATATCATGGCTAAGATTGAAGCAACCATGACTAATTCTCCCGAAGCCATCATGCTTAATAATGAAGGATATGTAGCAGAAGCAACTGGAGATAATATCTTTATAGTTAAAAATGGAGAGCTGATTACTCCGCCGCCTTTCGTAGGCATCTTGGAAGGGATTACCCGTAATTCGGTGATGGAGCTGGCTGAGAAAAGAGGCATAAAGGTCAGTGAGAAGGTGTTTACTCGTCATGATATCTATATTGCTGATGAATGCTTCTTTACCGGAACAGCTGCAGAAGTTATTCCGGTAGTTAAGGTAGATGGCCGGGCGATAGGCGATGGACAGCCCGGGGAAATGACTAGAAACCTTATAGCAGATTTTCGTGAGCTCACAAAATTGGATGGTCCCCCTATCTATTAATAAAAACAGCAGATGGGAGTGATATTAATGAAAAGCAAACTAATGAAAGACGGCATCAATCGCGCACCACATCGGTCCCTGCTGAAGTCCACTGGGCTTACCAATGAGGAAATAAATCGCCCGTTAGTGGGTGTGGTAAATTCTTTCAACGAGGTGGTACCCGGCCATATACATCTGCGTGAAATTGCAGATGCTGTTAAGGCTGGTGTGCGTATGGCCGGCGGTACGCCGCTTGAATTTCCGGCTATTGCCGTCTGTGACGGCTTAGCTATGGGACATGAAGGCATGAAGTATTCCTTGGCCAGCCGGGAATTAATTGCTGACTCTGCAGAAGTTATGGCGCAGGCTCATGCCTTTGACGCTTTGGTATTTATACCCAATTGCGACAAAGTAGTACCGGGTATGTTGATGGCTGCCGCCAGAATTAATGTACCTACTGTATTTATCAGTGGCGGGCCCATGCTGGTAGGACGACTGAATAATAAAGATATGGATTTAAACCAAGTGTTTGAGGCAGTGGGAGAGTATGAAGCAGGTAAAATTACCCGTGAACAATTGGAGGACGTGGAGAACAATTCCTGCCCCGGCTGCGGTTCTTGTTCAGGTATGTTTACTGCTAATTCCATGAACTGTCTCACGGAAGCACTGGGCTTGGGATTACCGGGTAACGGTACTGTACCCGCGGTACATGCGGCAAGGAAACGATTGGCCAAGCAGGCAGGTATGCAAATCATGAGGATGCTGGAAGGGGACATTAAGCCCCTAGATATCTTGACTGAACAGGCTTTTGAAAATGCTCTCACCGTAGATATGGCTATGGGATGTTCCACAAATACTATTTTGCATCTTCCCGCCATTGCCCACGAGGCGGGTATTGAGTTAAGTTTGGAAAAGGTTAATGAAATCAGCGCCAAGACACCACACCTATGTAAACTCAGTCCTGCCGGTGAGCACCATTTGGAAGATCTTGACCAGGCCGGCGGTATTCCTGCGGTTATGAAACAATTAGATGATTTAGGGCTTATCAACAGTCAATTGATTACCGTTACCGGCGGTACGGTGGCCGAAACTGTAGCCGCTGCTTCTAATAAGGATAATACTGTTATCCGTTCTTTTGATAAGGCTTATAGTAAAAGCGGTGGGTTGGCGGTTCTTTGGGGCAATTTGGCCCCGGATGGTGCCGTGGTGAAAAAAGCTGCTGTTGCCGACAAAATGCTTACCCATCAGGGCCCGGCCAGAGTTTTTAATTCTGAAGAAGAAACGGTAAAAGCTATTTGGGCCAAAGAAATTAAACCAGGTGACGTAATTGTGATTCGTTATGAAGGGCCAAAAGGCGGCCCCGGTATGCGGGAGATGCTTACCCCCACCTCTGCCGTGGCCGGTATGGGATTAGGCGAATCGGTAGCCCTGATTACCGATGGACGGTTTTCCGGTGCTACCAGAGGAGCATCCATTGGCCATATTTCTCCCGAAGCGGCTGAAGGCGGACCTATCGCCTTGGTAGAAGAGGGAGATACTATTGCAATAGATATACCAAACAACAGCATCAAACTGTTGGTAGAGGAAGAGGAATTAGAAGGAAGGCGCCGTAATTGGCAAAAACCAGAACCAAAAATTAAATCCGGATATATGGCTCGCTATGCTAAATTGGTGACATCGGCCAGTACCGGTGCGGTATTTGAAAAATAATGGAGGTGGCAGAAATTGGGGATTCGGTAGTGAGAACTTTAAATGGAGCACAAATTGTTGTTGAATCATTAAAAGCCGAGGGAGTAGAAGTAATCTTCGGCTACCCCGGCGGTGCAGTTTTATCTTTATATGATGCATTATACGGAGAAGAAGAAATCAAACACATCCTAACCCGTCATGAGCAGGGCGCAGTGCATGCAGCAGATGGTTACGCCCGGGCTACAGGGAAATGCGGCGTGGTCTTTGCGACATCGGGACCTGGTGCAACCAATTTAGTTACCGGTATTGCCAATGCCTATATGGACTCTGTACCATTGGTGGCCATTACCGGGCAGGTAGCCAGCGGCTTAATCGGCAAGGACTCCTTTCAGGAGGCGGATATTACCGGTATTACCCAGCCGATTACCAAATACAGTTACCTGGTAAAGGATGTAAAGGATTTGGCTAGGATAATGCGGGAAGCTTTTCATATTGCCACTACCGGTAGGCCTGGTCCTGTGGTAGTTGACCTGCCTAAGGATATTGCTGCCGCGGAGACCGAGTTTATTTATCCGCCGGAGGTAAACCTTCCCGGATATAAATATATTTATAATGGAATTACAGCTAACTTAACTCAGGCAGTAAAGGCTGTTAATCAGGCGGAAAGGCCGGTAATTTATGCCGGAGGCGGTATCATTGCTGCCGGTGCTCATGAGGAACTGATTGCATTTGCAGAGAAGATAAATGCACCGGTTACTACTACATTAATGGGCAAGGGTGCGTTCCCTGATGTACACCCGTTGGCATTGGGTATGCCCGGCATGCATGGGACAGCGTATGCCAACTACGCCATTACCGATAGTGACCTGGTAATTGGCTTAGGAGTTCGTTTTGATGATAGAGTAACCGGGCGTCTTGATATGTTTGCTCCCAACGCTACCATCATTCATGTGGACATTGATCCCGCGGAAATTAGTAAAAACATCCGGGCTGATATTCCATTAGTAGGCAATGTCCGAGAAGTTCTCGCGGATTTGCTCAAAGAAGTGGAACCGCGGCAGCACCAAGCATGGTTAGACAAAGTTGAACAGTGGCGGCGGAATCATCCTTTGAATTATGATCAGGACAATGAAGTGATAAAACCTCAATATGTGGTAGAACAAATTTGCGATATTACCCGTGGGGAAGCGTTTATAGCGACGGAAGTGGGCCAAAACCAAATGTGGGCGGCGCAATTTTATCAGTGCAAGTATCCACGGAGATTTATCTCTTCTGGTGGTTTGGGGACCATGGGTTTTGGGCTTCCCGCCGCCATAGGAGTTCAATTAGCCCATCCGGATTCAGTAGTCTTTAACATTGCCGGGGACGGCAGCATCCAGATGAATTCTCAGGAGTTTGCCACTGCAGTACAATACGGATTGCCAATAAAGGTGGCTATCCTGAATAATCACTATTTAGGAATGGTACGACAATGGCAGGAACTATTTTATGACCGGAGGTATTCTTATACCCACATGGAAGGCGGACCGGACTTTGTTAAATTGGCAGAGGCCTATGGCGCCCAAGGAATGCGGGTAGAGCGCCCCGAAGATGTAAGACCGGCGCTGGAGCGTGCCATGGCTGCTCCCGGTACCTTCGTAATTGAGTTTATCGTAGATGAAGAAGAAAATGTTTTCCCCATGGTGCCCGCAGGGGGCGCGATCAATAAGATGCTGGGGGGTGGCAAAAGGTGAAACACACGTTGGCTGTACTGGTAGAGAACAGACCCGGTGTTTTGACCAGAATTGCCGGTTTATTTGCCCGCAGGGGCTATAACATTGAAAGTTTGGCCGTTGGTCATACTGAAGATCCGGAAATATCCCGTATAACAATTGTAGTAGACGGCGATGACCGAGTGATTGAGCAGGTGACCAAACAACTGCATAAGCTGGTTGAGGTTATTAAACTCAGTGACATTACCCAGGATCAGTTTGTAGATCGGGAGTTAGTGCTGGTTAAGGTAAACGCTGACCCCAATACCCGAGCGGAAATCATGCAGATAGTTGATATATTTAGGGCACGGATTGTGGATATTGGCCGGGATTCATTAATTATTGAAGCAACAGGGGATTCTGGTAAAATCAGTGCTATTGAGACTTCCTTAAGACCTTTTGGTCTTCGCGAAGTAGTACGTACCGGTAAGATTGCCATGGTACGTGGAGCCAAATTTAAAAATGGCCAAGGATAAAAACATGTGGAGGTGCACATAAAATTGGGACTACAGGAGCACAAAGACTAATTAAATGCCTTCAGGATGAGAATGTTACTACTATTTATGGTTACCCTGGCGGGGCAGTGCTGCCTATATACGATGCCTTATTGGATTCAGACATCAAGCATGTTTTGGTGCGAAACGAGCAGGCAGCAGTACACATGGCTAACGGTTATGCCCGTGTGACCGGTAACCCCGGGGTTTGTATGGCCACTTCAGGGCCGGGAGCGACTAATCTAGTGACAGGGATTGCCACAGCATATATGGATTCAGTGCCGGTGGTGATTATCACCGGGCAGGTGGCTACCAGCATGGTTGGTACCGATGCGTTTCAGGAAGTGGATATTACCGGGATAACCATGCCCATTACCAAACACAATTATCTGGTAAAAAAGGCAGATGAATTGCCTAAGGTAATGAAAGAAGCATTCCATATTGCCCGTACCGGCCGCCCCGGACCGGTTCTGATAGACATCCCAAAGGATGTAGCTGCAGCACTTTGTTCTGCAAAACCATTGGAGCAATTAGACATGAGAGGATATAAGCCCAATTATCAAGGACACCCTCAGCAGATAAACCGTGCCTTAGCCTTGATCAAACAGGCGAAGAGGCCGGTAATTTATGTGGGCGGCGGGGTGATAAACTCCGGTTCCACTGAAGAATTATTGGAGTTGGCCCGCCGAGCGCACATCCCCGTGACTACCACATTGATGGGGTTGGGCAGCTTTCCCGAGGACAGTGAACTGTCATTGGGCATGTTGGGTCTGCACGGTACTCCTGTAGCCAACTACGCGGTAACGGAAGCAGATCTGCTTATTGGTCTTGGTGTACGCTTTGACGACCGAGTTACTAGTGCGGTGGAAAAGTTTGCCCCGAAGGCAAAGATTATTCACCTGGATATTGACCCGGCGGAAATCGGTAAGAATGTGTCAGTGGACGTGCCAATTGTTGGGGACCTTCGTCTGGTTCTTACTGGGATGCTGGAAAAATTAGAGGAGAAGAAACACCCGGAATGGTTGGAGAGAATTAAGGAATTGCGCCGGGAGCATCCGCTTCAATACGGCAATGACAGTAAGCTTCGTCCTCAATACGTAATGCAAAAATTAGGCGAAATCACAAATAATCGGGCAATAGTTACCACCGATGTAGGTCAACATCAAATGTGGGCGGCACAGTTTTATCGTTTTGCCCGACCGCGGTCTTTCTTGACATCCGGTGGTTTGGGAACTATGGGCTATGGTTTTCCTGCGGCCATTGGGGCACAGATGGCCGACCCTGACGCTTTGGTAATTTCAGTAACCGGGGACGGCAGTTTTCAGATGAGTATGGCGGAATTGGCTACAGCGCGGGAACAAAACCTACCCATCAAGGTTTTGCTGTTTAATAACAGCAGTTTGGGATTGGTGCGTCAGCTGCAGCATTTCTACTGTGACCGGCGCTATACCGCGGTTGATTTTACCGGCAACCCTGACTTTGTCAACCTGGCCCGGTGCTACGATGCTGTGGGCTTAAAGATAGAAACGAAGGACCAGGTGGAACCGATTCTCACCGAGGCGGTAAATAACGGCCGCCTGACCATCATTGAGGTGATCGTTGATCAGCGAGAGCTGGTATTACCCATGGTACCTAATGCCAGGGGACTGGATGAAATGGTACAGTTTCCATTCGGGGAGGAGGATGATTGTGAGTAAGCGAGTTTATATCTTTGATACTACCCTGCGAGATGGAGAGCAATCTCCCGGTGTTAGTTTAAATATTAACGAAAAGCTGGAGATTGCTACGCAACTGGCCAGATTAGGTGTGGATATAATTGAAGCGGGTTTTCCTATCGCTTCAGAGGGCGATTTTCAGGCGGTGCGAACTATCGCTGAAAATGTGGAGGGTCCTACAATCGCGGCCCTGGCCCGTATTGACCCCCAGGATATCGACCGGGCTTGGGAAGCTGTGAAAGTCGCAAAAAAACCCCGTATTCATACCTTTATTGCTACTTCAGATATTCACATGAAGTATAAGCTTCAGCTGCCTCGGGAAACAGTATTAGAGCTGGCGGTAAAAGGGGTCAAACACGCCAGACAGTATACCGACGATGTGGAGTTTTCTCCGGAAGATGCTTCACGCAGCGACTTGGACTTTCTCTGCCAAGTGGTTGAGGCAGCGATTGATGCCGGTGCCACTACGGTTAACATCCCTGACACTGTAGGATATGCCACTCCGGAAGAGTTCGGGCAATTTATTGCGGCAATAAGACGTAAAGTTTCCAACATTGATCGTACTATTTTAAGTGTGCACTGCCATAATGACCTAGGTCTCGCGGTGGCAAATTCCCTGGCGGCCATTGCCAATGGCGCCCAGCAGGTAGAATGTGCGGTAAACGGAATCGGTGAAAGGGCCGGTAATACCGCTTTAGAAGAAATGGTGATGGCCCTTTACACCCGTAAGGACTTCTATGACTATCATACGGAAATTAATACTAAGGAAATTTATCGTACAAGTAAGCAGGTAAGCAGCTTGACAGGGATGAGCATTCAATCAAATAAGGCAATTGTCGGCCGCAATGCATTTGCTCATGAGTCCGGCATTCATCAAGACGGAGTATTAAAAGAACGTACCACTTACGAGATTATGAACCCGGAAATGATTGGTCTGGTGCAGAATAACATCGTCTTAGGCAAACATTCAGGACGTCATGCTTTCCGGCAGCGGCTGGAAGAATTAGGTTTTGAAGTGGATAAGACAGAGCTGGATAAAGCTTTTACCCGGTTTAAGAGTATGGCAGATAGAAAAAAGGAAATTAGCGACAAGGATATAGAGGCCATTGTGGAGGCGGAAATTCGCCGTATTCCGGAGAAATTTCAACTGGAACATATGCACATATCCTCGGGCAACCGTATTGTTCCCACAGCTACAGTGGGTATCACAGATGGTGAAACATTGATAGAAGAAGCAGCATGTGGTGAAGGACCGGTGGATGCGGTATTTAAAGCCATTGACAAGGTGACCAACATTAAAGTTTCCTTGATGTATTATAATTTAAGTGCGGTTACCGGCGGTAAGGATGCCATCGGTGAAGTGACTGCTAAGCTGAAATACGCTGACCAAGTTTACATCGGTCGGGGCATTAGTACTGATATCATTGAAGCCAGTGCCAAGGCCTATATCAATGCGTTAAACAAATTAGTCTTTGAAGTAGGCGAAGATGACCTACAACGGATCGTATAACTTTTCTAAAATAGGGTGATGCAGACGGCGTGTTTTTGCCGTCTGTGTTCCCGATATGGAGCAGAGGAGGAAAAACCATGGGGATGACAATTACCGAAAAGATACTGGCTCGCCATGCGGGCCTTGAAAAAACCCAGCCCGGTGAATTGATTAGTGCCCGGGTGGACGTGGTTCTGGGCAACGACATTACTGCCCCGGTTGCCATTAAAGAATTTGAGAAACTGGGGGTAGAAAAGGTTTTCGACCCGGAACGGGTAGTGTTGGTACCGGACCATTTCGTACCCAACAAAGACATTCAATCCGCAGAGCAGGCCAAAATGCTGAGGGAGTTTGCCAGGAAACAAGGGATCGTCAACTACTTTGAAGTGGGTCGTATGGGTATTGAGCACTGTCTGCTGCCTGAGCAGGGTTTGGTACTGCCCGGCGATGTGATAATTGGTGCGGACTCGCATACATGTACATATGGTGCTGTTGGTGCTTTTGCCACAGGCGTAGGCAGTACCGATATGGCTGCAGCCATGGCTACCGGTGAGACTTGGTTTAAAGTACCGGAGACTATTAAGTTTGTCTTTAACGGTCAACTTCAGCCATGGGTAGGAGGCAAGGACTTGATTTTACACGCCATTGGCGATATAGGGGTGGACGGAGCGCGCTATATGGCCATGGAGTTTACAGGCGAAGCGATTGATAACCTCTCAATGGAGGGGCGTATGACTATGGCGAATATGGCCATAGAAGCCGGCGGGAAAAATGGTATCATACCACCCGATGACAAAACTGTGGATTATGTAAAACGCCGGGCTAAGCGCGATTACGAACTTTATCAGAGTGACCCCGATGCAGCTTATGCCCGAGTAATTGAGTACGACATATCCGCGCTGGAGCCGGTGGTGGCTTTTCCGCACCTGCCTGAGAACACGCGTCCCATCAGCAAAGTCGGCGATGTGAAGATTGACCAGGTGATAATCGGGTCCTGTACTAACGGTCGTCTGGAGGATCTGCGGCAGGCGGCAAAACTGCTTAAAGGGAAGAAGGTACACCGGGATATCCGCGTAATTGTTATTCCCGGCACCCAGGAAATCTACCGTCAGGCTATGGCGGAAGGATTGATTGACACCTTTATTCAGGCCAACGCGGCAGTAAGCACCCCGACTTGTGGACCTTGTCTGGGTGGCTATATGGGTATTTTGGCCAAAGGCGAGCGTGCCTTGGCTACTACTAATAGAAATTTCGTCGGCAGGATGGGCCATCCGGAAAGTGAAGTCTACCTGTCCGGCCCGGCAGTTGCGGCTGCCAGTGCAGTATGTGGCTATATTGCTGCTCCCGAGGAGGTGCTGTAGTGCAATTTGTAGGTAACGTTTGGAAGTTTGGTAATGATGTTGACACCGATGCCATTATCCCGGCGCGGTATCTAAATACATCCGACCCTGAGGATTTGGCAAAGCACTGCATGGAGGACGCTGATCCAGAGTTTGCGAAAAAGGCACAAGACGGTGATGTTATCGTAGCAGGCAAAAACTTTGGCTGTGGCAGTTCAAGAGAACACGCACCTATTGCGATTAAGGCGGCCAAGGTGTCTTGTATAATCGCACCGTCCTTTGCCCGGATTTTTTATCGTAACGCTATTAATATTGGCCTGCCCATTTTTGAGTGTGATGAAGCAGCTCGAGATATAGGAGAGGGAGATCGGGTAGAGATTGATGCGTCATCGGGAAGAATAAAGAACTTGACCAGCGGTAAAACCTATCAGGCGGTTCCATTCCCGGAATTTATGCAGGAATTAATTGATCAGGGCGGACTGATGAAATATGTAGAGAAAAAGGTGAAGCAAAATGGCTAAAATACTGGTGCTGCCGGGTGATGGTATCGGGCAGGAGATTGTGCCTGAAGCGGTAAAGGTGTTAGAAAAGGTCGCTGCTAAGCATGGCTTGGACTTACAATTGCAAGAAGGACTGATTGGTGGTGCGGCCATTGATGCTGTAGGTAAGTCCCTGCCGGATGAGACGTTAGCCATGTGCCGGCAGAGTGATGCAGTGCTTTTAGGAGCTGTGGGAGGCCCCAAGTGGGATACCCTTCCTGCGGCCCAGCGGCCGGAAGTGGCTGCGTTACTTGCACTGCGTAAGGGACTTGGGCTTTATGCCAACATTCGCCCATGTTTTTTATATCCGGCACTGGTAGACGCTTCCGCACTGAAAAAGGAAATAGTTGTCGGAACAGACATGGTGGTAATTCGTGAGCTTACCGGCGGCCTCTACTTTGGTGAGAAATTTAGAGAGGCGTACACCGTTACATCCCTCTCAGGTGAAGAGGTGGAAATGGGGGAGAAGGCAGTAGACACTTTGGTCTATACTACGCCTGAAATTGAGCGCATTCTAAAATTGGCGTTTGAAACGGCAAGAAAGCGCTCGGGCAAAGTGATGTCGGTGGATAAGGCCAATGTCTTGGAGAGTTCTCGTCTGTGGCGGGAGACAGCCCAAAGGATGGCTGCCGATAACCCTGATATTAATTTGGAAAGTATGTACGTGGATAACTGTGCCATGCAGTTGGTGCGCGATCCAAAACAGTTTGATGTAATAGTAACGGAGAATATGTTTGGCGACATTCTTACCGACCAGGCGTCTATGCTCAGCGGTTCCATCGGTATGCTGCCTTCAGCCAGTGTCGGTGGTGAGGTTGCTCTTTACGAACCGGCCCATGGCTCGGCACCGGACATAGCCGGCAAGGGTTTGGCAAATCCCTTGGCTACGATTTTATCCGTGGCGATGATGCTGGAGCTAACCTTTAATATGACCACTGCTGCTGATTCCATCCGTAATGCAGTGGAACGAGTGTTAAATGCGGGATACAGAACCGGCGATATAATGACACCAGGTGCCAAGCAGATAGGAACAACAGAAATGGGCGCCCTGGTGCGAGAGCAATTGTAGATTTGCGGCTGCCACCGTCTAAATGCAGCAGGTTTATTGCCGGTGGGTGGTCCGGGCTAAGAGGTGAGCTGAGTAATGGCTAAAGTATATGTATTTGATACCACATTGAGGGATGGAGCGCAGGGCGAGGGCATTAGCCTTACGGTCCAGGATAAACTGAAAATTGCCCAGAAGCTTGAATACCTTGGCGTAGATTATATTGAAGGGGGCTGGCCAGGTTCTAATCCAAAGGATTTGGAGTTTTTCCGCCGTGCTCGGGAATTAAGCCCTTGTCATGCAAAACTGACCGCCTTTACCAGTACCCGCCGCCCCAATACGGCAGTAGCTGCTGACACAAATATCCAGGCAGTTATGGAGAGCGGTGTCAAAACGGTTGCCCTCTTTGGCAAGAGTTGGGACCTTCATGTACTGAAAGCACTGGGAACCACTCTGGAAGAGAACCTTGCCATGATTGGAGAGACCGTGGCTTACTTTAAGGAAAACGGTCTTGAGGTCATCTATGATGCAGAGCATTTTTTCGATGCCTACAAGGCTAACTGGGAATATGCCATGGAGACAATTAGGGCAGCGGCGGCAGGCGGCGCAGACTGGCTTGCTTTATGCGACACTAATGGCGGGTCCATGCCTGATGAGATTGCTGCTGCAGTCAGCTGTGTCAAAGAGACAGTGGAGATCCCTCTGGGTATTCATGCTCATAATGATGGGGAAATGGCAGTGGCCAACACCTTGGCAGCGGTGAAATCCGGAGCTGTAATGGTGCAAGGTACCATCAACGGGTTGGGTGAACGCTGCGGTAACGCCAATATTTGTTCGGTGGTAGCCAATCTGGAGACTAAGATGGGCAAACACTGCCTGCCCACCGGCCATCTGGAGCGGCTCACGGAATCTTCGCGCTATATAAGTGAAATAGCAAACACCACAGTACCACATAACCAGGCATTTGTTGGTAAAAGTTCCTTTGCTCATAAGGGCGGTATACATGTCAGTGCTGTATTAAAGGATAGCAAGACTTATGAGCACATTGAACCCGAACGAGTGGGCAATCAACGCCGGGTATTGGTATCTGAGTTAAGTGGAGCTAGTAACTTACTGTTTAAATCTGAAGAATTAAAGATAGATAATCTGGCAGAAAAGGAAGTTTCGCGGGACCTGATTAGGCATATTAAGGAGATGGAGTACCAGGGTTATCAATTTGAAGGTGCGGAAGCATCATTGGAACTTCAGATTAAAAAAGCCACAAACCAATACCGTGAACTTTTTCAGTTGGAATCATTTAAAATAATGATGGAAAAACGGACCAATGAAGATATTTTATCAGAAGCAGTGATTAAACTAAAGGTAGAGGACCAGGTGGTGCATACTGCAGCGGAAGGCAACGGTCCGGTAAATGCCTTGGATAATGCCTTAAGAAAGGCATTGGAAGAATTTTATCCGGTAATTAAGGAGATGCATCTTACTGACTATAAAGTGCGGGTGTTAGACGAAAAAGACGGTACCGGTGCCAAGGTAAGGGTATTAATCGAGTCGCGCGATGCCCATAATTCATGGAGCACCGTAGGCGTATCCCAAAATATTATTGAGGCCAGCTGGCAGGCGCTGTTGGACAGCATGGACTATGCATTGTTGAAACAACAGAAAGAAACAGCGAAGTCCGCTTCGGCAGCCACCCACGCTTAAACAAAGGAGACGGAATTAATTTTATGTTCGGAGTTGTAGGCGTATTATTAGCATTCATAATAGCGGTGTTGGTATTGAACCGTTGGCATGATTTTGGCCTGGCCATGTTGGCCGGGTCATTAATTGTGGTGCTGACGGGGGGCTTTTCTCTGCATGCCGGATTGCAGGTATTGTGGAGCAGTTTGGCAGATCGAAATACCTTGGAGCTGACACTAACTGTGGTCTTAATCAATGCTTTGGGTTATATTCTCAAGCAGGCTGGGATATTGGAGAAACTGGTAAAGGTGATGTTGGTAGTGCTGCGCGACCTGCGTCTTTTGGTAGTGTCACTCCCGGTGATTATTGGTCTTTTACCGGTGCCTGGCGGGGCAGTGATGTCTGCGCCGTTGGTGGCGGAAACGGGTAATAAAGCCGGTCTGTCACCGGAAAAACAAGCAGCGGCCAATATCCTTTATAGGCATTTGGTTTATTTCGTTTTCCCCCTGTATCCCACTCTTATTCTGGCTGAAAGTCTAAGCGGTATCAGCATAGCCGCTTTTGCCCGCCAGCAGGCCCTACCTATGGCAGCGGGGCTGGCAGTAAGTCTGGTGGTAATACTGCGGGGTGCCGCCGGCAGTGTTCCGGGGCAAGAACAGAGGGAACCATGGGGTAAAGCATTTCTAAAGCTATTACATTATGCGCTGCCCATTTACCTGGTCATTATTCTGGCGGTTGTTAAAGTTCCTTTTATCATTTCCGTAGGTGTTGGTATATTGGTAGCCTTATTTGTGGACGTTAATACCGCAGCAGATGCGTGGAAGCGTTTAAGATATAATTTCTTACCTGGCTTAGATTGGAAATTAGCTTTGGCAGTGCTGGGTATCATGGTGTTCCGCGGGTTTGTTGAGGCATCGGGGTCCATGAACACTATTGCCGATTATCTGGGCAGCTTGGGTGTACCCGTACTGCTGTTGGCAATTGTTGTGCCCATGCTCACCGGTATGGCTACCGGGTCTTCATTGGCAGGAGTAGGTATTCTTTTGCCCTTATTTATGCCGTTGATACCGCCGGGCACTGATAAAATAGCATTCTTGTCGCTGGTATTCATCAGTACAATGGTAGGCTATATCGCTTCGCCTGTACACATGT
This sequence comes from Metallumcola ferriviriculae, assembly GCF_035573695.1. Taxonomy (NCBI): domain Bacteria; kingdom Bacillati; phylum Bacillota; class Clostridia; order Neomoorellales; family Desulfitibacteraceae; genus Metallumcola; species Metallumcola ferriviriculae. The sequence goes on along the minus strand of NZ_CP121694.1, from coordinate 25,156 downwards.
GTTTGGTACTTACTAAAGAAGCATGCCAGTCACGCTTCGGTGGTATCTATCCCTATTTACTTCCGCCGCTTGGCGCGATATTACTGGTGTCATTATTAGAAGTATTGATTTAAGTAAGGGAGGAATGGTTTTGAATAACGGACAGTCGGCACTAGAAGCGAGCATCGAAAAACGACGAACTTTTGCAATCATTTCCCACCCTGATGCCGGAAAAACCACTTTGACGGAAAAACTGCTTCTTTTCGGGGGAGCGATTCGACTTGCTGGCTCGGTCAAAGGTAGAAAGACAAAAAAGTATGCTACTTCTGATTGGATGGAAATTGAAAAGCAGCGTGGCATTTCTGTCACATCCAGCGTGATGCAGTTTGCCTATAAAGAGCATCTTATTAATATTTTGGATACTCCCGGACATCAGGATTTTAGTGAAGATACTTACCGTACCCTTCTAGCAGCAGATAGCGCGGTAATGTTGATAGATGCCGCCAAAGGTGTGGAACCCCAGACCATAAAACTGTTTGAGGCATGCCGCCTGCAACAGATTCCTGTATTTACATTTATTAATAAACTAGACCGTTTTGGCAAAGAGCCGTTGGACCTGTTGGAAGAAATCGAACAGGTCTTGGGTATGCGCTCCTGCCCTTTAAATTGGCCCATCGGTATGGGATATGATTTTCGTGGCATTTACGACCGGCGCAATAATCAGATTGAACTATTTAAAGGGGACGATGAACGGGAAATCATTCCGGCAATCGGTTCGTGGCAAGAAAATACCGAGGTTAGAGAGTTTTTGGATAACACCCAGATTAAACAGCTTGAAGAAGAAATAGGTCTTTTGGACATCGCCGGGGACCCCTTTGACCAGGAAAAAATAGATGCCGGGAAATTAACACCGGTATTTTTTGGCAGTGCTATTAATAATTTTGGTGTACAGACTTTTTTAGACCAGTTTCTGCAGTTAGCACCACCACCACAGCCTCACAAAAGCAACCAAGGATATATTGACCCGGCAGAACAAGGATTTTCCGGTTTTATTTTTAAAATCCAGGCTAATATGGACCCGGCTCACAGAGACCGGATTGCCTTTATGCGGATTTGTTCCGGGCAGTTTCAAAGAGGTATGATAGCTACCCACGCACGTCAGGGTAAGAAAATAAAATTGTCGCAACCCCAGCAGTTTTTTGCGCAGAGCAGAGATATTATTGAAGAAGCATGTGCAGGCGATATAGTGGGAATTTATGACCCGGGAATATTTCAAATCGGCGACACCGTGTACGAGGGAAAGCCGCTCGAATACGAAGAACTGCCCCAGTTTTCACCGGAATATTTTGCCAAGGTATTTATTAAGGAGGCCATGAAACAAAAGCGGTTTTATAAAGGGTTAAAGCAGTTAGCCGAAGAAGGCGCTGTACAAGTCTACAAGTCCTTTTTAAACGGCTCAGAGGATATAATCTTGGGCGTTGTCGGTGAACTGCAGTTTGAAGTCTTCCAATTTAGGCTTCTCCACGAATACGGTGCTGAAGTTATCCTAGAAAGACTTCCTCACAGATTAGCCCGCTGGGTTCGCGGGGAAGAAATAAAAACCCAGGAGTTAAAGAGTATGAATAGTTTGTTGGCCAAAGACCGATTCGGGCAATTGGTAGTGCTTTTCAAAAATGAAACAGCCCTTAACTGGGTACAAAGCAAAAACCCTACACTTAACTTTGTGACCACCAATAGAGAACCGCTAGCGTAAAAAATGAAGGCGGGTCTTATTTTTGGCAGAACAAAAGAATATCTGCCTGTTTTTACCTGTCATTATTGAGTATTTTTTAATATAATATAGTGGAATGGAAGTGGGAGGGGGCTCGTTAGAAAATGAGACTATCAGACAATGGTCAAAAAGTTTTTGAAGCACGTTATGCACAAAAGAATGAGAATGGCGAGATTATAGAGACATTTGAGCAGGCTGTTTTTCGTTTATCACGCACTGCTGCCAGTGTCGAAGATGAAGAAAATAAAGTATGGGAAGAAAAGTTCTCGTCGGTGATAGGCGATTTATTATTTATACCGTCAACGCCAATTTGGGCCAATATAGGAAAGCCCGACCGACCGTGGCAGCCTGGGGCATGCTTTGTCTTGGCAGTGGAAGATAGTTTGGATTCCATGTACCAGACGTTGAAAGAGACTGCCGCAGTTTTTAAATCCGGGGGTGGCGTAGGCTATAATTTCAGTACCATTAGACCAAAAGGCGCCTTGGTACAATCCACAAAAGGTAAAGCATCCGGTGTGGTCGAATTGATAAAACTTTATGACGCATCGTCTAATATGGTCATGCAGGGAGGAGTGCGCCGGGGCGCTTCTATGGGCATATTAAATGTTGATCATCCAGAGATCATCGACTTCATCAAGGCCAAAATGGACGGCAGTCTAACAAATTTTAATATTTCCGTCGGGATAACGGATGCATTTATGGAAGCTTTAGAAAACGGTGAAGAGTGGCCATTAGTATTTAATGGAGACACCTATGAGAGTGTAAGTGCGATAGAGTTATGGCAGCTTATTTCCAATGCTGCGCATGCCTGCGGTGACCCGGGTATTATTTTTATTGACCGTTTACAGCAGTATAACCCTGTGCCAGGTAATCCTCTAGATTGCACAAATCCGTGTGGAGAGCAGCCTTTAAGCCCGGGCGAATCATGCCTTTTAGGCAGTATTAATTTAGCAAAGATGATCAATCCGGATGGACAAGCTAATTTTGATCTATTGGCTAGTACAGTAGGTACTGCCATCCGATTTTTGGACAACCTTATCGATGCAGCGCAGTATCCGCTGCCATTAATTGAAGAATCTACCAAGGCAACTCGCAAAGTAGGCCTTGGGTTGACTGGACTGCATGATGCCCTTATTATGGCTGGGCTGGCTTATGATTCTGCAGAAGGAAGGGAGTTTGCGGGTCAGCTAACCCAGTATATCCAGCAACAGGCGCATGAAACATCCAGAGAACTGGCTAAGGAAAAAGGATGTTTTCCGGCGTGGGAAGAGAGTATCTTTTATCCGGATGACACGCGTCGGAATGCTGCCTGTATCACTATAGCTCCTACTGGAAGTGTGACGGCAATGGCTGGCTGTGAAGGCTACGGAATGGAGCCAATTTTTGCGGTGGCCTATACTAAAAATACCAATGTGGCCGGAGATTTTGAAGTATTTTCCCCACTTTTCCTTGATGAATGTAAAAAACATGGCGTAACCGAGGAAGTATTGGCAGAGGTGGCTAGGCAAGGCACATGTCAGAACGTCTCGGGTATTCCTGAAGATGTGGCTAGAATTTTTAAAGGTGCGCAGGATATTGATAATACGGATCATATTTTAATGCAGGCAGAAGTGCAAAAATATGTGGAAAATGCTGTCAGCAAAACCATTAACCTTCCTTCAACAGCTACCCCGGAGGTCATAGAAGAGTGCTATCTTATGGCATACAGGTTGGGCTTGAAAGGAATTACAGTTTTTCGAGACGGCTGTAAAAAAGGCACTGTCACTGTAGGGAAGGACAAGAAGGAAGAGAATACCGGTTCTTTAAACCGTGGTGAAATACTGCCTCGGCCTATTAGTGCACATGGCATTACGCAGCGACTTGATACGGGTTGCGGAAAGATATATCTAACGGTTAATTATCAACCGGATAGCGGCAAGATATTGGAGACTTTTATTACCACCGGATCTGATGGGGGCTGCCTAGTATATACTGAGGCTACTTCCAGGCTTATTAGTTTAGCTATTCGCGGTGGCATAGGCGTTGACAAGGTAATTGAACAATTGACGGGGACACACTCCTGTCCATCATACATGTTGGCTCGGGGAAAAGGAAAAGGCGTATCGGCAGGGAAATCCTGTGCGTCGGCGATTGCCCGGAAACTGGCCCAGTTGAAGAAAGAATTAGATGTACAGTGTAATGGGGGTTCCCAAGTACTAGACGACAAAAAGGAAGACTCTCTTATCTGCGAAATTTGTGGACAGGAGTTAAATAGGCTGGAAGGTTGCTACGTATGCAATAACTGCGGCTTTTCTAAATGTTAACAGCATGAACTGCCACAATATATTTACACATTTACCGAGGAAGCAGACGAACCGCTCTTCGGGTCATATCGATTGAGCAGCAAAATAAAGCCCTGCCGGGAGTTTCCCGGCAGGGCTTTTACATCGTCAGGGTACTAATCTTTACTGATCGGACAAGAGGCGATGCACATGCCGCAGCGCCTACCGCCCAGGCGGATAAAGATGTAATGATAGCATTTCTCCTTATTGATACGCCAACCCTGCTGGGGGTCATTTAAATCTTTTCCTCCCTCTAGTGCGTTGGCGGGGCAGTTCTTGATGCACTTGCCGCAGTTATTACAGGGCGATTCCTCCATTGGAGTATCAGGTGTCAATGCTGCTTCCGTAACGATGGTTCCCAGCCGTAAGCGGTTGCCGTATTGAGGGGTGATAAGCAGGTTATTTAAGCCAAACACCCCTAGGCCCGCGGCGGCTGCGACATGCTTATGGGAAATATCGCCGGCCAGACGGGCACCGTCACCGATGCTGGCAGTGGCGGGAAAGGCGATACTTACATGGCCCTGTTTCTCAAGAAATCGCGCACCGCGATGGGCGAAGGCATTTAAGGTTGAGTTAGCCTGGTCAAATTCAAGCACATATTCGTTTCTGGTCTTGGGCAGGCCCAATACGGCACCACTATTAAGAGAATATGCCACGGAGATGACAGATTTGGCATTAGCTAAATAATCGCTTGGCCGGTGTCCTTCGGGTGCATCTGCCAAAGCATCGGCAGTTGTGACGCCCACCAAGTCGGCCCCCTGCTGCAGTAGAAAGTCCTTTAGTTCAGTTGTTAGTGTCATACATATATCCCCCTGACTAAGATTTGAGTATGACACTATTTTAGACCAAATTCAGCGAATTGTCTGTAAAATATTTATCAATGAGAGAGCCAGATGAAAAATATTTGGTTAATTTGCTGCTGCTGCCTTTATTTGGGCATTATTATTATAGCTTTAAATAAATCTCCATCTATTTCTATATTAAAGCGTCCTTTCTGAATTTCTATTAAACTTTTGGCAATAGATAGTCCTAATCCGCTGCCTTGACCACTTCTAGCTTCATCGCCTCTTTTAAAACGCTCCAACAGCTCAGTAGAAGAAATGTTAAGTTCGTAGGCAGAAATGTTTTTAATTACTATCCTTACCTCAGTTCCTATATCTGCTACATCGAGATATACCCTTGACCCATCTAGAGCATATTTGAATATATTTGATAATAGATTCTCTAGCGCTCTCCACAGTAATTTGCCATCGGCTTCAATGTATACTTTATCTTGAGGATGGTTCATCTTAAATTCTAATTTTTGCTCTTTTATCTTATCATCAAGCTCTCCTAATCCTTGAGTTATAAGAGATACAATATCAATCTTTTCACAGTTGACTGGAATGTTTCCACTGGAGGCTTTAGAGGCTTCAAATAAATCATCAGTCAGTATTTTTAATCTCTCTGCCTTCTGCTCTATTATCGTTATATATCCCTCTGCCTTTGCTTGATCCTTTTCATTTTTTAGTAAATCAACATATGTGATAATAGAGGTTAAAGGTGTTCTTATATCATGGGACACATTAGTAATTAATTCTGTTTTCAATCGCTCGCTTTTAAGTTCATTATCAACGGCTTTATTTAAGCCATCAGTTATACTATTAATATCAGCAGCAAGTTTCGCAAACTCTCCGCTGCTGGCTAGATTTATTTTATGATGAATGCCGCCATCTTTTACCTTCTCTACACCTTCTTTTATTGCATTAAATTCCTGTACCTTCTTAAGGGCTAACCATACGCCTATTCCTATTGTTACTGGGAACATAAAGAATGTTAAGGCTACGAGGAGAGGATAAGCTATTACTATTAGCACAATCTTAACTCCAACACTGCCACTATTATATACATCCTTTATGAAGATAAATAATTTGTGGAATATGGTATATGTTAATGAATGTTTGATGAGTGTCCCATTTTTGATATGCTTAACTAAAGAAAGAACTAATATTAAGCCTAAAGTAGCGATAACTAAGGTGATTGGGAACACTGCTTCAAAGATTCTGTTTTCGAATAAAAGAAAGTTTATCGCCCCAAACCATGACCCGATCAGCAACAGGCATAATGCTATATTAAAATCAATATACAGTTTATCAATAAAGTTGAGGTGAACACCATCATCCTCTGGTTTCCTACCAACAATTACTATTAGATAGAGAAAAGCTATTGCTAAGCCCAATAACAGACCCATTATTTTATATAAACTATAAGTAATGAATTCTTTATTTCTATACCAGTCGTCAATTCTGGGATCTAAAAAGTCATCAGTGAAGGCAATGTAAAGAGTGGTATTATTTGTTTGTTCTAAGCTGCTGGTATCTGGAACAATCCAATAGTAATATTTATTCTTGCTAATTTCTTCGGGGTATACTGTTTGTTCCGATTTATCAAATATCATATAAGAGGGATATTTTTTAAAGTACTCTTTATTATTAATGCCATTAGTAAATGTATTGTCACCATCACTTACATAATAAAAAACCCCTCGATAATTTTCTAATTCTCTTAAGGTAGAATTATAATTCCTTAAATCAGCTTGGATTAACTCATCCTTTATTTGGGCGATTTTGTCAGCATAGATTTCTTGGAACAGCGGGTAGTTTTCTTTATAAGATAATTTCGGATTAAACCTTTTTGAATGCTCAAAATCCCTGAATAGATTATCCTCTTCCCTACTAATTTCTTCTTCTGTAAGCGCTCCTCCGTTTAGGATGTTCTCCTCACTCTTAAAATTGATCAGGGTTGTTAAATTATCGATGATTTGGCTGCTATCCTGCATGTATTCTCTACCAAGATAATAGCTGTCTTCCACAACAATATCAAAATCATTATGATGCAAGCCTACTATATCTAAAAATAATGTTATTGCAGCTGTAAAGCACAGTATGGTAATTATAAAAAAGACGATTTTTGTAAGTAATGAATGGCTAAATTTTTTCCACTTTATATCCAATTCCCCACACCACCTTTAAGTATTTTGGTTCTTTAGGATTTATTTCTATCTTTTCTCTAATCTTTCTGATATGAACTGCCACTGTATTTTCGGGATTAAAGGCAGTTTCCTTCCACACCTTTTCATATATTTCTTCTATAGAAAATACCCTGCCCGCATTGGCAGTTAAAAGCTTTAGTACCTTATATTGTACAGGAGTAAGCTTCACTTCATCTCCATCAACAGTTATGACCTTACTCTCATCATCTACCACAAGCCCACCCGTTTTAAACACATTGCTTTTTGTCTCCAGGCTGCCTAATGTTGTATATCGCCTAAGCTGAGACCTAACCCTTGCTATTAATTCCAAGGGATTGAAGGGCTTAGTGATATAATCATCAGCCCCCATATTTAAGCCGATAATTTTATCAGTGTCCTCAGATTTAGCTGACAGCATGATAACCGGGATATTATTCGCTTCCCTTATCTTCATGGTAGCCCGCAAGCCATCCATTTGCGGCATCATGATATCCATAATAATCAGGTGCACTTCATTTTCTTCTATTACTGCTAGAGCTTCTAATCCATTAAAAGCCTTAAATACTTGATACCCTTCGTTTTCTAAATAAATTTTAATGGCATCCAAAATTTCCTTATCATCGTCGCAGACTAGAATATTCAAGACGTATCACCTCGATAGATTAATTTGCACAAATTATATCACACCCTTTATATTTTATAGGGTAATGATATCAATTGAATCTTAAGAAATTCTTGATAAACTTCTTAAGAACTTCTTAAGGTTAACGTTAAAAACTGCATTGCTGCGGCCGCTTTTGCAATAACTTGACAAAATGGTGCCTGACACCATTTTGTCAAGTTATTGCAGATGAACCGTTAATAAGAAAATGACCCAGCCATATATGGCTGGATCATTTTCTTATACAGCTGCTAATAATTTCCCCGTCAAAAACTTCCTTGGTCACCACTATTTACTGCAGCCTGGGTTGTTCCGTGTGGATATTTTGCTGTCTGAATGCTTCGAAGTCAAAGTCCTGGCTTTGGTCAACAGAAATGACTTCACCGGTTTTTGCTGATTGCAGCATAGCTAAGATAGTGATGGCATCACCGAATTCCAGCTCAGGGGTTACCGACAATGGTTCCCGGCCAATGGCCGCCTGATAGAAATTCTGCAGTTCATGGTAATATCCTTGCTGCGGGCGGTAGGGTATCTGCCTGCTGCTGCCGTCATTCATGGCTACATTGATGGTGCCGCAGTCCCTTTCCTCAAGAAAAATCTCTCCTTCAGTGCCAAAGATACGCAGCCCCATCAATGGACGCTGCATTTCCTTACCCGCGGAGAAGAAGGTAAAACTGCTGGTAATGCCGCTTTTAAATAGCATATTCGCCTGAATTACCGCAAACGGGGCAAACTCCTCTTCCTGCCGCTTACCGAAAGCATGTAGTTTTTTAATGGCTCCAAAGATATGCCTTAAAGCGCCAATGTCATGTACGCCTGTATCCATGATGGCACCGCCGGGAAATTCCGGGTGCTGCCGCCATTCTTTGGCGGGAAACTTATTTTTTAGCATATCTTTAGGGAAATCTACCACCCTGTTTTGGATAAAGTAGTATACTTCACCGATTTCCTGCTTCCGCACCATGTCCCGAATGATTTGAATTTCATCATTGTAGCGGTAGTTCTCTGCAATCATGATGGGAATGTCATATTTACTGGGCAGGTCTCGGGCCGCCTTTGCTTGTTCGGGCGTAGGGGCAAGGGGTTTTTCGCAAATAATCGGTTTTCCTGCCGCGGCCACATGTTCCGTTACTTCATAATTCAATTCTATAGGTACCATTACGTCGAACGCGTCAAGGTCACTCCGCTTAATCATTTCCTGATAATCTTCATATACATCATTTTCACTTAGCCCCAGAGTTGCACGCCAATTATTTGCCTTTTCCTTATCCGTATCGCAGATTGCCGTTATTTCATACTGGTCTTTTAACCTTTGATACGCAGGATAGTGCAGTCTTTCAAAGGCCATGCCCATACCGATAATGCCCATGCGCAGCTTTTTCATCTAATTTCCCCTTTCTAAAACCATTATTCTCTTAATTATTCTTTGCTTCTAAGAAAAAGATATGCGGCGGATACTAGTCCCGGCTTGGGGGAAAATAACAGGTGAGTTTATAGGAAAGGAATGAACCAATGGATAATCAGATTACAGTCGCTGAAGCACTGCTTCAATTACTTTATAAAAATGGTATTACTAACATCTATGGCGTTTTGGGAGATGCTGTCTTTCCCTTATTTGATGCCCTTGGCCGTCAGCGAGATGTCAATTTTTACGCCGTAACCAACGAGGTTAATGCTGCCTTCATGGCCTCATACCAAGCAAAGCTCACCGGTAAGGTAGGTGTCTGTGTTGCTACATCGGGGCCGGGTACGGCAAATTTGATCAATGGTTTGGCAGATGCCTATTTTGATAAGGCGCCTGTGTTAGCGATCACGGGACAGGTAGAGAGCTCTAAAGTTGGCACCGGTTCGAAACAAGATATTAATCAACAACAACTACTACAGGCAGTAACCAGCAAATCTCAACTTATTACCTCTGGTCAGAGTTTCCTTGATATCGCTGCTAAAGCATTAGTGCAGGCAGAGAATAAAAGGACAGTTACTCATCTGGCAATTCCTAAGGATGTCTTTTTTCATCCAGTGGGGCGGACAGGTGTGCCGCTGCTTCCTGATATAAAAAGTACCGTAGGGGTGCCGGATGATGAGATAAAAAGTGCGCTAGAAGTCCTTGTGGCAGCAGAAAAACCGTTAATAGTGGCAGGCGATGTTACGAAGCAAGATGCTGATTTGTTGATCGGTATTGCCGATAAACTTGACGCCGGACTGGTTTTGGCCCAGCAGGCCAAAGGGGCTGTGCCCACCGAACAACCTCGGCTATTAGGTGGGATCGGAGAGGCATTTGTACCTGAGGCGGTCGCCGAAACAGACTGTATTCTGTTGGTGGGCAGCGCATCCTATGAAAAGAAGTTTCTACCCACCAATGTGAAGATAGTCCAGCTAATAGAGGACCCTGCCGCAGCGGATTATAAGCAGACAGTCAAGATTTTAGTGGGAAACATTGCCCGGGGACTGGCTATGCTTAACAATCAATTAAGCTTTATGAAGCATGTCGATTGGGGGGCAAGAATAAACCAAGGCCATAACAAGCTGATGGCATTAATAAATGAGCAGGAAAAGAATCAGGTTTCCCCGATACAGCCGGCACATTTAATGGCCGTGTTAGGAAAAGTGCTTCCCAGCGATGCAGTGGTAGTTTGTGATGTAGGCGGGTTTATTCACTGGTTTGATACTTATTTTGAAAACAAGGGCCAGGAAGTTCTGGGGTCCAGCCACTGGCGCAGCATGGGCGGTGGGCTGCCCGGCGCACTGAGTGCATGTATTCATTTCCCGGGTAGACACATCGTGGCGCTGGTAGGTGACGGCGGTATGTTGATGTCCGTCAATGAGCTGGCCACCGCAGTGAAATACCAGCTGCCTGTAACAGTAGTGGTAGCTAATGACCATAGCTATAACTTAGAAAAGGTCAAAATGGAAAAAGAAGGTCTTAAAGCATTTGGTTACGATATTAAGGTGCCTGATTTCTCAGAGGCCGCCAGAGCATTTGGTGCGATGGGTAGGAAAGTTACCCAAGCGGAGCAGTTTCCGGGCGCGTTAAGGGAGTGCCTTGCGACTCAGAAGCCGGCTGTGGTTGATGTTCACCTTGACCCGGTACCATTACCGCTAATTTAAAAAAATAAGGAGTTGATAACTTATGTGGGAAGGCTGGCCGATTGCCAGGGTAATATTATTATTTTTAGCTGTGGTTTTTATCGCTATTTTTGTTCAGGTGACCATGTTTCACTATCGACAAAACTTTCGTCACTGGGCCCAGTGGCTGCCGGTGTTAGGGGCACCGCTGCTTGGGTTGGTTTCTTTGCTGCTGGTTTTCTATGTCACGCCGCTGTTAATTCTTTCGGCGGGGATTTTCTATGCTGTCGGTGCTTTAGCGGGCCTTACAGGTCTTACGCTGCATACAACGGGTGTGGGGGAAAGAGTAGGTGGATACAACTTAGAGAACTTTTTGGTGGGGCCGCCGGTGATACTGCCTATGATGGTGCTATCCATGAGTGTTTTAGGGCTGATAGCCCTTTATTGGAGGTAAATGGTTATGTATGAAAAACAGAGGACACGTTACAAAGGTTTTAATGTGCTGGATGAAAAGAAAGAGTGGGACCAGCATACCGAAGAAATAGTATTAAAAAGGTTAGGGCCTTTTGCCGCACCTAAATTTTTACTGCCTGAAGAGAAGGAAATGCTAAAAGCTATTGCTTCCCATCTTATATATGATGACAGAAAAGAAATATTGGAATTTGTCATTAACCATACCGATGAAAGCTTAACTTCCCCAGTTGGTGAAGGGGAACGAAAACCAGATGCACCGCCGCTAAAAGACTTAATAAGGTGGGGCTTAAAGGCATTAGATAACGCCGCCCGGGGTCAATTCGATTGCTCATTTGTTGAACTCAACGCTGGACAACAGTTCGAGATGGTGGCTGCGTTACAAAAAGCCAAGGCTTATTTAGTACCTGATTGGCAGCAAATACCACAGAAAGAATTATTTAAAAAATTAGCATCATTAATTGTCAGTGCCTATTATGCTCACCCTACTATCTGGTCGGAGATTGGGTACGCTGGCCCAGCATACCCACGAGGATATGTGAGACTGGAATTTGGTCTGACCGACCCATGGGAGGCTGAACGAAATGAAGAATAATAACGACTATGTCACCCATAATCATGATCATTATAAGGATCATCGCCAGCGGGATTTGGCTAATAGGAAATACAAAGATGGTGCTGATATATGTATTGTTGGCGCTGGTGCGGCGGGCGGAGTATTAGCATATGAACTTAGTAAAGCAGGCTTTAGTGTTGTGGTGATAGAGGCTGGACCTTTCTGGAACCCGCAGACTGATTTTGCCAGTGACGAACTTGCTGCCCAATCTTTGGCTTGGCAGGACACACGACTTTCTACCGGTAAAGATGCACTAACCTTTGGTCATAATAACTCTGGGCGTGGAGTAGGCGGAGGAACTGTGCACTTCACCGGGGTGTTCCTCCGCTTTCATGAAAGTGACTTTAAGACCAAGACAATCGATGGGGTAGGGGAAGACTGGCCGATTGAATACCAGGATCTTGCACCATATTACGATAAGATTGAACGAGACATTGCTGTATCCGGTCCTAAGGAATTCCCCTGGGGCAGTTTTCACGGGCCGTATCCTTACCCTGAGCGCAATCCGATTAGCGCAAATTCCCAAGTCTTTCGTAAAGGATGTGACAGGTTAGGTATTAAAAGCGTAGTCGCTCCGCTGGCCATATTATCGGCACCATTTGATGGGCGGCCGCCATGCATCAGCCGGGGCTTTTGTAACCAAGGATGTATGCCAAACTCAAAGTTTAGTACCTTAATCCATCATATTCCGAAAGCGATTGGTTATGGTGCAGAAGTATTAAGCGATTGTATGGTAACCAGGATAGAGCTGGATGACCAGGGGAAGGCCAAGGGAGTTACTTTTAATCATGATGGTAAAGAGCACTTCCAAAAAGCAAAGCTGGTGATAGTATCAGCTTTTGCCGTGGAGACTCCCCGGCTGCTGCTGAATTCTACCTGTTCCAAGTTCCCTCAAGGCTTGGCTAATAGCAGTGGTTTAGTGGGGCGTTACCTGCTAACCCATACTGGGCACGATATTTACGCTAAGTTTGATGATGAGGTAAGACTTTACAAAGGAACCCCGGTGATGGCTTTATCTCAGGATTTCTACGAAACGGACCGAAGCCGTGGTTTTGCTAGAGGGTACACCATGAACGCTCATGGGGGAAGGCCGGTTTCATTGGCCAAAAACCTTGCGGTAAGTGCCGGCATCTGGGGAAGTGATCTCTACGAGATAATGCGGGACTATAATTTCTATGCGCGCATTACTATAGTTGGTGAGGTGCTGCCCGATTATAATAACTTTGTCACCTTAAGTGAGGAAAAAGATGAATATGGCATTCCTCGAGCGTTGGCCTCGTTTAGTTATGGTGACAATGATAATAAAATGATTGCGCATGGGGTGGCAAAAGCTAATGAAATTCTTGAAGCTGCAGATGGAAAGGCAGCTTTCGTTATTCCGGATAGTGCTCACTTGATGGGGGGATGCCGTATGGGTAGGGACCCTGCCGCATCGGTAGTTGATGAATTTTGCCGCAGTCATGACATCTCCAATTTATATATTTGCGATGCCAGCGCGTTTGTCACTAGCGGCGGGGGAAATCCGACAGAGACGGTGATGGCCATTGCGGCCCGTACGGCACAGCATATAATTAATAGTAGGTAAGTCCCCCAATAGAAATTTTTATTGAGGATTATTTAAAATCGTCAGCAATAAATACTGATACTTTTCCTCTAAGGGAGAAAGATAGGGTGCTAAAACATGATTTGTTTTACACCCTGTTTTTGGGTTAAATAATTAGCGGCTTTGTCACTGATATTTTCAGTACTTTTGTAAATAAAGTATGATATACTTTCTATATTTCCAGGAAACTATTAAGAAGGAGAAAGCCCTTAAAGGAAAAAGGGTTTTGGGAAGGTTTTGTCGAAAAAAATTTAATTAAGTATTTTTGTTCGGGTTAAATTTGAGGTGAAGAGATGTTTTCCCAGCTTAAGTTTTTAAAATATTATGATCTGCTTGACTACCTGCTGATGGTGGTGGATATCTCCTTGGTGGCCTTTGTAATTTATAAAGGTACCATGCTTATCCGCGGTACTAGAGCAGTACAGCTTTTAAAGGGCTTAGCTGTATTGGTGGCAGCATCTTTTGCCAGTAAACGGCTGGGACTTACCGCCATTAACTGGATGCTTGATCAGACCCGTATTGCTATTCTAGTGGCGCTGCCTATCGTTTTTCAGCCGGAGCTGCGGCGTGCCTTGGAACAGCTGGGCCGGGGTAAATTTTTCGCCAGGCCTTTATCCACCCTGGGACCGGACGACATGTCCCGCTTGATTGGTGATGTAATCCGAGCAGTAAATGTGCTTGCCAAAAATAAGGATGGGGCATTGATAGTGATAGAAAGGGAAACAGGCCTTAACGATTATATAGAAACAGGGATTAAAATGGATGGTGTGGTGACGGTGGAGCTTTTAACCAATGTCTTCGTACCTACCACACCATTGCATGATGGGGCTGCGATCATCCGGGGCGATCGGGTGGCGGCCGCGGGCTGCTTTTTACCGCTTACCGATAGCCCATATCTGAGCAGTCAGCTGGGCACGAGGCATAGGGCGGCATTGGGTATCAGTGAAATTTCCGATGCCGTTGTGGTAATTGTCTCAGAAGAGACCGGTACCATATCCGTAGCTGAAGAGGGCAAACTTACCCGCTATCTTGACGAGAATACCCTGCGTGAAACATTGGAAGATTTGCTTATACCTAAGTCAACCAATCAGCATTTCTGGCAGTGGAGGTCCTAAAAAGTGGAGAAATTTTGGCAGCGCAATTTATTTTTAAAAATCATATCACTGGTGGTAGCCATTTTTATGTGGCTTTACGTCACCGGCGAGACCAATCCCACTGCGGAAACTGTCATTAATGTTCCGCTTGAGACTCGGGCGCTGGCTAATGATTTGGTGATAGAAGAAAAGCCGGTATCGGTAAATGTGCGCGTGGAGGGTAAGAAACAGGTGATACAAACCCTTAACTCACGTGATTTACGTGCTGTAGTTGACCTAAGGGGCGTACATTTTGGCAGAAATATGTTGGAAGTGGAAGTGGATACCCCGCAAAATGTGGATTTGGTGGCGATAGATCCTCGGGAAGTGGCCGTGGCCATTGATGAAATATCTGATAGTCAGTTCCCAATCATCATTAATTTTACCGGTCGCCCTACTACGGGGTATTCTACTCTAGAACCGGTGATTAATCCGTCCCAAGTGATTGTGGCGGGCCCCCGTAACGGGCTTAATAGAATATATCGGGCCTATGTGGATGTAAACCTTGAAGGTGTTTCACAAAATGTCTTGGAGCATCTGCCGGTGAAAGTGGAGGATGAGCTGGGTAATTCAATTAATGATATAGTACGGGTAGTGCCACAGACTGTGGAAGTCTTTATTCCTATTGTAAAAGAACAGCCGGGCAAGCAGGTGGCGGTCAATCCGGTGCTGGAGGGAGAACCTGCTGACGGATTTATTATTAAACGTGTTATCGTAGAACCGGAATTATTAAAAGTATATGGTGACATGGACAAACTGCGAAATATCCAGTACTTGGATACGGCGCCTATTGACATCAGCGGTGCAGAGGAAAGTGTGCAGCAGCAGGTGCAGCTGCGTCTTCCTACCGGTGTGACCCCAAGTGTATTCACGCCAATACGGGTTATGGTGGAAATAGGGGCAGGCGAGAAACCCCAGGAAGATAAAAATCAGTAACTTTCCGGCGGAGAAGATAATATATTAAAAGTATATTTGGATAAATACGCACTTCTCCAGAGAAAAATAAGGAAAAACAGGACGGGAGATAATTATGCGTATTAAGTTAAGTAATTTACGTCAGGATTTGGATCAGCCGATAGAAGCGCTGCCTACCCGGGTGGCAAAAGAGCTAAAAGTGCCGCAGTCCGAATTAAAGGAGTTCAAAATCCTGCGGGAATCGGTAGATGCTCGGCGCCGCTCCACAAGCCTAGTCTACACCGTGTCGGCCAACGTGGAAGGTCAGCTGGCGAAAGAACTGCTGACTAACCCCAATGTGACAGAACTTCCCGAGGAAAAGAAACGCGCGTTAGAGATAGGGTCAAAGCAAATTTCTTACCCGCCGGTAGTGGTAGGTGCGGGACCTGCGGGGTTGTTTGCGGCGTTAACCTTGGCGGTTTGGGGTTATCAGCCAATACTGCTGGAGCGGGGGCGGGATGTGGCCCGACGCAGCGAAGATGTAAAAAAATTCTGGGAAGAGGGAATTCCTGACCACCAGTCCAATGTGCAGTTTGGCGAGGGCGGCGCGGGTACATTTTCTGACGGCAAGCTCACCACCCGTATCAAGGACCCGCGCGTAGAGGAAGTATTAAGGGAATTAGTAGCCGGGGGAGCGCCCGAAGAAATTACATATCAGCATAAGCCCCACCTGGGGACAGATAAGCTAAAAGAGATCGTCAAAGCCCTGCGGGAAAAGATAATCCAATTGGGCGGCAAAGTCTATTTTGAAAGTCAAGTAACTGACATTATCACCAGCCACAACCAGGTGGAAGCAGTGGTGATAAACGAAAAGCAGGAGATTAAGACCGAAGCAGCGGTGCTGGCTATTGGGCACAGTGCCAGGGATACTTACGCCATGCTATGTGAAAAAGTGGACATGGAACAAAAGCCCTTTGCTGTAGGGCTTCGCATCGAACACCCCCAACAGTTGATAGACAAGGTGCAGTACGGTGAGTTTGCCGGTCATTCCCGATTAGGCCCGGCGGGCTATCATCTGACCTATCGCGATAAGCTCACCGGCCGCAGTGTCTATACCTTTTGTATGTGCCCCGGCGGTTATGTGGTGGCCGGAGCATCAGAGCCGGACACGGTGGTTACCAACGGTATGAGCGAATCCGGCAGAGACTCCGGTATAGCAAATAGTGCTGTAGTGGTGACGGTGGATGGAAAGGACTTCCCATCTAATCACATCCTTGCCGGAGTAGAGCTGCAGCGACAGTTAGAAGGTAAAGCTTTTCAATTGGGCGGTAACAACTATCATGCGCCCACTCAACGGGTGGAAGATTTTCTGGCTAACCGTATAGGAGAGGTGGCTGCGTCGGTTAGCACCAGTTACCGACCCGGAGTCAAACCGGCTAATTTTCATGAATGTTTACCTGAAGAGATAGCCGAAACTCTGGCCCGGGCCATACAGGATTTTAATCGGAAGATACCCGGCTTTGCCGGAGGAGATATACCATTAACCGGAGTAGAGACCAGAACTTCAGCTCCGGTACGCATCTTAAGAAACGCCGATACTCAGTCGGTGAGCTTAGAAGGTCTATATCCTGCAGGCGAAGGAGCAGGTTATGCCGGGGGTATAATCAGCGCAGCGGTGGACGGCGTGCGGGTGGCGGAAAATATCATCCAGAAGTACGCCCCGCCTAAAGAGTGAACCAAGGAGGTAAAAATAGATGAGATTATTCGGAACCGATGGCGTAAGGGGAGTAGCCAATGAAGAATTAACCCCTGAGCTGGCCTTTAAACTGGGTCAGGCCGGGGCTCGAGTGCTGGGTAAGGGGAAGGAAAAACCCAAAATAGTAATCGGTAAGGATACCCGTATTTCCGGAGATATGCTGGAAGCAGCTTTGGTAGCGGGGATATGCTCAGTGGGCAGCGATGCTTTATTAGTCGGGATTGTACCTACACCCGCGGTCAGTTATTTAACTAGAGAACTCGGTGCTGATGCCGGGGTGGTAATTTCCGCATCCCATAACCCTGTGGCAGATAACGGTATTAAATTCTTTGGTAGCCAAGGTTTTAAGCTTGATGATGATGTGGAAGATGATATTGAAAGAGAAGCTGCAAAGGTGGAAGACAGCGGTCGTCCGGTGGGGGAAAATGTAGGTCGGGCAGTCAGGGTGATGGATGCCGAAAAACGTTACATAAACTTCTTGAAAGGAACTATTCGTACAGATTTAAAGGGTATTAAAGTGGTGGTGGACTGCGCTAATGGTGCTGCCTCCGGCGCTTCTCCCAAAGCCCTCTGGGAATTGGGTGCAGATGTGATTCCTATCTTTAATGATCCCGATGGGGTGAATATTAATAAAGATTGCGGTTCTACCCATATTGAAGCATTGCAGCAAGCAGTTTTGGCTCATGGTGCCGATATTGGTCTCGCCCATGACGGCGATGCAGACAGGGTGCTGGCGGTAGACGAGAAAGGCCGGCTAGTGGACGGTGACCAGATTATGGTAATCCTGGCCAAAGATTTAATGGAAAAGGGACAATTAAGGAAGGATACCCTGGTAGTGACAGTAATGAGCAATCTGGGCCTGCATCTGGCCTTGAAGGAAAATGGTATCAAAACACCTCAAACCAAGGTAGGAGACCGCTATGTACTTGAAAAAATGCGGGAGATTGACGCGACACTGGGTGGCGAGCAGTCAGGTCATATTATATTCTTAGACCATAATACCACCGGTGACGGTGTGCTTACCGGGTTACAGCTTATGCAGGTAGTTAAGGAAACCGGTAAGTCTCTTTCGGTCCTTGCAGGATTAATGCAGCGCCTGCCTCAGGTGCTGGTAAATGTACGGGTGAAGGATAAGCAGGAAAGCATGACACATCCTACGGTGACGGCAGCCATTGCCGGCGCAGAAGAAAGCTTGGGCGGTAAAGGCCGCATCCTGGTGCGCCCTTCCGGTACCGAACCTTTGCTGCGCATTATGGGTGAAGGAACCGATGAAGCGGAGATCAAGCAAATAGTGGAAAGTATTGCCCAGGTAGTGAGGGAGAATGTATAATTAATTAGTTAAGGATATTCTTAAGGGGAGGTGAGAGATGAGGAGGGTATAATTGATTTGCTGCTCCGGTTGAAAAGCGCCTGAGCCGCACTATGCGGTTGACGAGGAAGGGGTTTTATCGAACTTTCGGCGGATGCCCCTCGGCCTTAAAGCAGGTCGTTAACAGGTACCACAAAACCCGGAAGTAATTTCGGGCACAAAGGGTATTTGAGCTTTGACCAATTCTAACTTTCG
The DNA here is from genome assembly GCF_035573695.1 of Metallumcola ferriviriculae. NCBI lineage: Bacteria > Bacillati > Bacillota > Clostridia > Neomoorellales > Desulfitibacteraceae > Metallumcola > Metallumcola ferriviriculae. Next base: position 6,311 of record NZ_CP121694.1, on the reverse strand, counting down.
AAAAGTCGTATAATTACGCTTGATAAGGTTTATTACGCTGCGGGATACGTATACGCTTTTTGATTGTTACATGAAGGAGTGAAGTTACATGTGCGGCATCGTTGGCTACATTGGCCCTAAACCGGCTGCGCCGGTACTATTGGAGGGTCTTGCTAAATTAGAGTATAGAGGATATGATTCTGCAGGCATTGCCACCATTTGCGGTGAGCAGATAAAGGTAATAAAGCAAAAAGGTAAGCTTGAGGTACTGGAGGCGGCACTGGCAGATGAGGAATTAGGCGGCAGTATTGGTATCGGGCACACCCGTTGGGCGACCCACGGGAAGCCATCGGATGAAAACGCCCATCCCCATTATGACTGCAGCGGTAGATTTGCCGTAGTGCATAATGGTATTATTGAGAACTACCAAGATTTAAAAGACGAACTAATTAAGGAAGGCCATACCTTCAGGTCTGAGACGGACACAGAAGTACTGGCCCATCTGGTAGAGAAATTCTATAATGGTGATTTGTTGGAGACAATAAACCAAGTAATTAAACAGGTAGATGGTGCTTATGCCATGGTGATACTGTCTACAGACGAACCGGATAAACTAGTGTGCGCCCGAAAAGACAGCCCCTTGGTAGTGGGATTAGGCGAAGGCGAAAACTTCCTCGCTTCAGATATCCCGGCGATTCTTAAGCATACTCGGAAAACCTTCATCATGGAAGATGGCGAGGTAGCGGTGGTTACCGATCAAAGGGTAGAGGTATTTAACCAAAAAGGGAAAGTAGATAAAGAAGTCTATCAGGTAGATTGGGATATAGAAGCCGCAGAAAAGGGCGGCTACCCCCACTTTATGCTGAAAGAAATCTTTGAGCAGCCCCGAGCATTGAGAGCTACCCTAAAAGGACGACTGGATAACGGCGGCGTGCTGCTAGATGAACTTAAACAAATTAAGAACTTAAATGATATTAATAAAGTCTACTTCGTGGCCTGTGGTACTGCCTATCATGCCGGGCTTGTGGGCAAATATGTGATGGAAAACCTAGCGCGAATCCCGGCGGAGGCAGACATTGCCTCGGAATTTCGCTATCGGGACCCGCTAATTGACGAAAATACCCTAGTAGTGGTAATCAGTCAGTCCGGCGAAACGGCCGATACCCTGGCAGCCATGCGGGAAGCCCAGTCCAAGGGCGCACCGGTGGTCGCCATCACTAATGTGGTGGGAAGCTCAGTTTCCCGGGAGGCAGATGCCGTCATCTATACCTGGGCCGGACCGGAGGTAGCAGTGGCCTCCACCAAGGCCTATCTGACCCAGTTGGCGGCAGCATATCTCTTAGGACTCTTTATAGGTCAGGAGAGAAAAGTTCTGACATCGGATCAGGTAACCAGTGTTACTCAGGCCTTAAGGGAACTGCCGGAGCAGCTGGAGCAGGTACTCGGGCATGCGGAAACAGTGGAAAAATTGGCAGGTGAATGGGCTAAAAGAGAAGACGCCTTCTTCATCGGCCGCGGCTTAGACTATGCTGTTTCTTTAGAAGGTTCCCTGAAATTAAAAGAGATTTCCTATATCCACGCCGAGGCCTACGCCGCCGGCGAATTGAAGCACGGCACCTTGGCCCTAATTACCGAAGGCATACCGGTAGTGGCTCTAGCCACTCAAAGCAGTATCTATGATAAGACCGTATCCAACATCAAGGAAGTAAAAGCCCGCGGTGCCCATGTCACCGCTGTGGTCTTTGAAGACTCAAACATCAGTCAGTCCGTGGACCAAGTCATCACCATCCCCAACACCATCCCGCTGCTGGCACCGATACTGACGGTAGTACCGCTACAGTTGCTTGCGTACTATGCTGCAGTAGCAAGAGGGTCGGACGTTGATAAGCCAAGGAATTTGGCTAAGAGTGTGACGGTGGAGTAAAGGGTTATGTGATAATTGTGAAGCTTGTCGGAGTGAATAAAGTTTGAGAATGAACTTTTAGAAGGAAGTTACTGTTGTTGTGTAATGGAATTAAGTTGGAAAATCGGAAATAGAGATGGAAGCTGAGCACCTTCCCTTGATATCAAGGGAAGGTGCTTCTTTGATTTAGTCAGCCATTAACTTTCGAGGAAGTTATGGTTTTGTTGCCAGGTTGAAGAATAAAGGGCTATTAACACGAACCAAGGACAAGGACAATAATAAAATTTCAGATTTGAGACAAACTTTTGCAGGGTAATAGTACGAAGGGGAAAGATGAGATAACGGCGTACCAAAAGGATGGAACCAAACCACCGCCTAGCGATTTCGTTCCATTTGATTACAGTGACACAACTAAGAGTACTTTCAGCCAGCCTCAATCAATTTATTGAGGCCTTTTAACGTGATCCAATAATACAATACTAGTAAGAAGAGGAAAAAAGAGGAATTATCTCACAACGTGTTGAAGGGTTTTTAGAAGATTTTGTCTATAATGTGAACCAGCCGGAAACTTTAAAGGCCAAGGCATTACCATAAAATAAATCACTTTAGAAATCAAGATGAGTTGAGAAGGTGTATTAAAATGGCTACATATAAACAAATCTAAGAATGGATTAAAACCAATTATGGTTTTGCCGCTAAAATCTGTTGGACTGCGGACATTAAAAATAGATTAGGGCTATAAAGGTCAAAATTTGCTAATGTACTAGGTGTCCAAAGTATGTAACCCTAAGACCGTACTTTTGAAATAGTAAGTCAATATCCAAGTATAGTTACAAACATAAAGAAATTTTTTGGGATTGAGTTAAATTTATACGTTAAAAGGGGGATTTGAAATGGCAAATGTAGTTTTCTTTAGCTTCTCGGAATTTGATAGGAAGGTTGTTGTTACTATTAAAGGGCGAGCAGTCAACTCCAAATACAAAGGCCTTGATTTTAAGGTAAAAGACTTGCTAAAAAGATGGGATACAGAAGATGAAGCGGTTATAAGGCAGGCTATCTCAAAGAACATTAAAGGTACTTCAAGAACAATTGTGTTTGTTGGAAATAAGACTTATAAAAGTCATTGGGTTCCAGAAGAAGTGGAAATGACCCTTGCTGCAGGAAAACCAGTTTATGCAATTAGATTAAAAGATACCAAAGGTGTGAAACCAAAGTTTTTGATAGATAATAATATAACACTCTATGGATGGAGCGAAGCAAGGCTTCAGAACCTAGCTACTAGGTGACACTTTAATGAATTCACAGTGTAGGAGGGGTCAGATGAAACCGTTACTTTTTGTTGTGATGCCTTTTGGTAAAAAAAAGGATCAAACATCAACATTTGAAATAGAGTTTGATTCTATTTACGAAAAAGCCATAAAACCAGCCGCTGAAGAAGCTCAGGTTGATGTAATAAGAGCTGATGAAGAGAGAAGTGGTGGCATTATCCACATTCCCATGTTTGAAAGGCTGCTTCTGGCAGAAATTGTAATAGCTGATTTAACAATTCAAAACCCGAATGTTTACTATGAATTAGGTATCCGTCACTGTTCGCGACCAAGATCCACAATTCTAATCTTTGCTAAAGACAGTAAATTACCTTTTGATGTTGGTATGGTAAGGGCACTCCCTTATGAATTAGATAACGGTGTTCTTTCAGATGAGGGTGCAGAGAGATTATCAGTATTGTTGAAAGAAAAGTTGGAAGAGTCCAAGAAGGATCTAAAAACAGCAGATAGCCCTTTGTTCCAGGTTATATCGAAATTTCCTGGAATAAATTTGGATCATGATGTAACAGAAAGTTTTAGGGATAGAGCAAAAAGAATAGAGAGCATTAGAGAGGAGCTTGAGGAGGCTCGTATATTAGAAGATAAAGAACAGGCTAAAAAAGATATGATAAAGATTGAAGAGTCTCTTGGTGATTTTAACGAAACTCATTCGGAACTATTGATGGATTTAATGCTTTCATATAGGGATATAAAAGCTTGGGATGAAATGATTAACTTAATAGAAAAAGTGCCTCAAGAACTAAGAGATCTTTCCGTTACAATTAATGAACAGTACGCAATGGCGTTAAATAGAAGAAATCAAAACAAGGATCGCCTGAGAGCAACAAAGGTTCTTGATAGCGTAATTAAAAAATTTGGTGCCTCTCCTGAAAACTGCGGAATTTATGGGCGAATTTATAAGGATCTGTATGACGAAGCTATAAAGCATGGGAAGGAAGCCAAAGCATTAGGATATTTAGATCAAGCAATAGAATGGTATTCCAAAGGGTTTGAGTTAGATCCTCGTGACTATTATCCTGGCATTAATGCAGCGACCTTACTTTTCCGTAAACACGGTGAGGAATCTTTAAAGAAGCTTGAAACAATACTTCCAGCAGTAGTATTTTCAGTTGCACGTAGAGGTGGAATTAACTCTCAAGACTATTGGGATGTTGCTACAGCACTAGAGGCTGCTGTTTTGGGTGAAGATTGGGAATTAGCAGTCAGGGCTTCTCAAAAACTACTTGCGATTGACGCACCAGGCTGGAATTATGAGACAACAATTAATAACCTTGAGATTATAGAGGGTACTACAGTAGCTAACAATTTAGAAAATGATCACCTAAAACAAATTATCAACATTCTTGAAAGTGAAAACCTTTGATTTGATAAAAGTAGACTCTAAGTTAGGATCTACTATTTCTGTTTGAATGACTGGAAAAAGAGATTGCTATCATAAGAACGCACCAAAAAGTATTTGGGGTTTCAGATTGAGGGGGGACTGTATGACACAAGAAGAATACATTGACAACCGTGTTGAGGGTCAAATAAGGTGGTATGATCAGAAGAGTAAGTTTAATTAAGAAGTGTTTTTATTGGTTGAGAACTATTAAAATATTATTAGCCGCAACAATTCCTGTTATCACGGGGTTTATCTCAACCGGTTTTGTTTGGTGGAAAGAAATAGTAAGTGTTGCCGGGGCAGCAGTTGCAATTATAGCGCCAATTACAGGTCTTTTCAGATTTCAAGAAAACTGGGTCGAATATCGAACAAATAGCGAGTCTTTGGAGCATGAAAAATATCTATTTTTAACGTAGGCTGAACCGTATGGTGTTAAAGAACCATTTCCGTTATTTGTTCAAAGAATCGAAACTCTAATTTCTTCCGAAAACAGTAAATGGTCACAGTATATTTAGCCTTCCGAAAAAAACGGTGGAGGATGATAGTTGCATTGTACTGACTATTCAACTAGAACAAATATAAAATAGAGGGAGTTAAAGAGTGGCCGAAAAAACTTAGAGGGAGGTGACACTTATGGGAAGAAAATGCTTTATTTCATTTAAAACGGAAGATGAAGACTTTAAAAAGAATATACAAAATAATTTAGATATTGATATGATAGACAAGTCACTGGACGAGGCTATAGACTCGGATGATGAAGATTATATTTTGCAGAAAATAAGAGATGATTACTTGTCAGATTCTACAGTTACCATTCATTTAATTGGAACAAGAAGCGCCGAAAACCTTGGTTATGAAGAACAAAGATACATTAAAAGAGAACTGCAGGCTTCTCTTTACAACGGTGAGGGTAATACCCGCAGTGGTATTCTGGGGGTATTACTACCAAGTATGTATGACGTAATTTATAAAGGCAATTATGATTGTTCGATTTGTGGAGGCAACCACAACTTAGTTAGTATTAATGATAGTACTACAGTAAAAGAATTTACTATTAACTATTATATACCTGATAACGACAAATGTGCTTGGAGGGAAGAAGACCGCTACTGTGTACTTATAAAATGGGACGATTTCTGTAATGATCCAGAAGAGTATATTGAAAAAGCATACAAAAAAAGAACGGATGAAATCTCTAAAAAGGTAACTGTATATCCTTAGTCAATAAAAATATAGAGTCTAAGCTGGATAAATCTGACGAATCTGAAATTAAGATGGCATATACCATAGGTTACGCCGTTTTTTAGGCTATAAACCATATTTACTTTCTTTTGGGCAATACGACGTGGTGCTGTTGAATGTAAATTAATTTCTATGCATATGATGCCATGTGGCAGAAATTTATTATATTCGTAAGTTATGTTTTTAAAATTGTAAATTGAGCATTCTGCAAAAAAGAGGGAGATAGGGGTTTATGGGACATGTTATTGATGGTAACAAATATGCTTCAAAGATTGTATTACAAAATGGTACTTATTTTCTATCACAAGAAGACAAGCAGTCTGTTGAAAAAGTATTACATAAAGTAAATATTGGGTTTGATTGTATAGAATTGTAGAGCGACCCCCAAGCGGGCCGGATAACCGCTTTCCTATCTCAAGTAGTTCAGATGATATATTACTCTTTACGGGTTTTGCGTTAAAGACACTGCGGGGTCGTT